>CAYVJG010000012.1:0-77462 GCA_964451785.1 uncultured Flavobacteriaceae bacterium
AGAGCGAAAAACGGGGCTCGAACCCGCGACCTCCACCTTGGCAAGGTGGCGCTCTACCAACTGAGCTATTTTCGCATTTTTTATATAAAAGAACATTTCTTTTGCGCTTGCAAATATAAGGCTGTTTTCCATTTATGCAAGGGGTTTAAGCGAAAAAAATCGACTTTTTTTAAGTCGATTTTTTAAACATTGAAAATGAGTAAATTGGAATTGATATTTTTTTGAATAACGCAGAGGTCGGTGAAAGTTTAGGTTATTTTGCTAAAGTATCGTTATTCTACTACGATTTTTAGTGCTGAACTACTTCATAGTTCTGTAAGATACAGTAATCTTAGTGCCCCGAGTTGCACTCGGGGTTAATCAAATTCAACCATTACATGGTTGTTGAAATAGACAAAAGCATGCTTTGAAAGGCGAAGATCATTAATGTGAAAACCCTGTACAAACGAAGTCAGTATAGGGCAAGCTAGACCTGTTCTTACTGAACCCGAAGGGTGTTCCACAACAAAGAAAGTGTATAAGTTATTATTAGTTGTAAATTAAATTTTATAATTGATTGTCAGGTAGATAGCTAGCTGTTGTATAGCCAAATACATAATTTACTAACTTCCCATTTGTTACTTTCTCCGAGACTTTAGTTATTTTAAAAGGGAGTTAAACCGTTTTTTCATGTTTAGGCAAGAGCATGCGCTTAATTTCATTGAGTTTCATCAAAGCTTCAACCGGTGTTAAGGTGTCTATATCGGTATGTAGAATTTCTTCTTTTATTTCTTCGAGCAGGGGGTCGTCAAGTTTAAAAAAGCTCAATTGAGGATCTTGAGTTGTAGCCGCTTGTAGTTTACCGTCTAATTCATCACCGCTGTGAGAGGCTTCGAGTTTTTTGAGAATTTTGTTGGCACGGTTTAAAACATGCTGCGGCATGCCTGCCATTTTAGCGACGTGAATTCCAAAACTGTGCTTGCTACCTCCAGGAACTAATTTGCGCATAAAAAGGACTTTATTTTTGAGTTCCTTGACAGAGACATTATAGTTTTTAATCCGTTCAAAACGTTCTTCCATAGCGTTGAGTTCGTGATAATGCGTCGCAAAAAGCGTTTTGGGGCGTGTGGGGTGTTCGTGAAGGTATTCACTGATGGCCCAAGCTATTGAAATCCCGTCATAAGTGCTTGTGCCACGACCTATTTCATCGAGTAATATGAGGCTGCGTTTAGAAACATTGTTGAGGATGTTGGCTGTTTCATTCATCTCAACCATAAAGGTAGATTCACCTAAACTGATATTGTCACTGGCACCAACACGTGTAAATATCTTGTCAACGAGACCAATTTCGGCAGCCCTGGCAGGAACAAAACTTCCTATTTGAGCTAGAAGGACAATGAGTGCCGTTTGACGTAATAAAGCTGATTTACCACTCATGTTAGGACCGGTAATCATGATAATTTGTTGTTCATCACGATCTAAAAATACATTGTTGGTGATGTAAGATTCTCCGGCGGGGAGTTGTTTTTCGATTACCGGATGGCGACCTTCAACAATATTCAAGCTGAACTCTTCAGTGAGTTTTGGTTGTGTGTAATTGTCTTCTAAGGCCAATTGAGCAAAACCACATAAACAGTCGAGTTGCGCAATGAGTGCGGCGTTTTCTTGAACAGAACGGATATAATCTTTCATCCACAGTATTAATTTCTGATAGAGTTCTTGTTCGAGGACTTGAATTTTTTCTTCGGCACCTAAAATTTTGGCTTCATATTCTTTGAGTTCTTCGGTGATATAGCGTTCAGAACTGACAAGCGTTTGTTTGCGTACCCAGGTGTCAGGCACTTTATTTTTATGGGTATTGCGCACTTCGATATAGTACCCAAAGACGTTATTGCTAGCTATTTTAAGGCTAGTAATGCCGGTAGAATCAATTTCGCGCTGCAACATTTGGTTGAGGTAATCTTTGCCTGAATAGGCTATTTTGCGCAATTCATCAAGTTCATCTGAAAAACCATCGGCAATAGCATTTCCTTTGAGGATATTAACCGGAGGTTCTGGTTGCAGGGCTTCGGTAATTTTGAGGCGCAAAAGGTCACAGGTTCGCAAATTTTCAGAAATCACCTTGAGGGCATCGCAAGTTGAGCTAGCGGTATCAGTTTTTATAGGAATAATAGCTTCTAGTGATGTTTTGAGTTGCATCACCTCACGCGGATTGATTTTTTGAGTGGCTACTTTTGAGATGAGACGTTCTAAATCACCAATTTTTTTAATCTGTTCCTGAATACTTTGTTGTAGTTGTGGATGTTGGAGTAAATGGGCAACACTTTGGTGGCGTTGCGTGATTTTATCAAGCGTTTTGAGTGGCAGAGCAAGCCAACGTTTGAGTAGGCGTCCTCCCATAGGAGAGATGGTTTTATCTATGACATCAAGTAAAGTGACCGCTTGATTGCTATTGCCCTGGTAGAGTTCTAGATTGCGAATCGTAAAGCGATCCATCCACACGTAGTCGTCTTCAGCAATACGTGATATAGAAGAAATGTGTTTGAGTTGGTGGTGTTGCGTGTCATCGAGATATTGCAAGATAACGCCGGCCGCAATGATACCGGATTCTAGCTGGTCTATACCAAATCCCTTTAGCGTTTTGGTTTCGAAATGGGTATTTAAGGTTTCGTGTGCAAAATCAGGTTTAAAGAGCCAATCTTCTTTGAGGTAGAAGTGGTAATCATTACCAAATTTTTCTTTGAATTCGGTTTTGTGTTTTCGTGCCACTAAAACTTCACTCGGCATAAAATTTTGGAGGAGTTTGTCAATATAAGACGTATTGCCTTGGGCAATAAGAAACTCTCCTGTAGAGACATCTAGAAAAGAGATGCCTATTTGTGTTTTTGAGAAATGTAAGGCGGCTAAAAAGTTATTGGTTTTGCTTTGTAAGACTTCGTCGTTTAAGGCTACTCCGGGAGTTACCATTTCTGTTACGCCGCGTTTGACAATGGTCTTTGTTTTTTTAGGATCTTCAAGTTGGTCGCAAATGGCTACGCGCTCACCAGCTTTGACCAGTTTCGGTAAATAAGTATTTAAGGCATGATGCGGAAACCCGGCAAGCTCTGTGCGTTCGCCGCCATTGTTGCGATTGGTGAGTACAATATTAAGAATGCGAGCCACTTTGACGGCATCTTCACCAAAAGATTCATAAAAATCACCAACGCGAAACAGGAGTAAAGCATCAGGATATTTAGCTTTTATCCCGTTGTATTGCTTCATTAATGGCGTGACCTTCTTTTCTTTCTTTTTTGCCAAAACACTTTTTTTAGTTATTAATAGGGGTAAAAATAGTCATTCTTCGTAGGAATAACGAATTTACTTTCGGCAATAATTCGCATAAAAAAAACCGGATAGTAAATCCGGCTTTAGTTGAGTGTTTTTTTAAAAAAGATTAGATTTCTTTGGCAGTAGTGCTTGCTGTAATTGTAGAGCTTATAGGAATTGATTTTTCCATTACAGTTGTTTTTCCTTTTAAGTTTACAAGGCGTTTAGAAGAAATAATAAGGTTGTTAGTTCTGTTAACGACTAATTCACCTGAAAAAGAACCAGCTATTTTACTTTCAGTCTTCATTTGTCCTTGCTCAAAAGTTTGTTCCACATTCATGTCACCAGATACGTTTAAGGTTACTTTGTCTTTTTGAACGGCTTCTACTTTGTAGGTGCTGTGCAAAGAAGTTCCATTAACCGTAGTTGAAGTTTCCCAGGTTTGTCCAACTTTTAAGTCTTTTGGCAAGGCGAGAAAAGCAAGTGTAGTTCCAAAACCAGAAGTTTGAAAGTTACCGCTGATTTTAGATAAGTTCTCATTTTGAATAGCCTCTGTATTGACGGAGACGATTTTTCCGTTGTGGTCAACAGTTACAGGAATTTCTACATTGATGATATCTTTTAATACAGCTCCTTGAGGAGTATCGAGATCTTTAGGGTTATCAGAGTCAAGGCTAAATTCTCGTCCCATCTGCTTAACAGTTAACTGCATACTTGTGATTGTGTTAGTTAACTTGTATTGATTGTCAGGAATGGCCTCAACAGCAATATTATAGGTTGAAGTTTGATCCATATTCATGTTCATGGTTTGCCCCATAACCTCCATGCCGGTGGTTGTTTTTGAGGTAGATGTCACTTCATAAGTAGAGCCATCTTTGAGGTGAAGTGTTTGTGCATTAGTGGTTTGTAAACTAATACAAAAGGTGAGACCAAGAACTAAACTAAGGTGTTTTATAATTTTCATAGCGTTAAGTATTTAAGGCAAATATAAAATAAATTAAAATAATACTAAAATTAAAGATAAATATTGATTTAGTCTTTTTTGAATTGTTGATGTTGTGTGATTTGTAGGTTGTTGAAATGAAAGAATGATTATTCAGCTATTTTGAGAAAACTGATATTGAACCCACTCCGGGGTTCGTACGTTGTTTGTATCTACCCCATAGCTACACTAGGTTTGCTATGGGTTAATCACATTAAACTCCTACGGAGTTTCCTCAAATCTATCTTATACGAAAGTGGTTTTATTCTAACATGCATTTACTTAACTAAAAAGCCACGCAAGAATTGAAATCTGGCGTGGCTTTTAGGAAAACAAAATCTAAACCGAATTAGTTTTTAATGAGCTTTGTTTCAAATACTCGGCCTTTAGCGGTGCTGAGTTTTAAAAAGTAAATACCCGAAGTTAAATTAGGCGTATACTGATTTAATTGCGCTTCAACTTTTTGTAACGATCCTTTGAGTTGTGTTAGCACGCGGCCTGTTAAGTCGTAAAGTGCTATGTTAAGGTTTCCTTCAAAGTTAGGTAACTCTATTTGTAAGTTATCAGTGTTAGAAAAAGGATTTGGATATACTTTTAGAGTTGCTGTTTGCGGTTTGTCAACACTTAAATCAGCTGGATAAACTAATCGTTTTTCGCCGTCAAATCCGATGGCATAAACGCCTAAGGCATCTTCGGGGTAATACACAGTAGAAGTGGTCAAGTTTACATCGCCGGTTCCATTAATGGCAACATGCATTAATGAATCTTGGGCATTGTAAACTTCAAAGGCAACAGCATTAGGCCAATCTTGGTGACTGATCATGATTTGATAGCCATCCACGGAAACACCTTGTCCAGCCACTCCGGTTAAGTTGAGTTGATTTTTATAAGCATTGATACTGTGGGTAGAAATGTAATTGATCACCGGAGATACAGGTGCTGAATAATTTTGACGAGCAATATAGGCTTTAGTTGAATCGACCATAGCTTGCGTAATCGTCAGTTGACCATAGCCATAATCATCAATGGTTACATCGATAGGTTTTAAAAACCCGGTACGCGTAAAGAAATCCGTTAAATCTTCTTGCACAGCATCACAAGTATTTTTGACAAAGTTCATCACTAAGTCACCATTAGTTAGGCCTTGTGCATTGGTGTTGCGTACTTTTTGAGCCACGATACCAAACCAGTGGGCATAATCAACGCCTTGATAATTTGTAGAATCTTCTTCTAAGCTTAATGTAGGCGCATTACGAGAAGCTCCGGCTTTCTGATAGTACAATTCGAGTTGCCAAAATGGAACTAAAATTTTAAATACATCAGAAGCAGTAGTATCTTGAAGAGCTTTTCCTTGCACATAAGTCAAGTTTATAGCACCATTAATTCGGCCGCCGGCAACAGAAGGCATTCCGGCAATAGGAACTTGAGATTCGCGTTCTAGGCGCGTATAATTGTTGCCTTCAGGATTCATTTGTAATTGCACCCAAGCCGAATAGATATTATTAGTTACCTCTGTGGTTCCTACCCAGCGCAAGCCTGGTCTAACTTGATTAACGTGACCAAATTCGTGAGGGATTCCCCATAAATCGAGTTGCTCTGGGTTAGCGATGTTGTTAACTCCCCAGGTGATATCAAGGTGAACACCTAATCCACCAGCATAATAACCCCCGCCGTATTCACTAAAGGCCAGCATATGATTTTTAGGGACGATGTCATGATAGTACAAGCCCATGAGGTTGTGCTCTATACGTACAATTTGGTCGTATTTTTCAATTAAAGAAATGCCGTCAAAAGGACTGCCAGCTTTTAAAGCATCACGGTTGTAAACAAGATGTGCTTTTTCACCAATGATATCTAAACGAGGATAAGTACTGTTGGTTAAAAGTTGCACCCAATCAGCATTAGTGGAGGTGTCAAGGTCAAATACACCATTTACTTGACCAGATACAATGTTGACAGATACATCAGGAGCATTGAGGTTGGTGTTGTAGTAATGGATGTAGCCTAAGCCGGTGACATTGACTTCAAAAACATTTAATCCATTTTTTAGCGGATACAAGCCAGAAGGACCGCCATAGCCTTGTTCATAGTTTTTAACCGTGAGGTAAACAGGGGTGCTGGCATCAATATTCTGAGCAAATAAAACGACCTTTTCACCAGATTCAAAATAAATTCCGGTCGGATTTTCATACGGATCATAGCCACTGGTTTTAAGTTCTTGGCTGAGTATGCCTCTAGGTTTGTAAACCTCATAGTTATTATAGCGATAGTTACTGTAGGTGCCGTTGTAAATGCACTGTGCTAAATTTTTGTAAAATGAGGAAGCGATAGCATCGATTTGCGTTTGTGTAACGCCGGGTAGGAGTTCAGTGTAGAGTGCGTCAGTAAAAATCCCTTCAGGGGCAGTGGCTACAGCATTAGTGTTGTAGCTAAAAAACTCCATTTCAGCACAGCTAGCAAATCCATTAGCGCCATCTTGAACGATAATTTGGATGTTTAATGGCGTAATGGTATTAGGAAATTCAATAAACTTAGGTTGTTTTTCCTGTTCGAAATCAAAACTTGTTAAGGTGACAAAACTACTGTTTGTAGAGGTGTTGTATTTGACAATAACGTTGCCAAAAGCGCCATTAATATTATAGTCTGTACGCGGAGTATATTTAAGATAATCTACAGGCGTATTGCCATCAAAGTGATAATTGAGGGTTACCGGCATTTGAGTATTGCCATATGACGAGTGGTAAAGGGTACTTAAATCCCCATCAAATGAGCCCGAAATATCTTCACCTGCTTGAAAGGAAGAGGCATAAGAGCCATCAGCTATAACAGCTACTTTAGTATCAGTAGGCAAACTGTCAGTGGCTACAGCGCAGCTTTGAAAAGGATTTTCATAAGGCTGGTCTGAATAAAAGCGCATCTCTGCACAGCTAGAGAAATCGTTATAACCGGCATTGACCACAAAGCGAATAACAGCTACATTTTCAAGTGGTGTAGAGAGGCTGATCGTTTTGTCAGTGTGATCTGCCGCCCAGCTAATACTGTCTGAAACAGGAATAAAGGTTGTGGGGTCATCTTGTGTGGCGTACAATAAATCGATATTGGTCCACACCCCATTGAGTTGTGACTGTCGCGGGGTATAAACGATTTCGTTAATACTTTGAACGCCGTCTACAAAGTAAAAATCTAGTTGATCGGGGATGCCGGTTTGGTACCAATTGGAGTGGTACATGGTGCTGTCGGCGTCATCAATAGCTAGAAAAACTTCATTGCCAGGTTGAGGGGATTGTTGAGAGGTAGCCGTATAGACGGGTACCAAGTGCTGTTGTGCTTGCAAGAAGACACAGCAGAGCAAAAAAAAGGCGAGTGTAATGCTTTTTTTCATGGGTTAAAAATTTATTTTGGTTAATGTGACTTCAAATTTATGTAAATGTTATTAAAAAATGAAAAATAATTAGTATTTTATTATGAATACATAATTTGAAATAAAAAAAAATGATGAAAAA
Organism: uncultured Flavobacteriaceae bacterium; assembly: GCA_964451785.1. Classification (GTDB taxonomy): domain Bacteria; phylum Bacteroidota; class Bacteroidia; order Flavobacteriales; family Flavobacteriaceae; genus JAJYSO01. Next base: position 7,771 of record CAYVJG010000012.1, read on the forward strand.
TTGGGAATTGTAAGCTTAGGTTAAAGTTTTAAAACTTGGTTGTAGCCTGTTGTGTATGGGGGGGGGAGGCCGTTTTGGAAAACTGATGTTGAACCCTCTTTTGGATTCGTGCGTTGTTTGTATCTAGCCCATAGCTACACTAGGTTTGCTATGGGTTAATCACATTAAACTCCTACGGAGTTTCCTCAAATCTACCTTAAAATGAAATCTCTTTTTAGGGAAAATATTGCATTCCGAGAGCTGTCTTATTTTTACCCTCATAGATTACGCCTCCAGTTGATTTTTTTAAATGGAAATGGAACTCAGTGAAATCCAATATTTGTAAAAAAAAAACAAACTTCTACCACGCTCTTCACGTCTCTAAAAGGGACGACCCTACCTGCTGAATAGTAACCAAGTACTCTAAAAAAAATAGGACCAAAGCTCTTTTTCTACAGAAGGGAAGATTGTGATAGGGAGTAGGGCTGAGTAGTAATGGGTAATAAATAAATAAATGCTTCAATTTTTATAATGAAAGCAGCGAAAGCTAGACCTATTATTACAACTAAATACAAATGCCTAAAGCGTAAAAAGTGAGTCGTATTTGTGTTATTTAAATTTCAGTCGTGTTAAAAAATGCAGAGAAATAGGACTGCTTTTTACAATTTTGTTATTGATATTAGTGGTGTTTATTTAGACTAAATTCTAATCATATTTGTATTTTTGCAAAACTCTTTTAAATAAAATATTTTGTACTGATAATCAGTATGAAAGAAACTATCTAAACGGTTTATGCGGCAATTTTTATGGGTACTCTTAGGTGTAATGACTGGCTTTTCGGCGATAGGACAGTCTTCAAGAAGTATAAGTGGGCAAATCACCAATACAATTGATCAGCAACTAAATCACATTAAAATAGTGCTTGTTGAGGCTAATCTGACTACATACACAAACACCCAGGGGCAATTTGAGTTTGAAAGTCTTCAACCTCAACACTACACTTTATATGCCGCTTACGACGGATTTAATTACCAAGCGGTGACGGTTGATCTCACGCAGCAATCGGTTACTGATGTGCAACTCAGTGTAGGGGTGAGTCAATATACTTTGGAGACCGTTGAATTAAGAACGCTCAAGCTTAGTGAAGCCTTAAAAAACAATGCAATAAAAGCCGATATTATAGCCCTAGACGAACATCGCAAGCGCGCTAACTCTGTTGAAGAATTAATGAATCGATCACCCGGCGTGAAAATTAGAAATATAGGAGGTCTGGGCGGATCGAGTAATATTATTGTCGGTGGATTTTCAGGAAATGCTGTAAAATTGCTCTATGACAACATTCCGATTGATTATTTAGGCTCCAATTACGGATTGACTAAAGTGCCGACAAATGCTGTTGACCGTATCGAAATCTATAAGGGTGTTCTGCCGTCTAAAATAGGTGTAGATGCTCTGGGCGGTGCTATCAATATCATGCCTAATGTCAGTGATAAAACTTCAGGAACCATCTCTTATGAATTTGGATCTTTTAACACGCATATTGTCACCATTAATGGGCAAGTTAAATTAGCCGATCACCTCTTTGTAGGCACCAATAGTTTCTTTAATTACTCAGATAACGACTACAAAGTTGATGATTTACCGTTTTTAGACCAAGAAACCGGACGTACAGATTATATAAGAGCCCGCTTGTTTCACAATGCGTTTAAGCAACGTTCTTTTGAAGGTTATGCACAGTTGCGTGATTTGTCATGGGCTGAATTGTTAGAATTTAAAGTCAATTCTTACAGTTTGCACAAAGAAATTCAAAATGATCCCTACTCACGCGCCAGACCTTTTGGACAAGTATATCGCGAGGAAAACGGCAATTTTATACCTTCCTTAAAGTATAAAAATCATTTTCTTGACAATCGCTTAAGCGTCAATCAATTTTTGATGTACAGTCAGATAGATTACGAATTGGTCGATCCGGCTAAAAATGTGTATTACGATTGGAAAGGCCAGGCGCACACCACCAATTCGGGTTCAGAAATGGGGAATATTCTAGTGAAAGACGGTTATATGCACAATACCTCAACACAATTTACATCGCGTACTTACCTCAATTACTTGTTGGCTGATAATTGGCAAGTTGAAAGTAATACGGTGTATAGTCATTATAATAACAAATCTAATAATGATGCTTTAAATCCTGACGGTACGAGCTATAATAAACTGGTGACTAATTTAGCCTTAAATAGCAAACTCTTGGATAGGCGTTTAGAAAGTAATACGCAACTAAAATATTATTACGGCCACTTGTCCGGTTATTATGAAACTTCAGATAATCCTTTAATTGATGCTAAAGCGTATAAAGCCATAACCAATACAGGGGTTAGTTTTTCACAGGCCTTAAAATACAATTTCAACCGCCAAAATTATGTGCGCTTGTCTTATGAAAACACATATCGCTTGCCCAGTCAACGCGAACTCTTTGGCGATAATAGTTTTGTGGTGGCTAATTATAAATTGGTCCCTGAAGAAAGTCGCAATTACAATTTGGGATTCACTCATGCTGATGAGCAATTGCGTTTTGAAGTCAATGCTTATTATCGCGATATTAAAAATTTGATTCGCCTTAAAAACCTCAATCAATACCAGGCTAAATACCTCAACTTAGATAAAGTGAATGGGCTGGGGGTGGAGCTTTCAGTAACCTATACCCCAATTGAGCATTTGACCCTATCTGGTAATTTGACTTGGAACGATTTTCGCCTGGAGTCATCCCGTGATAAAAGTATAGATAATCAGGTGTATAAAAATGCACGTATAGCCAATATGCCTTTTTATTATGGCAATGTTGAGGCCGTTTATAATTTTAGAGAGCTGCTGAATTTGAGTAATGATTTATCCTTGTTTTGGAATTACAGCTACGTGCATCAATATTACCTCGATTTTATTGAAAAACAATTTGAACCCGATGGATTTTTAGGACTTTGGGGAACCTCAAAAATCAACACCAGTCGTATAATTCCTGAGCAACACGTACACAATATCGGACTAGTTTATGTACGCAATATTCAGGGACATCGCGTTTCGTTTGGTGCCGAACTCAAAAATGCCTTTAACGCTGCGGTTTACAACGCATTTAAAATGCAAAGCCCGGGACGACACTTTAGTTTGAAAATCACTTATAGTCTATAAACCATGTATAATCGATTTCTTCTCTTTTTGACTATTATAACTGCTGTTTTAAGCACTGTGAGTTGTACTGTTGAAAATGTAGATACCAACATTATTCCTAAAACAGATTATTCACATTACAATTATGTGATGGCTACTGAAGACGCCTCAAATTCAGATATTACACGTTTCTTTACCTTTGATTTATCTGCAATAGATCCGACTGTTTCTTATGATTTGATTGCGCAGAATCAACAGTTTGTAAATTCAGATCCTTCAACCTCATCGGGTTATCGTTCATTTGATAATTACATCTTTAGTATGGCTAAAGATAAAAAGGGATTTTCCTCAACCCCCGGCTTATTTCGATTGACCTTAAATACGGATAACCGTATGTTTATCGATCGCGAGATTTTTATTGGTAAAGAAAATTTATTTCCGCCGCGCAAGCTGTGTATCGTCAATGACCATATCGGATTTTTCTACAATGAATCTGCCGGAGGCCAAGTGATACAAATGTTTGACCCCTCCACGATGATGACCTTAGATCAAATCGACCTCAAACCTTATATCAAAGCCTTTAAACCTGATGCTAAATTTGAAGATGAATCAGGAAACAACTTGATACGTACCGGAACTTTAGTACTCGATTATCAAGCAGATAAACTCTATGTGAGTGTTGCTTTTTTAGAACAAGCTAGTTTTAATTTAATCAGTGAAGATGAAACTAATTTTTACCTAGCGGTAATCGATATTCCGAGTTTTAGCTTTGATAAAATTATCAGTTATCCACATGCTAAAACAGTTGGTTTTTTTGTGTCAGAAAACAATCCGACTACACGTGATGAAGCCGGAAATCTCTATTTTTGTTCGTGGGGATGGAACCAATTTTACAGTCAAGATCCTTCAAAAATATTTCGAATCAAAGCCGGAGAAAACGACTTTGATGACCAATGGATGATTGATATCGAAAGCTTATTTGGCGAAGATCATATTGCGCAATCTATTCAAGCTTATAATGGTAAAATTTACTTGCATATTTCACAAGCGCCTTATTTGTTTTCTTCAAGTGAACAGATAGAAAACAATAATGAAATGGTCATGGGTTACTATGAATTTGATCCCGCACATCCCGGTCAATTTCACAAATTGGCAATTCCTGAATCCAATCCTTCATCGCGTATGAGTGTGTTTAGTATTGTGGATAATAAATTGTTTATCGCTGTTCCGAATGAAAACCCTGATAAATTTAATGGATTCTATTCTTTAAATCGACAAGGTGAATTGAAAAAAGAAATTACAATAGCTAATAAATATCGCCCAACACGTTTGTATAAATTGAAAATCAGTGAATAATTTAGTTGAATAAACTTGCTATCGCGTACTGATATTAGAAAATAATCAATGTTTTTGTGACTTATGCAGTGTAAAGTCACTATAAAACAGGGTTTTGTTAATAAACATGTGAAAAATAAATTATAATATTTTGCGGTAAAAATTAGACCATAATTGAGTAAATAATTATTTTCGCACTTATTATTAATTTAAAACGGCTCGAATTAAAGAGCTCATTTCTAACCCAAACCTATAACACAACACTATGCCTACCCTCAGATTTCAGGCTTTACACGATGCTTCAACGCATAAGCCAATTGATGTAAAAACACCCGTACGCCATTCCGAATTATTTGCGACTAATGTTTTTAATCAGCAGGCAAGACGTCAATATTTGACAAAAGAATCTTACAAAAGCGTGGAACGCGCTATTAAAGAAGATGCTAAAATTGATCGCAATTTAGCCGATCAAATTTCAACTGGAATGAAAGAATGGGCCATCTCAAAAGGAGCCACCCATTACACACACTGGTTTCAGCCTTTAAATGGTACATCGGCAGAAAAACACGATGCTTTTTTTGAAAGCGAAATGGACGGCACTGCTCTTGAAAAATTTGGAGGAGGCGCATTAGTACAGCAAGAACCTGATGCTTCAAGTTTTCCGAATGGAGGGATTAGAAATACTTTTGAAGCACGTGGTTATACCGCTTGGGACCCAACTTCACCTGCCTTTGTATACGGCACCACCCTTTGCATTCCTACAATATTTGTAGCCTACACCGGTGAGGCATTAGATTATAAAACCCCGCTTTTACGCTCACTACAAGTCTTAGATAAACAAGCTACAGATGTGGTTAATTATTTTAATGACGATGTTAAACGTGTTTCGGCTACCCTAGGCTGGGAACAAGAATATTTCTTGATTGATTCTGCTTTAGCAAACTCACGCCCAGATCTTATCATGACTGGCCGCACTTTGTTTGGACACGCACCAGCTAAAGGTCAACAATTAGACGATCATTATTTTGGTTCAATCCCAGAACGCGTTTTGCGTTTTATGCGTGAAATGGAACTCGAAGCCCTCAAGCTAGGTATTCCGGTTAAAACGCGCCACAACGAAGTTGCCCCTAATCAATTTGAATTAGCGCCTATTTTTGAAGAAGCTAACCTGGCTGTTGACCACAACTTATTGTTGATGGACATCATGGGTAAGATTGCTGAAAAACACAATTTTAAAATCCTATTTCACGAAAAGCCATTTGACCATGTTAATGGTAGCGGTAAGCACAACAACTGGTCACTGTCAACAGATACAGGTATTAACTTGTTGAGCCCTGGCTCTACACCTCATAAAAACTTGTTGTTTTTGACCTTTTTTATCAACACTATTAAAGCCGTTTGTGAGCACGAAGAGCTTGTAAGAGCTTGCTTTGCTACGGCATCAAACGATTGTAGATTAGGTTCAAGTGAAGCGCCGCCTGCCATTGTTTCTGTGTTTGTTGGTTCACAGTTGACTGAGGTTTTAGATGAACTTGAAAAAATTACTGAAGGCAACCTCTCTGCTAAAGAAGAAACAGAGTACAAATTAAATGTGGTCAGTAAAATTCCTGAAATTTTACAAGACAACACTGACCGTAACCGTACCTCTACTTTCGCCTTTACCGGAAATAAATTTGAATTGCGCGCCGTTGGCTCATCTGCCAACTGTGCCAATGCAATGACCATTGTTAACTCTATCGTAGCTGAACAACTCAAATCGTTTAAAGAAGAAGTTGATGGCTTAATTAAAGATGGTGTTGATAAAGATGAAGCCATCTTTACCGTATTGAGAGAAGCGATTAAACTCTCTAAAAAAATACGTTTTGAAGGCGATGGCTATAGCCAAGAATGGGTTGATGAAGCTGCAAAACGCGGGTTGAGTAATAATATGACTACCCCACAAGCCTTAAAAGTAAAAAGTGCGCCACGTACAGTTAAACTTTTTGAGGAATTGGCAATTATGAATCGCACTGAAATAGATGCCCGTCACGAAATTGAATTGGAAGAATACGTTAAGCACATCCAAATTGAAGCACGTGTGATGGGTGATTTAGCGCGTAATCACATTATTCCTACAGCTATTCAATACCAAAATGTACTCATTAAAAATGTCAAAGGTTTAAAAGAAATTTTTGGCGAAAACTATACCAAATACGCTAAGGAACAATTGTATATCCTAGAAAAAGTATCATTACATATTGAAGAAATTAATGCCTCAATTACAAAAATGATTGATACGCGTAAGGTGGCTAACAAAATTGAAAATATGGAAGAGCGTGCATTTATGTATTGTGATGAGATTAAGCCATTTTTTAAGACAATCCGTTACCACTGTGATAAATTAGAAATTTTGATTGATGATCAATTGTGGCCATTGACAAAATATCGCGAAATGTTGTTTACTAAATAATTTTAAAACATGACCTTAGACAAGCTGATTAGCGAGATAAAACGCAAGCAATCTTTTTTGTGTGTAGGCTTAGATGTCGACCTTGAAAAAATCCCTGCGTTTTTAAAATCAGAAGACGACCCCATATTTGCTTTTAATAAGGCTATTATTGATCAAACTCATGACCTAGCCGTAGCCTATAAACCGAATATCGCTTTTTATGAAGCTTATGGTTTAAAAGGATGGGCCGCACTTCAAAAAACGATTGATTACCTCAATGCTAATCATCCTGAAATTTTGATTATAGCTGATGCAAAACGCGGTGATATTGGCAATACTGCCACCCGTTATGCAAAGGCATTTTTTGAAGAAATGCAGTGTGATGCCTTGACCATTGCACCTTATATGGGACGAGATTCAGTGGAGCCTTTCTTAGCGTTTGACAATAAATTTGCCATTATGTTAGGATTAACTTCTAATCCGGGATCGGCAGATTATCAATTACAAAAAGTAGGCGATAAGTATTTGTTTGAAACGGTTTTAGAAAAAGCACTGACTTGGAAAAATAGTCAAAATTTGATATTTGTTGTGGGGGCTACCAAGCCTGAATATTTTCAAGCCATTCGCAAAATTGCCCCAGAACATTTCTTGTTAGTTCCTGGAGTTGGCGCTCAAGGAGGTGATTTGCACAGTGTTTGTAAGCACGGTTTTGCTTCAAATTGTGGCTTGTTGGTCAATTCAACTCGCGGAATTATTTATGCTAGTCAAGCACAAGATTTTGCTGAGGCTGCTCGTGAAAAAGCTAAAGCCTTACAAGTGGATATGGCTCAAATTCTAAAAGAACGCGCTTTTATTTAAAGCCTAGGTTTCTTAAATACGAGAGCGGGTGATAAATTGATTTTTTTCAATTTATCACCCGCTTTTTTGTGGTTATTAAATCAAAGATAAGCATTGTGCGTTTTACACACTTTTTAGGAACAGTATCCAGTATCACTATTTACCTAAAATTATAGCACTAAAGTCTTTCTATTTAACTAAAAACCTAGTTTTATTAATACAGGAGTAAAGGTTTGGAAAACAAACACTTCTTACCGAAATGGCTTAAGTTAAAGTTAATGAAATAATAAAAAATACAATTAAGAAGTAAAAAGATATTCCTATCTACTAACTAGTGTAATAATAGTTATATCTAATATATTTATATAATATAGTAGAAAAATAATCACATATTATTTAAAATACAAACATAAAAAACTTGAAAAGTTAAATGTTGAAATTAATATGGTTAAATTTTAATTAATATTTAGTAAGCGTTAGAAAATTGATAATTTAGGGCATTTGTAATTCAAAGGTTGTTATAATTTATAATAACCTGGTAAAATGTTTAACTTATAATCAATATTCATGAAACACTTGTTTTTAATTGTACTTACTTGTTTGCTTATTCAGCCTGTGGCTTGGTCTCAAGAAAGTAAAATTATCGTAAAGGGATCTGTAGTCGATGCAGGTACGCAAACTCCAATTCCGGGAGTTTTTATTGTTGAACAAGGAACTGATAATGGTGTAGTTACCGATTTTGATGGTAATTTTACAATTGAAGTTCCTGGAAATGCTAGCTTAGAAGCTTCATACATGGGCTACGCTACTCAAACTGTAGCTGTCAACAATCAAACCGAACTGTTTATTAATCTAAAAGTATCTACCAATAGCCTTGATGAAGTTGTTATTGTGGGATATAGCACACAACAAAAAGGAAAACTAACCGCTGCAGTTTCTACTATTGAAGGTGAAGACCTCGAAGAGGTGAGTACACCAAATGTGTCAGGAATGCTACAAGGAAAAGCTGCCGGTGTTCAAGTAGTTAATTCTAGTGGACAACCAGGAGCCTTGCCGGATATTCATATTCGTGGCATCTCTTCATTAAACGGAAGTACAAGTCCGCTTTGGGTAGTTGATGGGGTTATCGTTCACGGTACACCAAATATTGATCCTAATAATGTCAAGTCAATTTCTGTGTTGAAAGACGCTTCTGCAACCGCTCTTTACGGTTCACGTGGTGCTAACGGAGTTGTGGTGGTGACCACTAAAACAGGTAAAGTTGGCGAGACCGTAGTTAATGTTAGTGCTCGTACTGGGTTTTCTAACTTTAATATGGGGAATTTTGAAGTGATGAACTCTCAAGAACTCTACAATTATTATCAAAAGTTTAGTAACCCTGATCGAATTCCTGCCGGCATTACTGAAGATGTGCTTAATACTGATTTTGATTGGGTTAAAAATGGAACGCAAACAGGCCAATTACAAGATTATAATGTGTCGCTTTCCGGAGGAACCGAAAAATCACGAACTTACTTATCTCTAGGCTATTTTGATGCTACAGGTACACTAAAAGGATTTGACTACAACCGTATGAGTATGCGCCTTAATTTAGAATATGATGTTACTGATAAACTAACCGTTAAGCCTAAAGTAGGGGTGAACTATACCACACGCAAAAATCGCCAACACGATTTGTATTCTATGTTTACAAACATGCCTTGGGATAATCCTTATGCTGAAGATGGTTCAGTTGTTAATCCTCAGGAAACAGGTGTACAATGGTTTGGTCGTGATAAATCTAATTACTTATATGATTTACAGTGGAATCACTCTAAAACAAATACCCTAAACTTGTTTACTAACATGGATTTGGTTTATGATATTACACCAAACTTGAAGTTTATCTCTACTAACAGTTATACCTTATACTATAGTCGTGCTAAATCTTATACTGATCCACGCTCTAACGGTGGTAAAGCTATTGATGGCGCTTTAGAAGAATCAAATGCACAACGCATTACCAGATTCACCAACCAAATGCTGCGTTATACCAACAAATTTGGAGATAATCAAGCGCATGAAATTAGTGCCTTAGCTGCTTATGAATATAATGATTATGTGTATGAAAGTATGGGCACACGCGGCATTGGCTTGATTGCCGGTAGTGAAATTTTAGATGTGACCGCAACCCCTGATAAGGCTTATGGAACTAAAAATGACTATGCTTTGCAATCATTTTTAACTAATGTTGACTATAGCTATGACGATCGCTATATGGGGCAAATATCTTTGCGTTATGACGGCGCGTCAAACTTTGGGGAGAACAACAAATACGGAGTCTTTTACTCATTTAGTGGTGGATGGAATATTCACAATGAAAGCTTCTTCAAAAGCAATATTTTTGATCAGTTAAAACTCAGAGCTAGTTATGGTGCTGTCGGAAATAGACCGAGCTCATTGTATCCACAATACGCTTTATACGACATTAAAAATACCTATACAGGCCTGCCGGCTGCAACGCCTTCTCAATTAGGAAACCCTGATTTAGGTTGGGAAAAATCATACCAAACGAACCTTGCTGTTGACGCTATTGTCTTTGATCGTTTTAATGTGACTCTTGAATATTATAACAAAAATACATCAGACTTGCTATATTTTGTAACCTTACCTTCTGTAACCGGTTATACAGGTTATTGGGAAAATATTGGTGGTGTGAAAAATACAGGAGTTGAACTTGCTGTAGGCGCTGATATCTTTAAACCTGAAAGCGATTTCCAATGGAACTTAAACGTTAATATTGGAAGCAACCAAAACGAAGTTACTGATCTATATGAAGGACAAGAAGTTACTCGTGGGTACAAAATTACTCAAATCGGAGAAGATTTTAATACCTGGTACATGCGCAAATGGTTAGGCGTAGATCCTGAAAATGGAAATCCACTTTGGGAAGCCGTTGACCCTAATACTGGTGAGCGCACTGCAACATCAGATTATAACGAGGCGACTAAACAAAAGGTAGGAACTTCTAGTCCTGATTTTTACGGGGGTATAAATTCTGCTATGACTTATAAAGGCTTTAGCTTAAATATGAGCTTCTCTTTTGTCAGTGGCGGCGAAATCTTAAACTTGTCTCGTCAGCTTTACGATGCCGATGGTACTTACCCAACTTACAATCAACAAAAACTAGCTGATGGCTGGAACCGTTGGGAAAAACCGGGCGACATAGCCACACACCCTAAATTAGTGTACGGTGGTAACAATAACTCCAATAAACCCTCTTCTCGTTATTTAGAAGACGGCAGTTATTTTAGATTGAGAAACATAAAACTCGGTTATTCTTTTTCTGATAAAGTTACAGAATCACTTAAAATCAATCGTTTAAGTGTATATTTTACAGCAGACAATGTCTTTACGTTAACTGATTTTAGCGGTACAGACCCTGAAGTTGGTGTAGGGGGTATTTATAACAACCTCTATCCAATTCCGCGTCGTTTTGCCATAGGTGTTAATCTTTCTCTTTAAAACTAAGCCAAATGAAAAAATCAATTTATATTATTTTATTAAGCGTTTTTCTATTTAGCGCTTGTGATATTGAACGTCATCCCTATGATTCAGTGGTGACCGAAGACTTGTTAAGTACTGAAGAGGGGTTACAAGCGGCTACGCTCGGTAATTACGCCATTCTTAAAGGCCCTGTTGACAGCGATGGTTGGGCGGCTGTTTTACACAGAATTGTAGAATATGCCGGAGATAATGTGTCGCTGAGTGGCGCGACTACAGATCAACTGTACTATTTTTATAACTATAAGAATATTAAAAATAACGGTAGATCAAATTCATTCTGGAATTTGTCTTATAAGGCTATAGTTGGCGCTAATAAAGTTATCGAACTTGTTGACGAAGGCGTTTCTGCCGAAAACGATCAGTTAATCGGTGAAAACTATTATTTAAGAGCTTTGATTTACTTCCAAATAGTCAATGTGTACGGTCGTCAATATGCGCAAGATCCTAATGCGCTAGGGGTACCACTTAAATTGACTTCAGATATTACTGACCTTCCTGATCGCAATACGGTTGGTGAAGTGTATGAGCAAGTGGTTAAAGACCTTAAAAAAGCAGAATCTTTAATGAGTATTGACAAAGGCCCTGCTTTTGCTTCTAAACCGGCTGCTCAAGCATTGTTGTCACGGGTTTATTTGTATATGGAAGAAAATCAGTTGGCTATTGATTATGCCAATAAGGTGATCGAATCTGGTAAATACTCATTAGTGCCTACCACTCAATTTGGGGATTATATTAAAATGGAACCTAAAAATAATCCGGAAACTATTTTCGCCATTAAATACGAAAAAGAATCAGATTATGGCAGTGGCTATTATACTGTAGGTTCATTCTATGCGCAGATTGAAGGTGTAGGCTGGGGCGAAATGTACGCGTCTAGTTCTTACCTCAACTTGATTAATCAACATCCTGAAGATGTGCGTAAAGAATTTATAGATCCACAATATTTGTTAGATGATAACGGCAACAAAATTCCTGCAGTTTACTGGGTTGACGAAGATTATAACTATGTGTTTAAACGCACCACTACGCAAAACGGCAATTTGTATTTTGACGATAATGGCACCCAACGTCAAGTGGTGACTGAGTCACAAACCGGAATGGCTGATAAGTACTACTTTATCAATGCAGATGGCGATAAAACCTATGTCACTAAAGGTTATGATATTGATAAACGCAATGGTTATCCTAAATTTTACATCTTAAAATGCTCATTACAACAAGATGTACCACAATTGTGGTCGCCAGTGATTTCACGTTTAGGCGAATTGTACCTCAATCGCGCAGAGGCTTATGCTAAGTTGGGTAACGCAGCAGCAGCTTTAGAAGATGTTAATCGCATTAGAACGCGTGCCGGTATTCCTACTTATACTTCTGCAGCTGATTTTCCTACCGGAATGGATATTTTAGATATCGTCTTGCAAGAACGTCATCTAGAAATGGCTTGGGAAGGTCAACGCAAATTTGATATTTTCCGCAATGGACTTACTTTAGATCGCCATTATCCGGGTTCTCATCTCAATGGAAATTCTCCTTATTATGAAGTTACTCCTCAGGATAATCGCACAATCTTGTTTATTCCGGAACAACAAATGGAGGCTCAACCTTCTTTACAACAAAATCCTTAAGCTTTTGAATTGACTGCTTAATGTTATAAAAGGGAACACTTGCTAAAAGTTGTTCCCTTTTTTAGTAACCAAGGTTTCGGAGTTAGTTTACTTTGATCTTTAGTATTGAACTACTTCGCAGTTCTGTAAGATGCGGCAATCCCAGTGCCCCGAGTTTTGCACTCGGGATTAATCAAATTCAATTTTTTAGGGATACTACCATTTTTTAAAAGCAGAATCCTTTATATTGGTCTAATTTGATACTTTTGTAAACTCTAATTTTTCTGTTCTAAATGATAAAAAAATCTACCATAGATCGTGTTTTTGAAGCTGCTCGCGTAGAGGAAGTCATCGGTGATTATGTCAGTCTCAAACGTTCTGGTAGTAATTTTAAAGGCTTAAGTCCGTTTACTGATGAGCGTACGCCGAGTTTTATGGTGTCGCCGGCAAAGCAGATTTGGAAAGATTTTTCGAGTGGAAAAGGCGGGAGCGTCGTCACATTTTTGATGGAGCACGAGCACTTTAGTTATCCGGAAGCCATTAAGCATTTGGCTAAAAAATACGGCATCGAAATAGAAGAAACCGAGCAGACAGAGGAAGAAAAAAAGGAAGCTGACGAGCGCGAAAGCATGTATCTGGTCAATACATTTGCTAATACATATTTCCAAAATCAATTGCAGCGAACAGAAGTCGGTAAGGCCATAGGACTGAGTTATTTTAAAGAACGCGGCTTTACAGATGAAACCCTTAAACAATTTGAACTCGGTTATTCTCCAGACCAATGGGAAGCCTTTACTCAAACCGCTTTAGGAAAAGGCTATAAATTAGAATTTCTAGAAAAAACAGGTCTAACAGTAGTGAAATCCGGGAGCGATGGCTTGCCAGCCAAGCAATTTGACCGCTTTAAAGGACGCGTGATGTTTCCTATTCACTCCATGTCGGGGCGCGTTTTAGGTTTTGGCGGACGTATTTTAGACAATACTAAAAAAGCCGCTAAATACCTCAACTCACCTGAAAGTGAAGTCTATCACAAAAGCAAAGTGCTTTATGGCTTATACCAAGCTAAGAAAAGTATTGCAAAAGAAGACGTGTGTTATTTGGTTGAGGGCTATGCGGATGTTATCCAATTTCACCAAAGCGGGATTACCAATACTGTGGCCTCTTCAGGGACGGCTTTAACACCTGACCAGATTCGACTCATTCGTCGGTTAACTAAAAATATTATTGTGTTATATGACGGTGATGCTGCCGGAGCGCGGGCATCTTTGCGCGGTATAGACTTGATTTTGGAGCAAGATATGCACGTTAAGGTTTGTTCGTTTCCAGAAGGCGATGATCCCGATAGCTTTGCAAAAAAGCATACCACTGACGAAATTAAAGAATTCTTGGCCTCTAATGCTAAAGATTTTATCCATTATAAGGCTGAAATCTTAATGGCTGATGCACAAAATGACCCGGTTAAAAAAGCAGGAGTGATTCGTGATATGATGCATAGCATTGCAAAAATTCCTGATGATATTCAGCAAGAACTCTATTTGCGCGCGTGTGCTAAATTGATGGATATTTCTGAAAATGCCTTGTATAGCACTTTAGCCCAAATTAAAGCTAAAGAAGAAAAAGATAATCGTCGTCAGAACAAATCTGATGCGGCTGCTAAACCACTGCAGGTTGTCAAAAATGATGCTGTAGATACTCGAAAAATTGATCCTCAAGAAAAGTTAGAATACAATATCATTAAGCTGTTACTGCTTTATGGGGATATGGAAGGGAAGTTTGTAGATTATCTTTTAAAAAAGAACGAAGACGAAGAACTGGAGTTAGAAGAATCTGTTGAGCATATCAAAGTTTACGAAAAAATATATAAAGATATTCAAGAAGATGAATCTGAATTTGCTAATGAAAAGTTTAGAGTTCTTTATAGTTTCGTTATAAAGGAATATGAACAAAAGCAGAAGTTAGTTGTCAAAGAGCTTATTCATGATGCAGACCCTGAAATAACAGCAGATTTGACGTCTATATTGATGCAAAACGATCACTATAAACTGCACGATTGGGAGCGCCATGGCATCTTTGTCAAAGATATTTCGCAGTTAGAAGAAAAAGAAGTGATACAAACTATTCTTAATCTGCGCACACGTCTTTTAAAGAAAAAAGTGGATGCTTTACTGCAAGAGATGATGAATGATCGCGAAAACCAACATGTAGACATTCTTGAAGTTATCAGAGATTATAAAAAGCTACAGGTTTTAATTGCCCATAAATTAGACAATGTCATTCGTCCGTAAAAACGGCTCATAAAAAAACTCCCTATAAATTATTGAATTTACAGAGAGTTTTGTGTGGTTAGCTTATAAAACTAAGCCTTCTCTTCAGCAACTGTTTCTTCAACAGCTTCTTCTTCAGTTTCTTCTGATTTAGTGAAAGACGTAATGCCGTTTTCAATTAATAAGTTGTACCATTGGAACACTTTTTTGATATCGCTACCATATACGCGATCAGCATCGTATTCTGGAAGGATTTCTGAAAAATAGGCTTCTAGTTCAGCTTTAGAACTTTTGTGGCTGATAGATTTTTTACCCTCTTCCTTAGCGTAAATTTTTTCAAAAACTACAGGTAAAGGCATTTCGTCATCAACAGTATAAATAGCAATTTCACTGAGCATGCTCACATCGTGACGCAAGTTAACGGCTAATTTTTTGCCATTGATTAACGATTCAGCAACAAATCCTGCACGGGTTTGCGCTTTTAACTCATATAAACCCGGTTTTCCGGAAATCGAAAGAATTTTTTCTAAGCTCATTTTATTTTTTTTGAGGAGCAAATATGCAATCTCTGCTGGATATTACAAAATATCAACGCGTTTTTTTTGCTTTTGGAAAACGCATGCGATAATCAATATTGATATTGCCCTTTGCTATGTTTTTTAATTTATTATTAATCAAGCGCTTCTTTAAACTCGATAACTTGTCAGTAAATAAAATCCCTTCAATATGATCGTATTCGTGTTGTACAACGCGCGCTAAAAGACCATCAATAGTATCGACATGGTGCTCAAAATTTTCGTCGTAATAATCGATGGTGATTTCTTCAGGTCTGAAGACATCTTCATGAATACCGGGAATACTCAAGCAGCCTTCCATAAAGCCCCATTCTTCTCCTTGACGATGTGTGATTTTAGGATTGATAAATACTTTTTTAGACTGTTTTAAAATCTCTTTTTCTTCATCATCTAAGTCATCATCCTCAGCAAAAGGAGAGGGGTCAACAACAAATAAACGTATAGAACGACCAATTTGTGGCGCTGCAATACCAACACCACTGGCATTATACATGGTTTCAAACATATTTTCAATAAGTTCTTGAAGCCCATCGTAGTCTTTGCTGATGTCTTGTGCTTTTTTCTTTAATACGGTATCTCCGTATGCGACGATTGGTAAAATCATAATTTTCAATCTTGTGGATTGCAAATGTAAGAAATTGTCTATTTTTAGAATACATTTGCTACTGATTTATAGTTGTTTTATCAATAATGTCCAAAACGGTTTTCGAAAATCTCTGTAAAACACTTGTATATTTTGTTCTTGAACGATTTTAGTATTGAAAAGATTGTTTTTAAAAGTTTTACTTCTTTTGGCCTATCGAAAATTTATCGTAAAATTTGAAGTGAAAATACCGTAAAATTTTAGGCTGTTCGAGCTGGATGTATTTTTTATATTGAGCTGAATTTCAGTAGCGAGTTCCTAAAATTTAGGTATTGAACGATAAATTTAGATAAAGTTTCGTCAGCCTAGATTTTTTTGGTTCGTTTTTTCATCAATGGAAAAAATGAACAACATAAGCATTTAAGACAGAATTGTTGTTTTATCAATACAAGTAGCTTTGTAAGATGACAGTGGCACTAATCTCATCGATTAAAGCTTTGTTGCGACGCTTCTTTTTGCCCAATCCACTGTCTATCATCGTCTGAAAAGCTATTTTAGAACTGTAGCGCTCATCGACACGCTTGTAAGGCATCTCAGGGAATTTAGCGGTAAAAACTTTTAAAAATTCTTGAATATACACCTCGCTTTGTGATGGGCTGCCGTCTTTTTGCTTAGGTTCACCAACTAATACAAGTTCAACCGACTCTTTAGCAAAGTAATCTGTTAAAAATGGAATCAATTCTGGCGTGTGGACGGTGGTTAACCCCGATGCAATAATCTTCATCTCATCTGTAACCGCTATTCCACAGCGTTTCGTGCCGTAATCTATTGCTAAAATCCTTGCCATATTTTTATTTTGCACAAAGATAAAGTTTATTCTTAAACTGCTTTTGATTTTTCTGTTTTGGTTTTGGAGAGTGAGCGTTTCAGTTGCCATAAGGAGTCTAATACCGTATGGATAAATTAAATAGTCCAATTTCGACTTTGTCTCATTGTACTAGTAATTTATATACCACGATATTATACCTATAAAGAATATTCTAAATCGGACTAAAAAAATAATTCTAACGGGTATAATATTCTAGGGTAAAGAATAGGTGTAAGAATTATTTATGATAATATTCCCGTCCGTTTCCTGTGTTAAAAGTGGGGCTTTGGGTTAGAAAGGGAAAGCGACGGTGTTTCCAACGATTGCGATTTTTCTTTTCCCCAGCCCTAAAGGTTGTGAAAATCATGAAACTTTGTTTTTGCTGAAGGTTATTAGAATAATTTTACATATCTTTAACAAACGCAAATCAACCGTGTTACTTTTAACAAAACCCTAAGGGGGAAACACTATGACGAATTCAACCGCTTGCGCGAGGCCAATGGCTTTTACATCGCCCCTAATGACACCCCGCAGAATCAATTGCTGCGGCAGCAATACCGCACCAGTATGAGCTATAATGACAATCAAGACATTAGCGTGAAATACCAAGACCACCACCAAGCCGTGGTGGGCAACTTGACGCCGCCTCAGTCGAGCGCGCTGCAGCAGGTTTTTCCGACAAGCTACATCTTGGTATATGACGATTATGCCACGGGCAGCTTTTCGGCGGGCAACTACACCTATGTGCAGCCACACGCCCCGCGCACCCTGGTGGTGAAACCAACTGTTCCTACGGCGAGCAACGACCCGCGCATTAGTCATAAAAAACTGCAGTATGACGCTAATGGAAATTTGACAAGCGTTTCTCAGAACATTACAACTCCCGGAGCGCCATTAGCCGACACGCAGCTGCTTTTGCGCCAGTATCGCTGGGACGAAGAAAACCGATTGCGCGCTGTTGACTTGCAGCCTGAAAACCCAACTAACCAGCCCAAAATTGCGGCTTACACTTATGATGCAAGCGGGCAACGCGTGGTGCGCTATGTGTCTGAACAGTTGAAAGCTTATTTTAGTGGTCACCCCTCCGGGCGGGCACACCAACTGGAAATAGCGGTGTATCCCAGTGGTTTTATCTCGGCAAAAGCCTTGACTGAACGGGGGATACACAAGGAATTTATGACCTATACCAAGCATTTTTACATCGGCAGTCAACGCGTGGCTAGCGTGAAGGGCGGCAGCAATGGTGTGGGGCGGTATTTGAGCAACAGTAGCTTGGAAACGGCAAGCTCCTATTTTGGAATTTTGCAAGAAAAGCGACAGACCGCCACCCAAGCCTTAGCCGCCGATTATGCGGCTTTCAACAAAACCCTAACCCTGCCACAGCCGTTTGCGCTCTCGCCCATTACGTCAAGCTCCTACCGACAACAGCGCCACACCTACTGGTTTCACCCCGACCACCTCGGCAGCTCGAGTTATATTTCAAATATAAACGGGAGGATTTCACAGCATATAGAATACTTCCCTTTCGGCGAAACCTTGGTTGAAGAACACAAAAACTCCAATAACTCGCCTTATAAATTTAATGGCAAAATGCTAGACGCTGAAACCGGGAATTATTACTACGGCGCAAGATATTACAACCCTAAATGGAGCCTGTGGCTGAGCGTTGACCCGCTGGCGGAAAACTACCCCGGCTGGTCACCGTATAATTATACCTTGTATAATCCGGTGCGGTTTGTGGACCCGGATGGGCGGAGTGTGGCGATGCCGGACAACTGGTATAAGAACAAAGAAACAGGTGAAGTAATTTGGATTGATGGGGATAAGGATTATTACGGTTACGAAAACTTAGGATTTGATCATCATGAGGTTTTTCGTAAAAACCCTGATGATTTGTGGTTGACCCGTGTACAGTATGATGGAGATACAAAAACAAAATCGGTTAACCGTCAAGTGGTCAAACATTATGAATCGAGTACAATGCGCAAAGGATACAATTTTGTAATGGACAACTTTGTCGGTTCTACGATGGCAGGGGTACAAGAATTGGGTTGGATAGTCGTTGGGACAGGAATTGCCGTAAAAGCCCAGTTTAAAGAAGTGATGAATGGCGGCGATGGTTTGGGCATACACATTGATATGGCTATGCCCATTTATGTCATTCAAAACGGGAAACTTATGAAAATGGATTTAGCTGAATATTCCTTTGGGGAATTAGTGAGTAATGGGTTTTCGGGACTGACTGCATTGGCTGGAGGGACAAGTACTGTGTTTAAAACAGGAATAAAAGAATGGTATGGTGAAGCTATTGATTATTTGGCAGATAAAACCTTAGGATATTATATTGGCGAAGGATTGGGAAAATTAAAGGGGAAGTAATGGGATTACCTGGTTTAATAGGGATGTGTATCAGGTTTATATTTGTATTTCATTGCAGTTTCAAAAAGAAAAATGAGGCAACAAAAAAAGATATGGATGCAGAGAAAGCCAAGGATGGTCAGGTCGGATTAATTGGCTTAATTGTAATTATTATAGCAATGGGGGTTACTTATGAATTGATGCACTAAGTAGTTAAGGTTATTTTACAGTATTCAAAACGGGAAACTAATGAAAATGGATTTAGCCGAATATTCTTTTGGGGAGTTAGTGAGTAATGGGTTTTCTGGGATAACAACTTTGGCCGGAGGTGTTGGTTCTGTACTGAAATCAGGAATTAAAGGAAAATTTGGAGATATATTAGATTTTTCATCTGAGAAAGTCACAGATTATTATATTGGAGAGAGATTAAAGGAGTTAAAAGAGAGATAATGGGGTTGCCAGGTTTAGTAGGAATAGTTATAAGATTTATTTTTGTATTTCGCTTTAGTCTAAAAAAGATGGACAAAGCATCGAGGGAAAATTCTGACAGCGAAAAACAAAAAGATGCACAAGTAGGTCTAATAACCATTTTCGTCTTTATAATCGGCGTGATAATTTGGGGTGCGATATGGTATCCTTGATTATTGTTTCACGGAATTTACATAGACGGAATAGGCAGCACTAATATGGGTGTTATAACAGGTTCAGGCGCGAGCTCTCGAATAGGCTACGACGAGCTGACAGGTTTTGGAAGCGAAGCCGGCAGTAGCCGATTGGGGAAACTACTTCAGTCGGTGGCGTTATTTTTTCAAGCGTTGATGCCGGGAGAGGATAACACAATGACCACTACCGTTGTGAAACCGGGGAGGACAAATCAGCTTCCGGCGGAAAAAAAGGTGAAAATGATAAAATTTAAAGTGGTGGAAATTAACAATAAAACGTTTTACCCATCAGGTGCGTATGACTATAGAGAGTTCGATACACTAGTCCCTATAAATGGTGTCGAAAATTTTAAAATAATGACAAGTAAGGATAGAGATTCAGTCTATAGATATCCGAAATATTAATAACAATATGAAAAAAATATTAATAACAATCATATGCATAGGGGTATTGTTTTCTTGTAACAATACTAAGCACTCTTCTCATAATAAGGAAAATATAAAACCTTTAAAAGATACACTATGGCTTGAATTTACCCCTGAAAATAATGATTCACTAAAGGTTGCTGTAAATTATTATTTTGGGATAGACACATTGGCTTCCCAAGAAGTTATGGATAGAGCTACTATTTTTTACTTTACTTTTAGAGAAATATCGATTGATGAATTAAAGAAAATTATTTTCTTAAAGTATAGTGAAAAACGGAGAAATGAAGTCAATGAAAATAAAATCAGCCAAATTCATATACCTGTTAATAAGCAGTATAGTTTCTATGTGCAATTAGGAACTAAAAAAGTTCATCATTTAACAGGAATGGTTGTTGACAATTTTTTAATTAAAATTAAGGACTCTATAAAAAGCGATACCGTAGTTGTAAGAAAAGTAGGAACGTCTATAGAACAGTACTTTAAGTTTTAAATTGAGTTAAGTCAGTTCTAATAGCCTATTGGCAGGTAAATCTTACACATAATTGCATAGCAAAACAATTTTACATATCTTTAACAAATGCAAATCAACCGTCTCGCTTTCAACAAAACCCTAACCCTGCCACAGCCGTTTGCGCTCTCTTGCTTTCTTATATAAATCCTCTTTATAAAGGCTTGTAGTTTGGTGGAGTTCCTTATATTTATCGCAAATTTAGAAGGACATGGAAGAATTAAAAAATAAGATTTTAGCAGCTTGGGATAATCGAGAGCTCTTAAAAGAAGAAGCAACTAAAGCAGCCATTAAAGAAGTGGTTAACTTATTAGATGCAGGTAAATTGCGCTGTGCTGAACCAGATGCTAATGGCGGATGGCAAGTTAACGAATGGGTTAAAAAAGGCGTTGTGTTGTATTTTCCTATTCAAGAAATGAAAACCCTCGAAGCTGGTATCTTTGAATATCACGACAAAATGCCACTAAAATCAGGCTATAAAGAAAAAGGCATTCGTGTGGTGCCTAACGCTGTAGCTCGCCATGGCGCTTATATTTCAAAAGGAGTCATCATGATGCCTAGTTATGTCAACATCGGCGCTTATGTTGATGAAGGTACTATGGTTGACACCTGGGCAACAGTGGGAAGTTGTGCTCAAATTGGCAAAAATGTGCACCTTTCGGGTGGCGTGGGCATTGGTGGCGTGCTCGAACCTCTACAAGCGGCTCCTGTGATTATTGAAGACAACGCATTTATCGGTTCGCGTTGTATTGTAGTTGAAGGGGCACGCGTTGAAAAAGAAGCAGTACTAGGGGCTAATGTGGTGTTGACGGGATCAACTAAAATTATCGATGTCACTGGCGATGAGCCTAAAATTATGAAAGGAGTAGTGCCAGCGCGTAGTGTGGTGATTCCTGGAAGCTATACCAAATCTTTTCCGGCTGGTGATTTTCAAGTGCCTTGTGCCTTGATTATCGGAAAACGCAAGGAGAGTACTAATAAAAAAACATCGCTTAACGATGCACTTCGTGAATACAATGTGTCTGCTTAATACGGAAATGATTTTTGGTCTATTTTGAATGTCACTTCCGTATAAGCTTTAATAAATAACTTTTTAAAGGACTTGCCTCTCTTTGCGACAAGTTCTTTTTTTAGCACTTTAATTATGGAAAATACAGTTTTTTATTTGTCGTCATGTTCAACCTGTAAACGTATTTTAGACAGTGTAAATCTACCTGAAGATTTTGCGCAACAAGATATCAAAAATCAGCCGATGACCGCTGCTCAGCTCGATGAACTCAAAGCTTTGTCAGGAAGTTATGAAGCGCTGTTTAGTAAGCGTGCTCAGTTGTATCGCCAACGCAACTTAAAAGCGCAAAATTTGACAGAATCAGATTATAGAACTTTGCTTTTAGAGCACTATACATTTTTGAAACGACCGGTATTTGTTATCGATGGACAGGTTTACATAGGTAATTCTAAAAAGATTGTCGCTCAAGTGCAAGAAGCCTTGCACTAAATTCCAAAAATGTAAACCCATAAAAAAACCGCTTTTCAATAGAGAAGCGGTTAATTAATCGACAAGAAAATATTAGCGTTTAAACTGGGTGACGCCAAATTTTCGAGCAGTAGCTTTTGCAGCATCTACCCAACCTTGAATGTTGTTAATGCGGGTTTGATTAGAGGGGTGAGTGCTCAAAAACTCAGGAGGTTGTTGTCCACCATTTTGACTCATACGCTGCCATAAACTGACTGCTACACTAGGGTCATAACCCGCTACAGCCATTAAATCTAGTCCCAATTTATCGGCTTGGGTTTCAAATTTTCTACTGTAAGGAAGGGTAACCCCTAGCTTAGTGCCAACGCCATAAGCCTTATTGAAAATTTCTCCGTATTCAGTGTTGCTTAAGGCCTCACTACCCACTTGACCAACCATACCTTGAATTTGCTCTTGACTCATGCGGCGTTGCCCATGATTGAGTAAGGCATGTGATACTTCGTGCCCTAAAACTACGGCTAAGCCCGCTTCATCTTTGGTAATAGGTAGAATGCCGGTGTACACAACAATTTTTCCGCCAGGCATGCACCAGGCATTTACTTGGTTGCTCTTTACCAAGTGATATTCCCATTTATAGTCTTTTAAATAACCTGCTTTGCCTTTGGCACGTAGTATTTTTTCAGCAGCTTCGGCTATTTTCTGCCCTACTTTTTTGACTAATGCCGCTTCAGGGGTGCCTGTTACAACTTGATTCTCCTCTAAAAAAGCATCATATTGACTGAAAGCCATAGGAAAAAGTTGTGAGTTTGGTACTAAAGCTAAGTTTTGTTTTCCTGTAAAAGGATTGACTTGACAAGCTTGCATGATGCCTATAACTAGCAAAGCTGTAATAATTTTTGAGGTTTTCATGAGTTAAGATGTTATACCAATTAGAATTATTTTTTAGTCCGATTTATAATATCTTTTGTAGGTATAATACCGTGGGCCATAAATTAACGAGTACGATGAGATAAAGTCGAAATTGGACTAGTTAATTTATCCATACGGTATTAGTGCTGTATGTTACAAAATTATGATTTTTTATTGTAATTTTATTTTTCTTTCACTCAAAACCTCTTCTGAAGCGAACTCATTTTGGCGTGAATCTTGTAGGTTTAGTGTAGAGGGGCATGTAAAGTTTTATGTTGTTGGAGCTAAAATTGGATATATAAAATTCGGCTTTTATAGACCTTATTAAAGGTGTATAATAACTGATATGCCACTTAGAATTTTGGGACAGTAATGTTTAATGAGAAGTATGGGTTATGAAAACGAGATGGTGTTATATGATTGTATTGCTTTTGATGTGGGGCTGTCAAGGAAATGCCCAGGAAAATAAAGATATGCCTAAATTTGCTGTACAAAAAACAGAACAGCAATGGCGAGCAGAACTCACTCCTGAAGAATATCATATTTTGCGTGAAGCAGGTACTGAACCGCGATTTTCAAGTCCTATTTTAGATATTAAAGAAAAAGGTAAATTGGTTTGTGCCGCTTGTGGCAATGTGGTGTTTCTCAATCAATATCAATTTGAATCAGAATGCGGTTGGCCTAGTTTTGATCGCGCCGTAAAAGGAGCGGTGGTTTACCGAACTGATTACAAATTATTTTATCCGCGCACAGAAGTGTTATGCGCAAAATGCGGTAGTCATTTAGGACACTTGTTTAACGATGGTCCGCGTAAAACAACCGGTAAACGTTACTGTATCGATGGAGTAGCTTTAAACTTTATTGCTGATAAAAGCCCTATAAATAATAAGGAAAAATGAAAAAATTTGCGATAGAAAAAACGGAAAGTGAATGGCGCAATCAGCTTTCTGAAGAACAATTTCACGTGTTGCGCGAAAAAGGAACTGAATATCCACATACCGGAAAGTACAATCTTCATTTTGAAGATGGTACTTACGCTTGTGCCGGATGCGGTCAAGAATTGTTTGACAGTTCAACAAAATTTGAAAGTAGTTGTGGTTGGCCTAGTTTTGATAAAGGCCTTGAAGGTCGAGTGATCTTTAAACGCGATACGAGTTTTGGCATGCTGCGCACCGAAGTGCTCTGTGCAAACTGTGGTGGTCACTTAGGGCATGTATTTAATGATGGTCCTACAGCTACAGGTGAGCGATTTTGTGTAAATTCGGCCAGTCTAACGTTTAATAAATAATCTAACCTAAAAATCATTTGTTATGAAGAAAATCATGTTATGCCTTTTGGTATGTGTCGCTCTGTGGAGCTGTGAAGGGGAAACTGGACCTGTAGGCCCTCCGGGACCTGCAATTGTCGGTCAAACGTTTGAGTTTGATGGCATTAATTTTCAATATGAACCCGATGTTAATTTGTGGTCTGCATTAATCGATGTCCCAACAGATATTGAAGTGTTAGAATCAGATGCTATTTTGGTTTATCGTATAGAAGACGGAGGAAATGGTCCGCTTTATAGCCTTATTCCACAAAACTTTTTTACCCCTAATGGCACTATTTCTTATGTGTATAACCACACGCCTGTAGATGTAGAACTATTGATTGATGGTAATTTTAATATGGCTAATCTCGATCCTGTTTTTACAGATAATCAAGCCTTCCGTTTTGTAGTTGTGCCATCTGATTTTGCTAAAACGTACAAAGACCAAATCCAAAGTTTTGACGATTTGCAAGCTTTAGATATTCAATTGCAACAATTTTAAAATAGACAATTAGTTATCTTGCTAAGTTATAATTGTAATTTGATTGACGAAATCTTCTGATTACAAGCTATATTTTAAAAATCATTTCCGTATAGATTGATAATTCTGTATACAAAATCAAAAGAAAACGAGAAGTTAATACCGACTTCTCGTTTTCTTTTGATTCAGTTTAAGTAGTATAGAAATGCTTATCAAGCGTCTTTTTTCGACTCACTTTTCCGCTGTGGGTTTCTTCAAAACACGGAATAAAAAAGATTTCTTTTGGACGTTGATAACGCGATAAACTATTGAGTTTAGCAATGGCGTTGTGATAAGCTTGTAATTTTTCAGCGGTCGGCGTATCTTCGATGAACAGGCTTACTTTTTGTCCTAAGCTGTCATCTTTTAGTCCGTGAATAAAAAAGCGTTGCGAAATAATAGACGCCAATATTTGTTCAACTTCTTCAGGTTGAATTTTGATGCCGCCTGAATTAATAACATTGTCAAATCGGCCTTTTAACCAAAATGAATGATCAGAATCGAGCTGAACGATATCGTTAGTGACAATAGTTTCGGCGGTTACACGCGGCGCTTTAATGACTAAACACTCACGGTTGTCTTGTGAAATACTCACGCCGGAAAGTACCTTAAAAGGAGCGTTTTTTACTCCGGTGTGATTAATAGGACGCGCCGCAATATGCGTCAAGGTTTCAGTCATGCCATAAGTTTCGTATAACTGGGTATTGAGCTGCTGTAATTTTTCTTTTAAGGGGATAGAAACGGCGCCGCCACCGACAATAATCTTACGAGCATGCTCTAATTGAGGAAGTGATTTCTCAACCTGAAAAGGTGTTAACGCAGAAAAATCATAATCTTTATCAGTGACCGAAAACGGATTGGATTGCGGTTTAACGCTGCCGAGTTTCCAACCTAAAACCATGGCTCTAACCAGCATCAACTTGCCGGCAATATAAGTAGCCGGCAAGCATAACAAGGCGGTAGTGCCAGCTGGTAAATCAAAGAAATCTCCCGTAGCGGCGGCGCTATTAACCATGTTTTGTTTTTTGACCAACATCGTTTTAGGCGTTCCTGTAGAGCCTGAAGTTTGTACAGAAATCCATTCGCTATTGTCTAGCCAATCACTAAAAAACTGCCCTATATGTTGTAAGTAATCTTCATCTGAAACGCTGTATGACTGGCCTAACTCAATTAATTCTTGTCGTGTGAGTTGCTTGCCTTGCCAGCTGAATTCTGGATGGATAAATGTGTAATTAGGTATGGATAAATCGTTCATTATAAGATAATTCTCAATTTATACGAAAGTGATTTTTGAAATAGACTAAATATTTTGTAGTAAAAATTTCAAAGGTCAAGGCAAAAAGCACAGGCATAGCCAGAGCTATGATGAGCATTTTTAACGCAGAGATTTGTAATTTTAGCAGAAAGATTCGTCTATTTTGAATGTCACTTTCGTATTACATAAAACTTAATTCTCAATGTGTAGTGGAGGGGTAACACGGCCTGTAAGTCGTGATTTCCAATTTTTCCAGTGGTAAACCTTAGTAAAAATCAGTAGTAAAATAGGATAAAATACCAAAAGCGCAAAGATAATTTCACCACCAATTTCGCTAGGGTTAGTCAAATCTCTTAAAATGGAAGGCGATTGAAAAGCCGACCAATCGGAAGTGACTAACAGCACTTGTATCAGGTTGTTTGAGGCGTGAAAGCCCATTGATAGCTCCATACCTTCATCCATTAAAGTGGTGATTCCCAGAAACAGTCCGGTGCCGACGTAATAAAACATGATTAAAGGCCCGAATTGGGATACTTCAGGATTGGAAAAATGCAACCCACCAAAGCACAAAGAGGTGATGATTAAAGGAAACCAACGATTTTTAGTCAATACGCCTAAACCTTGCATCAAGTAGCCGCGAAACAGGTATTCTTCAAAACTGGTTTGAATGGGTACTAAAACAATGCTGATGATAAAAAGGATGATAAATGGCATCCATTGAAATTGGAGTTCATAATTATCTGGATTAGCGTTATAATCGATGAGTGTGCTGGCAATGATGTAAACGGCAATTAGCGAAAAACTGAAAAAGAAACGTTTCCAATCTATTTTTTTGCGCGAAGTAGTCAGTGACGTAAAGCTGCGTTTATGCCAATATTTAACGACGAGATAAATGCTGAGCAAGCCAACGGCAAAGGAAAGCAACATCAAAAAAGTGAACATATTTGCCGATAATCCGGAGGCGTCGAGTAGGGCTTTTGTTGAGGTACTTGTCAAGCTGTGACCTGTATTTTTTACGGCGCCGAGTAAGACGACTATACTCAAAGGTATTTGCCCTAAAAAGAAACAAAAAAAGATAGCTAAAGTGCCGACAAAGTAACGCCACCACTCGTGTTTTCCGCGATAAGCTTGTTCTATAAACATGGGTTTAAAATTTTAGAGCATCGAGAAGCCAAGGGCTATCAGGATGATAAGTTAGGGTTTCTCCAACAACTTCTAGTGGACTCGGAATGTTATTGGTGTATAAACTACCGGTACCTAAGCCTTGTGGAAGGCAGATAGACTGAGTAGCGGTCCATTGCGCAATGGCATTGAGACCGATATTGCTTTCTAAAGCACTGGTAATCCACCAACCGATTTGGCGTTCTTCAGCGAGATCAATCCACTCTTGACTACCGGAAAATCCACCGACAAGACTCGGTTTTAAAATGATGTATTGAGGTTGGATGGTGTTGAGTAATTCTGCTTTTTTTGCTTTTGAAAACACACCGATAAGCTCTTCATCTAAAGCGATGGGTAAAGGCGTTTGCGCACATAATTGACGCATTGCTTCAGGTTGATGTTGCTTGATGGGTTGTTCAATGCTGTGCAGATTGAGTGCACTTAAACGTTGCAGTTTGTCAAGCGCTTCATCTGGTGAAAATCCACCGTTGGCGTCTACGCGCAATTCGATTTGTTCAGCAGAATAGTGTTGACGAATAAATTGCAGTAAATCCAATTCTTTATCAAAATCTATCGCTCCAATTTTGAGTTTTATACACGAAAAGCCTTGTGCCAACTTTTCGTCTATTTGGGTTTTCATAAATTCTTTTTCGCCCATCCAAATTAATCCATTGATGGCAATAGGTGCTTTATTTTGAGTGAAACCTGTAGGGAAAAGCACAAAAGGATCAGCTTGCTGAAGCGATTGCAGAGCAGTTTCTAGTCCAAATTGAATAGACGGAAATTCAGTTAAAGCTTTGAGTAAGTTAGCTTTGTCTTCATTGATATGTTGACATAGCCATTGAATTTTTTCTTTATAATCCGGTCGGTCATCGACACTGAGGCCTCGCAAAATACCACATTCGCCATAACCTACTTTTTCGTTTTCTTCAAGTTTGAGAAACCAAGTTTCCTTTTCAGTCAAAACGCCCCTAGAGGTTCCACTGGGGCGCTTAAAGTGTAGTATATATTTTTGATAACTAGCTCTAATCATACGGTAAGCGATTCGCCAATAGGTAATAAAATGAGTTCTTTATTTTTGGCTTTAAAGCAGTCAATCGCTTTTTGATGGTCAATTTTAATGTATCCAAAGGTATCGTAATGGCAGCCTAAAATGCGGTCACATTCAATAAAATCACTGGCAATAGCAGCTTCTTCGGCATCCATGGTAAAATTGTCGCCAATAGGCAACACGGCTAGATCGAGTTTGTAACGCATCGGAATTAGTTTCATGTCCATAGTTAACGCGGTGTCGCCGGCAATGTATAGGGTTTTACCATCGGCTTGTAAGATAAATCCACCTGGATTTCCACCGTAAGTACCATCGGGAAAAGAGCTGCTGTGAATGGCATTGACATATTTTAAGACGCCAAAGTCAAAGCTGTATTTTCCGCCGTGGTTCATGGGATGAGCTTTAAAGCCTTTAGCCTCGTAATATCCGGCTATTTCAGCATTGCTAATAATGGTAGCTCCTGTGTTTTTGGCAATGGTTTCTACATCTAAAACATGATCGCCATGCGCATGCGTTAATAAGATATAATCAACTTGAAGGCTGTTAATATCGATTTGATCTTTAGCTAATGGATTGCCGCTTATAAAAGGGTCAACTAACAGGTGTTTCCCTTCAGCAGTAATCGCTAAAGTATTTTGTCCAAAAAAATGAAGTGTCATAAGTAGCGTATTTTATGAAGAGTAAAAGTAACAAAAAAAAGCAGTTTTTTACAACTGCTTTTTGAGGTTAAGGTAAGTTTAAGTAATGTTTAGGGGGTATGGCTTTGAATATCAATTGCTAGAAAGACAGAGCTAGATTCATTGTTAAGCCGGTATTTGAAGAGACATAGCGACAAACCCCACCTACACAAAGTAAGCCGCCGCGTTGGCGACCATAGCCTAATCTGAAGCGCGCTCGTCCTTTAGAGTAACCTACACCGACATTGTAATAGTGAATTTCTTTTTCGCCACCGTAATTCCATGAATCGGCTAAATAGATAGAAATATTAGGGTTGTAGTTAAATTCTAACATGGCGCCAGCCCAGTTTTTGCGATCTTCTTTTGTCCACAAATGTTGTACTTCAAATCGTATAGATTGACCGGGTTGGATGAGGTAAGTATTTTCAATAACAGCTACCTGGGCTTTGATGTCACCATTGCTACCAGGGGTTCCTCCATTGGCTATACTTTCGTCAATAACTTGATTGATATAAGTAAAAACACTGTGCCAAGATTTAGACCATTGCTTTTTAATTTCGATATTAAAATCGCGATAATAGCGCTGTCCATTGCCGATAAATTTAGTGTCGTAGGTGTTGTGTGTAAAATCAAATTCGGTGTCTAAGGCTCCCCAATAAGAAAAATTGGCAGCAAAACGTGTTCCGTATTTTCCACCGAGGGCGGTTCCTTCTTTGGCGGTGTAATAGACATCCCATTGTGTGCCAACTTCACCTGATCGTGCTTCAAAAGGATTATTACGATCAAAGAACAAACGTGGCTGAGCGTTGTACACATAGATGTTAGCCAAGAGGTAATCTTGCTGTTTTGTCAGTGCCGGAACGTAGTTGACCAGGGCTTGATTGTATTGATTGCCTTCAAGGGTACGATCGCTATAAAAGCTGAAGTTATCCATACGGCGGAAGGTTCCATTGATAGCAAAACCACTTTGTGCATAGCCCAAATTAACTTGTAAAGCATTACCATCAAATAAACGCGGATTGCGCATAATATTGTCGTTATATAAGGCTTTTTTGTCTAGTTGAACATATTCTACTCCGCCATAAAATTTACCTTTCGAAATATCGAGGCGAGCGGCAAAGGCATTTGAATAATTTGGTAAAGAATCAGAAGTCACATCATTTTGGTAACGACCAACATAGCTACCACCGATTTCAACAAACCAAGAGTTGAGCTTGAGCAATTGTCCCAAATCAATATCGGCATCTAAGCCTTGCACCATCCCTTCTGATAAGCCAAATCCATAACGTTGTTTACCATAATCTGCTTTTAATGTGATAAAGCTGGTTGGTGTGAATTTGACTTTTATTCCGCGCAAGGCATTATTGATGCCGAGTTGTCTGTTTTCGTAGCTTCTAAAAATTAGTCCACTACCAAATTGGTCATAAAAATAACCAGCGGTAATATCAATAGTTTCACCGCGATAATTGACATAATAGGTAGCAATGCCATCTTCTCCGTTTAAAACAGGAGGATAGTCTAGCAGGGCTTGTGGCAGATAAGCTTCATATTGTACGCCTGCTGTAAACTGGTCATAGCTGTAATTGAGGTTGAAGTAATTATTGGATCTGAATTTGGCATCAGGAGCAGTAAATCCGAGTTTAGAATCGTTTTGCAACCATTGAGAATTAGATTCAAAATCGCCAAAAAAATACCCGTGATCTTGAGCTTTAGCTGAAAGTGTTAAGCCTAAAGCTAAGATAAACGCAAATGTTTTTCTCATTATAAATGCTTTATTGTAGAGGGGGCTGATTAATTAGAAAATTCTTTGATTTTAGCATAAAGCTCTTTTTCGGCTCCCGGCGCATAGCCATTATGGCGGTAAAGGATTTCATTGTTTTTAACCACCAAGACCATAGGGACAGCCGAAGCACCTACGGCGCGTTTGAAGCTGTGATTAGTGTCTAATAAAATGGTATAAGGCCAGGCTTTTCCTCTTACCATGGGACGGACGCGTTTTACAGTGCGTGAGTCATCAACAGAAACCGCATAAAGTTTTACGCCGGTTTCTTTTTGCCATTCAGGATATACTTCGCTGATAGCTTCTAACTCTTTAATACAAGGAACACACCAGGTGGCCCATAGTGAAATAACCACCACTTGATCCTTAGAAATTTCAGCCATTGATACAGGACGCCCATTGAGATTGTCTAAACGAACATTAGGCAAACGGTCTTGCGCTACTAATATTGAGCTTATAGAAAAGAACAAAACAGTCAATAATGTTTTCATAAATTTTAGTTTTACTTTTGTTCACGCAATATTAACGAATTATTATTAATTAAGTGGGTGTGAGCAGATAATTTAAAAATAAACTTTTTGTAAAAATTGCAATTCATTGTAAAATAGAGAATTAAGTATTTTTATTATTAACAGTATATTTTTTTTGAATTACTAATTTTTTGTAATTTGTGCCCTGAATAACTGCATTGAAAATATAGTTAACTTAATTTAAACATATACATGAAGATTTTTCGCTTATTATTTTCTCTTTTTATCTTGGTTAGTTTGGTGTCTTGTACCGAAAATGACGAAGTTATAACGTTAAAAAGTTTACAATTACAATTTAATACTCAAACCACTCAAATACCTGTTCACAAAGCGGTGGAGTTTACGGTTTCAGGTAATAACTATGTAGACTATACACAAGCAATGACGCTAAAAGTTAATGGTAATCCTGTTGAGGGAAATACCTATACATTTGCTGAGCCAGGGGTTTACACGGTGCAGGCTGTAGTTGAAAATTTGAATTCAAATACTGTAAATTTTACAGTGTCTGACGGGTTAATAGTGAGTAGCAATAGTGTATTGAAAAACCAATCTGTAGTGTTTACTTTATTTGATGTGTCAACAGCAGAGGAAATTACAAGTCAAGGGCAGTTTTACGTCAATAATAACTTGATAAATGGCAATCAATTCAGCTCTGAACAGCCTGGTGCTTACGAGGTTTATGCTACTTATGTTGATGCTGAAGGTGAAACACAAACTAGTGATGTGAAAACATTTTTAGTAGTTGAACCTACACAACGGGTGCTGATTGAGGATTATACCGGAACCTGGTGTGGCTATTGTCCAAAATTACAAACAGCTATTGAAGATGTACAAGCGCTCACTGATGATGTAGTGGCAGTGGCTGTGCACTCGAGTAGTAGCGATACTAATCCGGATCCATTTGCTTATGAAAATGTAGAGGCTTTACTCGATTTGTATAATCCTTATGGTGAATTCCCTATGGGGCGCTTAGATCGAACCACATATTGGCAAGATGCTGATCCTGCAATGGTGATGAGTAGAGTAGGTGGCGTAAGTTCTATAGGTATAGCTGCTACAACAACGGTTACTGGTGATCAGTTGTCAGTAGACGTAAGAGTAGCTTCAATTGATGGCCTACACAACTTAAAGATGGTTGTTATGGGCATAGAAAATAATTTGATTCACGACCAAGCTAATTACTTAAATAACGATCCAAGTAGTCAATGGTATCAAGCAGGAAATCCTATTGAAGGTTATGAAAATGACCATGTATTACGTCATGCCATGACTAATATTTTTGGTGATCCTATAGCTGATACAGATGCGTTGACTAATTATACAAACACTTATACCATGACGATGAGTGATTATTTTGCAAACTCTGAAAATGCCGAAGTGGTTATTGCTGTACTGAATCAAGATGGTAAAGTGCTTCAGGTAAAACAGATAGGACTAAACATGACCCTCGAATTTGAATAGGCCTACACTGATTTTTAGAGTGATGAGAGTCGATAAATATTGAGCCATTTATCGGCTCTTTTTACGTAGTTTTAACCCGTTATTTTTGTTAAACCGGTACTAAACATCAGGGTCTGTATAAATTAAATGCCGATATTCACAGAAAAAATAGCCTATGAAATTTTTAGTCTCTGGTGCCACAGGCCTTATTGGTCAACATATATGTGCTGTATTGCGTGCACAGGGACATACGATTAATTATCTGACCACTAATCGTGACAAAATAGAACATACGCCAGAATATCAAGGTTATTTTTGGAATCCTACTACTGGTGAAATTGATGTTGATTGCCTCAAGGATGTCGATAAAATTATTCATTTAGCAGGAGCAAGTATAGCCAAGCGCTGGACTAAAAAACGCAAAAAGGAAATTATAGCAAGCCGTATTCAAAGTGCAAGACTGTTATTTGAGTTTTTAGAAAAAACAGATAATCAGGTTACTCAATTTTTGTCAGCTAGTGCTATTGGTATTTATCCGAGTTCTTTGTCTAATTTATACGATGAATTTTCAACAGAGTGTGCTTCGGATTTTTTAGGCTTAGTCGTTAAAGAATGGGAAGCCGAAGCGGATCGTTTTAAAACGATAGGCGTCGAAGTGACTAAGGTTCGTATTGGCTTGGTTTTAGCAAATGAATCAGGTTTTTTAGCTGAAATGAAGCGCGTAGTAGGCTTGGGGTTAGGTGCGTCTTTAGGGTCTGGCAGTCAGTGGCAATCTTGGATACATATATCAGATCTCGCGCGTCTATTTGTTTATTTAGCAGAAGAAGAATTAGCTGGA
Organism: uncultured Flavobacteriaceae bacterium; assembly: GCA_964451785.1. Classification (GTDB taxonomy): domain Bacteria; phylum Bacteroidota; class Bacteroidia; order Flavobacteriales; family Flavobacteriaceae; genus JAJYSO01. Next base: position 41,853 of record CAYVJG010000012.1, read on the forward strand.
TTATACAATGCTGTAGCACCAAATCCTACTAAACAAAAACGCTTATTGAAGTGTTTGGCTAAAGAGCTACACGTGTCATTTTTTTTACCACCAATCCCTAAATCAGCTTTAAAAATTGTGTTGGGAGATATGGCTAATATGGTAACTTCAAGCCAATTGGTGATGAGTAAACGTTTGCAGGGTACAGACTTTACCTTTGAGTATAAGCACGCTGAAAAGGCAATAAAAAACTTGGTAAGAACTACTTAATAGATTCGCTCTGCTATTTAGTGCAGAGAAAGGCTTATTATTCTTAGGTTAAGCGATTGAAGATGTTTAGTATTCTTTGTAAATTTCGTCATATAAATCGCGATATATTTTTAGAACAACCTTGCGTTTAACTTTTAAAGTAGGGGTGAGGTGTCCAGCTTCAATACTCCACTCATCAGGCGTAAGTTTAAAAACTTTTATTTGTTCCCAACGGCCAAAGTGCTTATTGCATTGATCGATTTCACGTTGAATACGATCGATGACAATTTGATTTTTACTCAAGCCTTCTAAACTGTCGTCATCTACTGATAGCTCTTTGTGTGCGAGCCAAGATTTTACATAAGGTAAATTGAGCTGAATAAGAGCAGCCGGCATTTTTTCTCCTTCACCAATAACCATGATATTCTCAATAAATTGAGATTTATTAAGTTGATTTTCGAGCATTTGAGGTGAAATATACTTGCCGCCAGAGGTTTTAAAAAGCTGTTTTTTACGATCGGTGATGGTTAAAAATCCTTCTTCATCTAAGGTGCCTATATCACCTGTATAAAAGTAGCCATCCTCGGTAAAGGCTGCTTTAGTTTTAGCTCCGTCTTTGTAATATTGCTTCATGATGCTAGGGCCTTTGACTAATATCTCGCCATCCTCGGCAATTTTAACTTCTAAATTGTCAAGTGGTTTCCCTACAGTACCTAATTTAAAATATTCTTTTGAGGTAGTATTTACAGCAATTACTGGAGAAGTTTCAGTCAATCCGTAACCCTCGATAATTTGCATTTGAGCGGCGGCATAAATGCGTGAAAGTTCGGGTGATAGTGGAGCACTACCTGATACAATTAAATCTAAACGCCCACCAAGACCAGCTTTCCATTTAGAGAGTACTAATTTGCGGGCTAAATTTAACTGAATGCGATAGCCTAAAGATTGCTCTTGGTAGGGTTGATAGGCTTTGGCTATACCTAGAGCCCAATAAAATAAAGCGCGTTTTATACCTTTAGTTTCATTGCCTTTGCGACGAAAGGCAGCATACACTTTTTCTAAAACACGGGGAACAGCAGTGACAAAGGTTGGTTTGACTTCTTTAAAGTTGTCTGATAAAGCTTCTATGGATTCAGCATAAACAATTGAAATAGAATAGTATTGGTAGAGGTAAATTAATAAGCGCTCAAAAACATGGCAAACGGGTAAATAGCTCAAGGCTGTCTGTGTGCCAGTTTCAAAGGGAACACGTGGAGCACTGCCTTTGAGGTTGCTCACAAGATTGCGATGTGTAAGCATGACTCCTTTTGGTTTTCCTGTCGTTCCTGAGGTGTATATTAAAGTGGCTAAATCGTCAGGTTTAACTTGTGATTTAAGCTTATCTACTTGGTGTTGAAGACTTAAATCTTCGCCTAAAGCTAATATTTTGCCCCAGTTTGAACAGTCCTCTAATTCGGTGAAACTAAAAATTTCTTGAACAGATGAATCGATTGTGGCTGCTTTAGTTTTAGCGAGAACCTCCCGGTCAGAAACAAATACATATTTAGCTTCGCTATGCGTTAAGATATAGTGATACGCCTCGCTTGAGCTGGTGGGGTAAATAGGTACGTTTTGCGCTCCTATTTGTAGTATACCGATGTCTAAGATGTTCCATTCGCTACAGTTAGCTGTAGAAATTACCGCAATTTTATCACCAGGTTTTACGCCTAATTTAAGTAGGCCACGGCTGAGTTTGTTAGCACGGTCAATGTATTCTTGTGTTGATAAGGCCTCCCAGTGACCATTGTATTTTGTCACCAAAGCTTTTTTTAGCGGGTGATTTTCTAATTGATGATAAGCAACGTCAAAAATTCGGGAGATACTTTTCATAATAAAAATGACAAAACGTGAGTGATTAAATAGTTATAGGAACAACTAAAATATTAATTTCTGCTGAGTTGTAAGGTTAAGACAGTTTGTCCTTCGGTAGATTTCCAAACTTGTTTTTTAGCATCAGATTGTACTATAATCCAAGCTTTGTCCAGCTTAGAAGTAGAAGTGTTTTGCGCCGGTTTTAAAAGGATATAACCTTCGTGTTTTTCCCATTTAAAAGGAGCTTTATCGGTATAATTTTGATCGTAAATACTGTAGCTAATATCTTTATTTCCAGAGCCATTTTTATTAAAAGTAATGGTACCAATATTGTTTGATTCTGTTTTCTGACCATTTTCTTTAATCACCTGAAAGGTGTCAATGTTCCAAGTGTGAATTAAATCTGACGAGCAAGAGGTCAAAAAGAGTACGCAGAGCAGTAAAAGTAATTTTGATTTCATAAGATTTTCATTTGTTAAGGAACGGCAATTTATAGTATTTTATCTATATAAATTGATTTTAAGAAGTATTTAAACCCTAAGCTAAATTATTTTATGATTTATATAAGTTTTCTAAACATTATAAATTTACTAAATATTTTTTAGTTTAAGAAATGTCATAAATCTATTTTGACGCGGTAATCTTTGAGTTTATCGAGGTATTCATGAGAGGCAAAATCTTTGTGTTCAAAGGTATTGTTGTACTCAATGCGTAGCTCATGGCGCGTCAGTCCTCTTACAAATCGCCTCACTTCGTTGTCATTACTCAAAATTAGGCCTGGCACCTGTACGCTTTTTCCTGAATCAGATTTGGCAACCATGGTAAAGTAAGATGAGTTGCAGTGTTTTTTTTGACCCGTTTGGATGTTTTCAGAAGTCACGCGAATGCCTACAATCATTGAGCTGTTGCCTACATAATTTACAGAAGCCTTAAGGGTGACAATCTCGCCAACTTCAATGGGATTTAAGAAATCAACAGCTTCAACACTAGCTGTTACACAATAAGTTTCGCTGTGTTTTGAGGCACAAGCAAAAGCAATTTGATCCATGAGGGATAGGAGGTAACCGCCGTGTATTTTGCCGTTAAAATTGGTGTGTGAGGGCAGCATCAGTTGAGAGATGATGACTTCAGAGGCTTTGATGGGTTTGTACTTTGAATTCATGAGTTTTCAGAGTTTAGTGTGTTATCGGTAGAGTTAATATATTTTGAATCAATTTGTTTTTGAGCTTTCGCGCCAAGCGTTTTGAGCTGCTCCACACGGGTCACTAAATTGCCGCGACCTGTGAGTTTACGCATGGTTTTGTCATAGGTGGTTTGTACTGTGCCTAATTGTTTGCCTAGACGATCTAATTCTGAGATTAAATTAACGAAATTATCGTAGAGTTTTCCGGCTTGTGTGGCAATTTCTATCGCATTTTGTTTTTGCTTTTCATTTTGCCACATGCTGTCAATGGTTTTTAAAACAGCTAGCAGTGTTGTTGGAGTAACAATAATGATGTTTTTTGTAAAAGCTTCATTGTATAAATTAGGATAGAGCTGTGTGGCTAAGGCAAAAGCAGATTCAATAGGAATAAATAGCAGTACAAAATCAGGACTTGCCATGGTGTATAATTCTTGATAATTTTTGCGACTGAGCTGTTCAATATGCGTTTTGATAGAGAGCAAGTGTTGCTGCGCACTAGCTTTTTGAGCTTCTTCGGTAGAGGCATTAATATAGCGTTCATAGCCTATTAAAGATACTTTTGAGTCTACAATCATGCGTTTATCTCCCGGTAATGCAATGATGACATCGGGTTGTAGGCGTTTATTGTTTTCGGTGGTAAAGCTTTTTTGTGTAAAATACTCGCGTCCTTTTTCTAATCCACTTTGCTCAAGCACACGTTCTAAGATCATCTCACCCCAGTTACCTTGCATTTTGGTATTACCTTTTAAGGCGCGGGTTAAATTGATGGCTTCTTCGCTGATTTTTTGATTGTGTTTGCTGAGTTGTTCAAGTTGCTGTCCCAGCTCAGCGTGACGTTCTATAAAGGCAATTTTATTTTTTTCAACTTGGATTTCAAAACCTTTAATCTTGTCTTGCAAAGGGAGAAGAATGCGACTGATATTTTCCTGATTGAGCTTGGTAAATTTTTCAGATTTCTGTTCTAAAATTTTATTGGCTAAATTTTCAAATTCTTTTTCAAATTTTTCCTGTAAGGCTTGAGTTTCTGTTTTCTGCAGATTTAATTTTTCTTGTAGATTTCTATACTCAGTCTGCACACGGGTGAGTTGTGTGTGGAGGATATCTTTTTCAGTGCGCAGGGCATTGCGTTCGTCTTTGAGTTCGATTAATTGATTGCGAAAATCGCTTTCTTGCTTTTGTAGTTGCTGTTGGGTTGTAGATAGCTGTAATTGAGCTGAATTGACCTGTTGTTTTAGTTGTTCTTGAACAGCATTCTGTTTTAACTTACCTAGGTTGCGCCCTAGGTATAGACCAATAAAAAATAAAACTAGAGCCAAAAGACTCATGATGATATAGTTTTCCATGAACAATGAGATAGGAGAAAAGCATAATAAGTGGATAAAGATAATAAATATCAGCATTGCATGGAGCTGTAAAATGCAAAAGCCGCCCAAAAAGGCGGCTTGCACGTTTAATGTTGACTATAAATTAAATATGAGCCTTCATTTTTTCTTTGCGTTTTTGAAGCTGACGTTTGAGATCAGACATGGTTTTGTAAATGGCTTTGTCAAAATTTTCTTCATTAGCCGAAACAAAAATCTCTGGTCCTGGAACGTTGAGCTGGATTTCACATATTCTTCCCGAATCGTTTGCTGTTGAATTTTCTGTCTTAAAATAGACATCAGCACTCACGATAAAGTCATAGTGATTTTTTAACTTGTCGAGTTTCTTTTGAGCAAATTCTTCAAGTCTTCCACTGGCTGAAACGTGTACATAATTGAAATGCGTATCCATAAAGTAGTAGTTTAAGTTTGAGTTATAAAGTTACACTTTTTGGTGAATTTAATCAACTTTGTTACGATAAAATTAAGGCTATATTTTTTAAATGTTACGCAAAGCTAACGTATTGTGAGGTTTATGCACTTAAAATTGTCCGAATCGCCTTTGTAGAATAACTCGTAGATAGCCTATTGATAGTTTCTAGTCAATAATGGTAACTATTCAGCTGTTTTGAAAAAACTAATATTGAACCCACTCCGGGATTCGCGTGTTGTTTGCACCTAGCCTAATAGCTACGCTACGTTTGCTGTGGGTTAATCACATTAAACTCCTACGGAGTTTCCTCAAACCCACTAACTCAGGTTTTGGTGTCATTATTATAGGTTTCCTCTCTTTTCTTCAAACGAAATAAGCTAATACCATATAGTCCAATGAGACTGCTGTCGAAATTGGACTATTAATTTGTTACCCACGGTATTATACCTACAAAAAATAGTATAAATCGGGCTGTAAAATAATTCTAATTGGTATAATAAAGTTTGTCCATTTACCACTAGTATTTTACTAAGGGAATAAGGTTTTTATCTGGATTCCTTGAACCTTATTAGCTTATACGGAAGTGACATTCAAAATGGACCAATCTTCTTGTTAAAATTACAAATCTCTGCGTTATAAATGCTCGTCATAGCTATGGCTATGCCTGTGCTTTTTGCCTTGACCTTTGAAATTTTAATGACAAAATATTTAGTCTATTTTAAAAATCATTTCCGTATTAGTAATCCACAAACAGCGCTCAACCATAAACCTTATTAGCTCGTATGTTTTAATATTATTCAAGGAACCACTATATAATTTATCCATATGGTATTTGTAAAATAATAAACTTTTTCCATGCTCTTCACGCCTCCAAAAGCGACAACCCTACCTGCTGAATAGTTATTAGTGAAATGAATAATAGTTTAAAATGCTGTTTATTAGAGTTTTGAGTGGTTTTGTTTAGATTATTATGATAATTAAAGTTGATTTTATAGATTTTTTTACCTGTTAAACTATAAATCTAATAAGCAACGCTGTTTTTTCATAAATCTAAAGCATAAGTGTGCTGATCTGTATAAAAATTATATTTTTTTATTTTCTGAAAATCAATATCTTTGTGCCCTCAAAAGGCGATGGAGTTCGCCTAAACCGCTTTGTAAGCTGATGACTCCTGTTTTATAATTTGTCGGATAATTTAAATTCTTAAACGATGATTAAAACATTGTTATTGGTAGGTTTAGGAGGATTTTTAGGTAGCGTTAGTCGCTATTTAACAAGTCTTGTTTTTACGCGTTTTTGGCCCATAAACATGCCCTTAGGAACATTTGCAGCCAATGTACTTGGCTGTTTTTTAATTGGTATTGCTTATGGACTATCGCTAAAGCTGGGCTGGTTTAACCCGCAATGGCGTTTGTTTTTTATAACGGGCTTTTGTGGCGGTTATACTACGTTTTCTTCTTTTGCGTATGAAAATGTCAAGTTACTGCAGTCTGGTCAATACGGATTGTTTGGTGGTTATGTCTTATTAAGTGTAGCCCTGGGCTTATTAGCAGTATTTGGCGGTTTATTAATTACGAAAATATAAAATTACAATCTATGAAATTTAATCCTTGGCACGATGCTCCTATTGGTGAGCATGCACCTGAAGTAGTTGAAGCAATTATTGAAATTCCACGCAATAGTAAAGCAAAATATGAACTTGATAAAACTACGGGTATGTTGCGCTTAGATCGTGTGTTGTATTCATCTATGGGCTATCCTGAAAACTATGGATTTATTCCGCAAACATTAGGTGATGATAACGATCCACTTGATATCCTTGTAATGTCTCAAATCCAAGTGCAACCGCTCTGCTTACTCGAAGCAAAAGTTATCGGAGTTATGAAAATGATTGACGGTGGTGAAGGCGATGAAAAAATTATTGCTGTAGCTAATAATGACCCTAGCGTGAATCACATTAACTCGTTAGACGAACTATCAGATCACTACAAAGATCAATTACAGAATTTCTTTGAAGATTATAAAAAATTAGAAAAGAAAGAAGTAGAAGTAGAAGGATTTGAAGGTCGTGAAGTGGCTATAGAAATCATTAAAGGCGCCATTGAAAATTACGATCAAAAATACCGCAAAGTCAATGTAAAATAAGATTTGTTTTCTCGCGTCTTAGTACTCTAGAACAACAAATTAATAGTTTGACTTTTCTAAATAAAAATACAGCCGTAAATCAATTGATTTACGGCTGTATTTTTATAGAGTAATCTTGATTTTATACAGTAGGGGTATTAATTCTGTTTTGAAAATAGGCTGTTAATCCATCAACCGGATGGCGGGTAACATTACCGATAGACAAACCTTTGCTCTCAAGAACTTCTGCAATAATTTCTTTTGAGAAATGTGCAATAGAACCTACAAAGTGGATAGGACACTCTTTAGCTTGAGGTAAGGTTAAAATCCAATTTTCAGTAAAATCTTCAATACCTTTAGCAATGAGTGTTCTGAAATACTCAGGTAGCGGATCAAAGCTAAACATAAACCTAGCAAATGCAGCTAGATAGGAGCTCGCATTTTCGTTGCGATAAAGATTCTCTTTTATGGTGTGAGGAAAGAGGTCGTACTCAGCTTTAAATTTTTCAGCAATTTCAGCAGGCATTTTTTTATAAAAATAATCTCTGAGTAATTGCTTTCCAAAATAGTTACCACTGGCTTCATCCATTACAGAGTAGCCCAAAGAAGGCGCTGCAACTTCAGCATTAATGCCATCAAAGTAACACGAGTTAGAACCAGTTCCTAAAATGCAGACGATACCCGGTCGATCGGTCACCGACAAGCAAGCTGCCATCAAATCTTCATACACTTCACACTCGGCATGTCTAAAATATTTTTCAAGAAAACGTTTAAGGCGGATGCGAGCTTTTTCAGATCCACATCCTGCACCATAAAAGTAAACGTGTTTAATATCTTGATTGACATGAGCAATTTCTTCGCTTTGTGCCAAACGTTTGTGCATTTTTTGAGTGGTTAGCATGTTGGGATTGAGCCCTTGAGTACGCGATTTGAATACTACGCTTCCTATCTCATCGAGTAAGACCCAGTCGCACTTTGTCGAACCGCCGTCTGCTAATAAAACCATAATTTATTTGTTTAAAGAATTAACATATGTGGCTAGATCTATTAGTCTGCTAGAATAGCCAAATTCATTATCATACCAGGCTACTAATTTAAAAAATTTAGAGTTAAGTTCCATACTAGCGCCGGCATCAAATATACAACTATGTGAGTCAGATACAAAATCTTGAGACACAACATCGTCCTCAGTGTAGGCTAGGAAGCCTTTTAGCTCATTTTCTGATGCTTTTTTTAGCGTTGATTTTATCTCTTCTAAGCTAGTTTCTTTATCAGTTTTTAATGTTAAATCTACTACAGAAACGTCATTTGAAGAAACTCTAAACGCCATTCCGGTCAATTTTCCTTTTAACTCAGGTATAACTTTTGTTACTGCAATGGCAGCCCCAGTTGAAGTTGGAATAATGTTGTTTAAAGACGCTCTACCAAGACGATAATTCTTTTTTGATGGCGCATCAACAGTGGCTTGAGTTGAAGTAGTAGCGTGAACAGTAGTCATTAAACCTTCAGCAATGCCGAAATTGTCATTGAGCACTTTAGCAAAAGTAGCTAAACAGTTAGTAGTACATGAAGCGTTTGAGACTACGCGGTCTTCAGCTTTTACGTCTTGGTGGTTAACGCCCATTACAAACATTGGAGCATCACCAGATGGCGCTGAGATAACCACTTTTTTGGCACCCGCTTTTAAGTGAACACTAGCTTGTTCATGAGATTTGAAGATACCAGTACATTCTAAAACGATATCAGCATCTACAGCGTCCCATTTTAGGTTTTCAGGATTGCGTTCAGCTGTAACGCGAATTTCTTGGCCATTAACAACGAGGTTTCCATTGTTTACACTGATTTCGCCATCAAAACGGCCGTGAACAGTGTCGTATTTTAAAAGATAAGCAAGTTGCTCAACAGGAATTAAGTCGTTAATAGCAACTATTTTTACATTTTCTCTTTGGTTTGCAATGCGGAAAGCAATACGGCCAATACGGCCAAATCCATTAATAGCAATTTTTGTTTCTTGAGCCATTTTAGATCAATTTTAGGTTTTGTAATTAAAATGAGGTGATATCGGCAACACGTAATAATTCCATATTAACGCTGTTTTGCCCGGAAATAGCTTCATCAAATGGAACAGTAACAAGTTTTCCATTTTGAATGCCCACCATAATATTTCCTTGATGATTTTCTAATAATAAGTCTACAGCATAAACACCCATTCTGCTAGCTAAAACACGGTCAGAGCAACTTGGAGCTCCTCCACGTTGAACATGCCCTAAAACGGTAACACGCACTTCGTAATCTGTAAGATGCGTACCGATGTAGTCAGCGAGTTCAAAGGTGTTTTTACCGGTAGTTTTGCCTTCAGATACAACCACAATGCTTGAGGTTTTACCTGATTTGCGACTGTGTTGAAGTGATTGGATAAGACGATCAGTACCGAGGTTTTCTTCGGGAATCAAAATTTCTTCTGCACCAGCACCAACCCCTGCATTAAGGGCGATGTCTCCTGCATTACGGCCCATTACTTCTATTAAAAATAAGCGATTATGTGAGTTTGCTGTATCCCTAATCTTGTCAATAGCTTCAACTACTGTGTTTAAGGCCGTGTCATAACCAATGGTATAATCTGTACCGCGAATATCATTGTCAATGGTTCCCGGAATACCGATAACAGGAAAATTGTTTTCTAGTGCAAACAAATTGGCTCCGGTAAAAGTGCCGTTACCACCAATGGTAATTAGGGCATCAATTCCCTCTGAACGCAAGTTGTCAGCGGCTATTTTGCGGCCTTCTTTTGAAAGGAAGCGTTTTGAACGTGTAGATTTTAAAAAGGTTCCTCCACGATTTATAATATTGCGTACAGATCGCGCATTTAGAGATTTAAAGTCTTTTTCGATTAAGCCTTCGTATCCGCGAAATACACCAGTACATTCAACTCCGTGGTAGGCGCAACAGCGCACTACTGCACGTATGGCAGCATTCATTCCTGGAGAATCACCTCCTGAAGTCAGCACAGCTATGTGTTTAGGTTTCTCTGTCATTGAGCTTGTTGTTAATTCAGTTTTACGCTATGGCAAGATGTAACTCCTGTCATAGGATATTAAAATAAGAAACACCTTTCTGAGATTTTAAACATTCTCTTAAGAAAGGTGTTCGAATTAACTACATTTTTGGAGATAAACGAGTTAAAAAAAAGTTAAAAATTTATTTTCATCTAATTTCAGTAGATTTTATCTTTATAATTCTAACTCACTAGTGTTATTTTATTTCGTATAACCAGCCAAATTTGTCTTCAGAGCGGTGGTATTGAATATCTTGAATTGCTTTTTTTAAGCTTAACCCAAAACTGTGATCAATTTTTGGTAATTCAAAGACATCTTCTTTATAGCCAAAGCCTGTAAATGGAACTACGGTAGCTGCTGTTCCGGCTCCAAAAATTTCTTTGAGTTCTCCGTTTTTTTGAGCAGCGATAATCTCACTTACTTTTAAAGGACGGATTTCAACCTTGTAGCCTTTGTCTTGGGCGAGTTTAATTAAACTTTTACGCGTAATACCATCTAAAATGCGATCGTCAGTAGGCGCAGTCATCAAGGTGTCTCCAATACGGAAGAACACATTCATGGTTCCAGCTTCTTCAACATACTCGTGCGCTTTAGAATCTGTCCAAATAATTTGTTTAAATCCTTTTTCTTTTGCGATTTGCGTAGGGTAGAATGACGAACCGTAGTTACCTCCAGCTTTGACAAAACCTATCCCGCCTTCCATAGAACGACTAAAACGATCTTGAATCAACACTTTCATGTCGCTAACAGCGTCAGAGTAGTACGATTTTACTGGGCTGCAAATGATAATCACACGGTACTCTGTGGCCGGTGAGGCGGCAACTTGATTTTCGATACCTATAGCAAATGGACGAATGTAAAGTGAATAACCGTCTCTGCTTGAAATCCAGTCACTGTCAATTTTCATTAAAATGTCAAGGGCTCCAAAAAAGTATTCTTTAGGAAACTCAGGCATGCACATTCTGACACAAGATTTGTTGAAACGTGCAAAATTTTGATCAGGACGAAACAACCATACTTTTCCTGCATCATCCTTAAAGGCTTTCATGCCTTCAAAAACACTTTGTCCATAGTGAAAGATTTTTGAGGCCGGATCTAATTGCATAGGGCCGTAAGGCTTGATTTCAGGTTTTTGCCAAGCACCATCTTTATAATCACAAATCAACATGTGATCGGCATAATACTTTCCAAAACCTGGATTCTCCATATCGGTTTCAGATAGTTTTGATTGGCTAGTTTTTGTAATTGAAAAATCGTCTTTACTGTACATTAATTAGTGTTTTTTTAGCGCATTGAGCAAATTTTGTTAATAATATATTAGTATTGCAATGCTGCTTTTTTTTGCTGGTATGAAAATAATAAAAAAATCGTTTTGAAATTTACTGTCACTGTTAATATTTGAAAATGATTTAATCGATTTGGCTAAATAGATTTAGGATTATTTAAAACATTAGTGGATAGAGATTAATTTAGTTTAAGTTACGAATAAATAATGAAAGTATACGAAAATTACTTTATTTTATTTGAAATTGATAATTTAAGTGTTAAAAAAGAATTCACTTTGTTTTGTTGTGATTTAGGTAGGTTTCTGTTCTTTCTTTTTAAATTGGCGTTTTAAACCTGTGATTTCTTAATTTTGAATTTTAAAACATAGGTTTTGGGTTATGAAAAGAGAGATTTTTACGACTGAAGATGGATCGAGCAGTTTATTTATACCTGAACTGAATGAGCAGTACCATTCTAAACATGGGGCTATTCAAGAAGCACAACACGTCTATTTAAAGAGTGGATTGATTTATTTTACAGAGCGATTCCTTCCTACTACTACAATTAATGTGTTAGAAATAGGACTGGGGACAGGTTTAGATGCTTTGCTGACTGCTGAGTTGGCAGATTGTAAACGGCAATCCATAGCTTATACAGGCTTAGAAGCTTATCCAGTTAAACAAAAAGAGTGGGAAATGCTCAATTATCCTGAGCAACTGTCTTGGGGTAAAGCCGCAGAAGTTTTTAGTCGCATTCATCAATCTCCTTGGGAAGAAACGACGGCTTTAACGGATTATTTTTCCTTGTATAAACGCCAAATGCGATTTGAAGATTTTTCAGATAGGGAAACCTATCACGTCATTTATTTTGATGCTTTTGGAGCGCAGGTGCAACCCGAACTTTGGGAAGAACGTATTTTTAAAGCGATGTATGACAGCTTGAAGTCGCAAAGTGTATTGGTGACTTACTCAGCCAAGGGCAGTGTAAAACGCGCCTTAAAAGCAGTGGGGTTTGAAGTTGAAAAAATACCGGGCCCTCCGGGAAAACGCGAAATGCTACGTGCTGTCAAACTATAGCTACTATTAGAAGTAAAAAAAGCCGTTTCTGATTCAGAAACGGCTTTTTTATGAAGTGTTACTATGCTTTAAGGTTGAATAGGTTCTATTTTAAAACTGTAGTTGTAATTGTGATATTTTAAGCGATATTTTTCTAATGGCCAGGTCCACCATGAAGTGATACCGCCAAGTCCCATTTGTATTAAATCAATACTTAATACCGTAAAATCACGTGGCTTTAATTCGCCTGAATGCGCATTGTGCTTATTCCAACCTTCATCTAAATCTTGATCTAAATAAGGTAGTGCTTTAAAGTTGAGCAACTCATCAGAGTAAATACGTAAACCGGTGCCGTCTTGGTTTGTTATTTCAAACCAGCGCACATCGGTTTTGTTACCACTTTCTTGCGGGCGCACATAGTTGTCGTGGTATTGTTGCGCTACTGTTGAAGTGTATAAGCCTACAAATTGAGCTTCTTTGCGGTCTAGATAATTTTCTTGCGGACCACGACCATACCATTTTAGCTGATTGAATGATTTAGGGAGCATCACTTGCATACCGAATTTTGGTAGCATTTTGACGTCTTTCTCAGGATTAGCTTTGAGGCTTTGCGATACAATAATGGCGCCTTTGGCATCAATAGCATAGGTTAAAGTAAGGTATGAATACACGTCAGGTAAACTGTATTTCATGGTTAATTTAACTTGATCAGCATTGCTGGTGTCAATTGTAGTGTTGAGCAAATAAGCGCCACCGTATGAAGCGCGTTTCCAGTTGACTAAAAGCTGTTGAAAATTGGCGCCAAAGTCATTATCAGTGGGTGCACGCCAAAAATTAGGACGTAGTTTAAAGCCTTTTTTGATGTATTCTGTGCCGTTAACTACATAAGACGTCAAGAAGCCACTTTGACGGTTAAAAATAAGAGTTGCTTTGTCACTAGAAATAGTGATGAGATTGTTATTTTCTTTCACTTGTAAGCTGCCGTCACTTTCTAAATCGAGTTGAGGATTAGGGCCTTGAGTGATGCGTAGTTGGTCTTTTGAGACAACCCAATTTTCAGGAAGCAAATGTTTAGCTTCTTTTGTTTTAAAATACACATTTAAAAACACATCTCTATAAGCGCGTTTTGGCAACTTGTAGTTTAAACTATAGGTTTTGCGCTCGTGTGGACCAACCTTTATGCGGCGAATTTTTCCATCTTGAATGACTTCTCCATCGGCAATGACTTCCCAAACTAAGTAAACGTTGTCAAGGTCTTTAAAGAAATTTTCGTTGTAGATTTCAATTTTTCCTTCGGCTAAATCAACTGGAGTGGTGTGGATATTTTGATATTGATAGCGTACGGTATAAGTATGTGGATGCAAACTGCGATCTGCGGCGATTACACCGTTGTCGTTGAAGTTAAAATCACTCGGTAAGTGTACGCCATAGTCACCGCCATAAGCCCAAATGGTATCGCCATTTACAGTGACTTTTTGTTGGGCTTGATCTACAAAGTCCCAAATAAATCCGCCTTGTAATTTAGGGTAGTATTTGCGAATGGTATCCCAATAGTCATTAAAGTTACCCATTGAATTTCCCATGGCGTGAGCGTACTCACAAGCGATGAATGGTAAGCGTTCATCATCATCGGTTTTGGTGATGTACTCAACCAAACGTTTAGGCGATGGATACATTGGGGCATAAATGTCGCTAAAGTCATTTTCACCAGCTCTGTTAGCACCTTCGTATTGTACAGGTCGTGATGAATCATAATTTTTAATCCAGCGGTAAGTGTCTTTAAAATTGTCGCCCATTCCAGATTCGTTACCCATTGACCAAGTGACGATTGACGGGTGATTGATGTCGCGTTTTACCATGCGTTGGTTGCGTTGCATATGTGCCAACAACCAATCTGGTTTTTTAGCCAGTGAATTTTTTCCAAATCCCATGCCGTGTGATTCAACATTGGCTTCGTCAACAACATATAACCCGTATTTATCACACAGATAATACCAATACGGATCGTTGGGGTAGTGTGAGGTACGTACAGCATTGATGTTGTTCTTTTTCATGATTTGGATGTCCTGTTCCATACGTTCACGTGAAATCACATAGCCGGTTAGTGGGTCCATTTCGTGACGGTTGACTCCTTTGATTAATACCGCTTTTCCGTTGACATAAAAAGCGTTGTTTTTAATTTCGATTTTTCTAAACCCAGTGTTGATCGGAACAATTTCAACTAAATTGCCTTCTGGGTCTAACAAGCTTGTGTAAACGGTGTACAGATTAGGAGTTTCAGCTGTCCATTTTTTGGGATTATTGACGTTAAGGACAATGTTTTTGTAAACAGATGAATCTTTTAAAGCTACAGTTTTGGTTTTTACAGAACGGCCTTTGGCATTTTTAAGTTCAATTTTAGCGGTGTAATTGCTTAAATCAGATTCAGTTGACTTAGGGAAATCTAAGCTGATGTTTAAACGACCGTCAGTGTCGTTGTGTGTCAAATCAGGAATGATTTCGATGTTGCGCAAGTGTGCTTTAGGGCGAGCATATAGATAAACGCCTCTGCTTACGCCGGCCATACGCCACATGTCTTGGGCTTCTAAATAAGTGCCATCGCTCCATTTTACAACTTGAAAAGCAATGAGATTTTCTTGACCAGGTTTTAGATATTTAGTAATGTCAAATTCAGCAGCTAGTTTACTGTCTTCACTATAACCAACCCATTGTCCGTTTACCCAAATGTAAAAAGCTGAGCGCACGCCGTCAAGGTTGATATAGATGTCTTTGTCGGCCCAGTCTTTACTGATTTTAATTACTTTTCGATACGAACCTACCGGGTTGTACTTGTGCGGAATTTGAGGTGGATTAGGTTTGATAAGGTAGTCAAATTCATAACGTGTATTGACATAAATCAGCTCGCCATAGCCGTTTTTTTCCCACATTGCCGGCACTTCAAAGTTGCGCCAATTGGAGGCATCATAAGCTATTTTCCAGAATCCTTTAGGACGATCAGCGGGTTTCGGTACCCATTTAAATTTCCAATCCCCATTGAGTGAAAGGTAATTTTGAGAATTGTTAGGATCTGCTTCTTGGGCTAAATCTTCTGTTTCATAAGCAAAGAAATGTGCGTGCATAGGTGCGCGATTAACTTGGTTTTTAAGCGGATTTTCCCAATAGGATTCGGGCTCTTGTGCCTGTGTATTCAAACTGAATAAAAAGCATAAGAGAACGAGTGAATAGAGTTTATTCATAATAAAAATGTTTAACTAAAATGTATGTGAGGCTGTAAGTAGCCAAATATAATTAAAACCTATTAAACTGGGACTTATACATAAGGCTTATATATGTTAAAATATTAATTTTAACATACAAACCCGTTAATATTTGTTATTTCTGCAAACCCGGTTGTGGTTTTGAATCGGTGGTTGAAACACAATAATGACAAAATCCTTATTTTTGAAGAAATTTAAATTATGATTGATAACAATTCTCCTCATATGCGCGTCAATATTTTGACAGGCGAAAAAGTGTTGGTGTCTCCACATCGCAGTAAGCGTCCTTGGCAGGGCAAACAAGAAGAAGTAGCGGTAGACAAGAAAAATGAATACGAACCTGAATGTTATTTGTGTCCGGGTAACACGCGTGCTGATGGCACACAAAATCCGGATTATCAACAAAACTTCACCTTTGTAAATGATTTTTCAGCCTTGCTTAAAGACAGCTCTACGGCTGTAGATAATGAGGACGATTTGCTAATCAAAGAGGGTATTCGCGGTATTTGTAAAGTACTCGCTTTTACATCACGCCACGATTTAACTTTGGCTACTATGCCTGAGGAAGATATTGTGACCGTGGTTAAGTTGTGGCAAAAAGAATTTGACGAATTGCGTCAAAACGACTGGATTAAATACATTCAGATTTTTGAAAACAAAGGCGCAATTATGGGCTGTAGTAATCCACATCCTCATGGTCAAATTTGGTCGCAAAGCAGTTTACCGGTTGAAGTAGAAAAAGAACTTAAGCAACAAAAATTATATTTTGATAAACACGGCAAAACTTTGTTGAGTGCTTATATTGCTTTAGAACAACGCAAAGATGAGCGTATCATTTATCAAAATGATTCATTTGTCGTATTGGTACCTTTTTGGGCAGCATGGCCTTATGAAACGATGATTGTTTCAAAACGAGCAGTGCAGTATGTTACCGAATTTACTGAACAAGAACAACGCGATTTAGCTGCTGCTCTAAAAGTGTTGACAGTTAAATATGACAATTTATTTAATACTTCATTTCCTTATTCTGCCGGTATTCATCAAGCTCCGGTCAATAGCGGTGAATTTCCGGAATGGCATTGGCACATGCATTTTTACCCACCATTGTTGCGCTCTGCGACAGTAAAGAAATTTATGGTGGGCTATGAAATGATGGCTAATCCACAACGCGATATTACAGCTGAATTGGCAGCACAACAACTAAAAGATTTATCAACTCAACACTATAGCCTTTAAGCTTATGATGACTAAAGACGAAATTAGCAGTCTGTTTGAACAGCAGTTTAACCAAGCTCCAGACGTGGTAGCGCAAGCCCCGGGACGCATTAATATTATTGGTGAACACACAGATTATAACGATGGTTTTGTTTTGCCCGCAGCTATAGCACAACACACCTTGGTGGCGTGCTCAAAACGCACGGATGATAAAGTGGTTTTGTATTCTGTTTTATTTGATGAAACTTTTGAAATCGAATTAGCTCAACTCGCTCCGCAAGCTCAAGATGCTTGGACAAACTATATTTTAGGGGTTGCCGATCAGTTTTTAAAACGCGATATTGCTCTTACAGGATTTAACTTGATTGTAGATGGTAACGTGCCTTTAGGGTCAGGATTATCTTCTTCAGCTTCTGTAGAGTGCGCCACAGCTGTAGCCTTAAATCAAATGTATAACAGTCAATTTGAAGCTATTGAACTGGTGAAGATAGCTCAGGCTGCTGAGCATACTTTTGCCGAGGTAAAATGCGGAATTATGGATCAATTTGCTTCTGTATTTGGCAAAGAAGAGCAAGTAGTTCGTTTAGATTGTCGTGATTTGACTTATGAGTATTATCCGCTGGAACTAGGTGATTACGCTTTGCTATTACTCAATACTAATATAAAACACTCACTAGCTTCTTCAGCTTATAACGATCGTCGCGAGGCTTGCGAAACAGCTGTCAAACTCATTCAACAAAAATACCCTGAAGTTAATTCTTTACGCGATGTGACTGTAGATATGCTCGATGAAATTATAGCTACTCAACAGCCTGATATTTACCCTAAAGTAAAATATGTGGTGGCCGAAATAAATCGCGTTTTGCAAGCCTCGGAGGCATTGAATAAAGGCGACTTGGAAACAGTAGGCGAATTGATGTATGCTACTCATCAGGGTTTGAGTGAAAACTATCAAGTGAGCTGCCCTGAGTTAGATTTTCTAGTCGACTTTGTAAAAGCTGATGAAAACGTGCTCGGCGCGCGCGTGATGGGAGGCGGTTTTGGTGGATGCACCATCAATTTAGTCAAAAAAGATTATCGCGATGCACTTATTGCTAAGATTAAACCTGCTTATGAAGCGCAGTTTGATTTAGAATTAACGCCGATTAAAGTGCGCCCTTCACAAGGTGCCGGATGTTTAAATTAAATAGCGCTAATACCGTATGTATAAATTAAATAGTCCAATTTCGACTTTGTCTCATTGTACTAGTAATTTATGAACCACGGTATTATACCTATAAAAAATATTCTAAATCGGACTAAAAAATAATTCTAATTGGTATAAGATGGTAAAGGAAAAAGATTTTATAGCTGAACACAACGGAAAGCAAACTCGTTTGATTACTCTGACTAATCAGCACGGCATGCAAGTACAAATCACAAATTATGGCGCCCGTATAGTGAGCATTTTGGTGCCCGATAAAACAGGCGCATTAATCGATGTGAATATAGGACACAGTTCTATTCAGCAGTATTTATCTGAAAAAGATAACTATTACGGTACAGTGGTTGGCCGCGTGTGTGGTCGTATTCGCGATGCACGTTTTACAATTGATGAGCAAACTTATGAGTTAACACCTAATAATGGAGCTAACTTTTTGCACGGTGGAGAAAACGGATTTCACACACAAGTTTTTGAAATTGTTGAGCAGACCAATGAACGTGTAACTTTAAATTATAAAGCTAAGGATGGAGAAGAAGGTTTCCCCGGAAATTTAGACTTGACACTTACCTATACCTTGGCGGGCGACAATAGTATCGATTTAAGTTTTGAAGCCGTATCGGATAAAAAAACACCTCTTAATTTAACGCATCACGCCTTTTTTAATTTGAATGGCGAGGGGAGTGGAACAGTGCTTAAACATCAATTACAAATTTTTACAGATACCTATTTGCCTATAAAAGACGATGTGTTACCAACAGGTGAGCTAGCAAAAGTAAAAGATATTGTATTTGATTTTACACAGTTAAAACCAATTGGAGAAGCTATAGATCAACCCGATCAACAACTTATCTACGGTAAAGGTTACGATCATACTTTTGTGTTGGATACAAAATTTAAACCCGGAAAAATCAAAAAAGCAGCTTATGCCATTGGTGATCAAACAGGAATTAGCTTAACAGTTTTTACCGACCAACCAGGGATACACTTATATACTGGAAATTTTATGGAAGGGCAGTTTGAATTAAAGTCTGGCGCTAAGGATGAGTGTAGAACAGCGTTTTGTTTAGAAACACAACATTTAGCTGACGCCCTGAATCAACCGCAGTTTCCGTCAATCATTTTACAGCCACAGGAAGTGTTTAAAACCCAAACTAAATTTAAGTTTGCTGTAGAAAAATAAGATTTAAAAAAAAGGCTATCGATTATCGATAGCCCTTTTTTTAAAATAGAAATGAATGTGACTAGTTAGCCATTTCGTCAGCTTTTTCTTTTAGCTTTTTAGCAGCATCTTCAGTTTTTTTAGCAATGGTATCAGCGGCATCTTCTACTTTGTCAGATACTGTATCTACAGCTTCGTCAATTTTGTCAGCTGCATTATCAATAGCTTCACCTGTTTTTTCCATAGTTTTATCAACATGGTCACCTGCTTCATCTAAAGTTTTTTCAACTTTAGAGTTGTCTTCTTTAGTTGTGTTTTTACATGAAGTAACCGTTAGAGATAATCCAAAAACAGCAACAAGACCTAATGTGAGAATTGATTTTTTCATTTTATATTTTATTAATGGTTAGACCACAAAGGTAATAAAATTTATGAATTAACAAATATGCAGATGTTTTTTATCAAATAGCTATAACCAATGGTTAGTAGTTATATTTATCATTTAATCAGTTTGTTAGCTTTAATATAACCAATAATGCAAGCTGTGGCGCCGCGATGTGAGTTGATGTAATCTTTAGCTAATTGGCCTGTGTGTATTCTAAATTGATCATCTTCAACCAAATGCTTTAAGCTAGCACTACATTCAGAAGGCGTTTTGACAGAAAAAACAGCGTTTAGGTCTATAAGTTGTTGAGCTTCTGGGAATTTTTGATGATTCTGTCCAATAATAATGGGTACGCCAAAAGTGGCAGGTTCTAGAATATTGTGTAGTCCTGTTGTACCAGCTGCACCGCCCACATAAGCCAAATCAGCATAAGCGTATATTTTAGAAAGCAAGCCGACCGTGTTGACAATTAAAATACTGCAATCCACTAGTGATTGACCTGCTCGTTCAGAGTAGAGTAGGGCGGATTTGGTCAATTTAGAACGAAATTCTTCTATTTTTTGCTGTTTTATCTGATGAGGAGCAATGATAAATTTGACCTGTTTAGGTGCTGAATTGATATAGTCGAGTAAAAGTGCTTCGTCTTCAGGCCAGGTGCTACCACAAACAACACAGAGTGACTTTCCTTTAAATTCTTCTACAAAATCTAAATGATTATCGATGTTGAGTTGATTGGCCACCCGGTCAAAGCGTGTGTCACCACTGATGCTTACATTTTTAAAGCCTTGTTGTTTTAATAAATCACGCGCTTGAGCAGTTTGCACAAAAAGATGCTGAAAGCGTTGTAAAGCTTGACGCATAAACCTGCCATAGGGTTTAAAGTAGATTTGCTCTTTTCTGAAATTTCCCGAAACCAAAAGTGTTGGGGTGTGCTGTTTGGTCAATTCCTTTAAATAATTTGGCCAAATTTCATACTTTACAAATAAAGCTAATTGTGGATGTGCAAGTGTTACAAAGCGTTTCGCAGCTTGTGGCGTGTCTAGTGGAAGGTAAGTCGTGCAATCGGCTAATGGATTATTTTTTTTAACCTCATAACCTGAAGGGGAGAAAAACGTGACCAAAAGTTTGTAGTTAGGATAATCTTTTTTCAAGACTTCTAGTATTGGAACGCCTTGTTCATATTCGCCTAAAGAAGCTGCATGTAGCCAAATCACTTTATCATTCTTAGAAATTTTTTTTTGTATTTCGTTAAAAGTTTGACGACGACCATTGACAAATAAGCGCATTTTAGCACTGAATAATTTGCTGATAGGGAGTAGCTTATGAATGATTATGAGTAAGAAGTTATAAAGGTACTGCAAGGTTAAAATTTTTGTACAAAAGTAAGGCTTTCTCTAAAATCTTATGGATAGAAACAGCTTATTTCGTACTTTTGAGCTAGATAAAAAAAACCGTATGAAAAAGATACAAATGGTTGACCTCAAAGGTCAATACCAAGGAATTAAAGATGAAGTTAACGCTTCGTTTGATACAATTTTGGATAATACAGCTTTTATCAATGGCCCGGCAGTGCATTCATTTCAAGCTAATTTAGAAAAATACCTCGGCGTCAAACACGTCATTCCATGTGCTAATGGTACTGATGCTTTGCAAATCGCGATGATGGGGCTTGGACTTAAGCCTGGTGATGAAGTTATTACAACCGACTTTACTTTTGCGGCTACTGCTGAGGTGATTGGTCTTTTACAATTGACACCGGTTTTAGTTGATATCGATGAAAAATCATTTAACATCGATCCTGAAGCAATTAAAGCGGCTATTACACCTAACACTAAAGCGATTGTTCCGGTACACCTTTTTGGTCAAGTAGCTAATATGGAAGCGATTATGAAAATTGCTGAGGCTCACGATCTTTTTGTTATTGAAGATAATGCACAAGCGATAGGAGCTGATTACGTGTTTAGCGATGGTTCGGTTAAAAAAACAGGAACTATTGGACACATTGGGGCAACTTCATTCTTCCCTTCAAAAAACTTAGGTTGCTATGGTGATGGCGGTGCGTTGTTTACTAATGATGATGATTTGGCACACATTATTCGCGGTATTGTCAACCACGGAATGTATGAGCGCTATTATCACGATGTGGTAGGGGTAAACTCGCGTTTAGATAGTTTTCAAGCGGCAGTACTCGACGCTAAATTACCTAAATTAGATGCGTATAATACAGCGCGGCGTGAGGCGGCTAAAAAATATACAGCTGCCTTTGCCGATAATAAAAACTTAGCTGCTCCTGATATCATTGCCGAAAATGAAAATACACATGTTTATCACCAATATTCTTTACGCGTATTAAACGGCAAACGCGATGAACTCGTTCAACATTTACGTGAAAAAGAAATCCCTTGTGGTATTTATTACCCGGTTCCATTACACCGTCAAAAAGCTTATTTAGACGAACGTTATAACGAAGCAGATTTTGAGGTGACAAACCAAATGTGTAAGGAGGTAATTGCACTACCAATGCACACGGAGCTGGATGATGAACAAATCACTTACATCACTGATACAGTGAATGCGTTTATTGGTTAAGATTAATTGAAATTGTTTTTGTTTAGAAAACAGTTTTGATTTAAACTTCATAAAAAAGCCGGTAAGATTAATTTCTTACCGGCTTTTTAGAACCTTATTGTCAGGAGACAATTTTATTTTGCTTCTGAGTAAGATGAGGGGTAACTAGCAGATTGTGTGCCGCGCGTTTTATTAGGTGTGTCGCCCATATCGATAGTGAGTGTGCCACCGTTTAGAATGTCAAAGTGATTAATCCAGTTTTTGTCGTAAGACTTACCATTGAGTTGCATACCTTCTACATAGATGTTTTTAGCGCTGTTTTGCGGTGCTTTGATGACAAAATCATTGCCGTTGCTGAGGTGTAAAGTGATTTCTTTAAATAATGGAGCTCCAAAAACATATTCTGTACTTGCCGGATTAACAGGGTAAAAGCCCATGGCTGAGAAAACGTACCAAGCTGAAGTTTGTCCATTGTCTTCGTCACCAGAATACCCAAATGGAATAGGTGCGTATAAGCGATTCATCACTTGACGGACCCAATATTGAGTTTTCCAAGGTTGACCGGCATAGTTGTACAGATAAATCATGTGCTGTATAGGTTGATTGCCGTGCGCATATTGTCCAAATCCGGCAATTTGCATCTCGCGGATTTCGTGAATCACCTGTCCGTAATAACTGTCGTCAAAAACAGGTGGCATGACAAAAACAGAATCTAACATTTGTGTAAACTCTTGTTGGCCTCCCATCAAATTGATTAAGCCTTGAACATCGTGAAAAACCGACCAAGAGTAGTGCCAGCTGTTACCTTCTGTAAAGGCGTCGCCCCATTTAAAGGGATTAAAAGGCGATTGAAAAGTGCCATCTTCGTTTTTACCGCGCATTAAGTTGTGAGTAGGATCAAAAAGATTGCGGTAATTTTGACTGCGTTTTTCGTATAGTTTAGTTTCTTTTTTAGGGCGATCTAAGGCTTTCCCTAAGGCATAAATGGCGTAATCATCGTAGGCATATTCTAGTGTGCGAGCAGCATTTTCGTTGATTCCTACATTATACGGTACATAACCTAAGTTGTTGTAATAATCAACGCCTTCGCGACCTACAGCAGGGATGGGACCTTCGTTGTTGGCATCGTGAAGAAGTGCTTTATACAAGGTTTTGATGTCATAGCCGCGTAAGCCTTTTAAGTAAGCTCCCGCCACAACTGAGGCTGAGTTGTTACCAATCATCACATCGCGGAATCCCGGAGCAGACCATTCTGGTAAGAATCCGCCTTCTTGATAATCGTTCACTAATCCTTTTTGCATTTCGATATTGATTTCAGGATACATCAAGGTTAAGAAAGGGTATAATGCTCTAAAGGTGTCCCAAAATCCGGTGCCAGCAAACATGTAGCCTTTTTCGATTTTACCGTTGTACGGACTGTAATGCACAATTTTTCCCTTAGCATCGATTTCATACATTTTTAGTGGGAAAAACAACATGCGATAAAGGCTGGAGTAAAAGGTACGCACTTGGTCAATAGTGCCACCAGACACTTCAATACGGCTGAGCTTTTCATTCCAAGCTTTCTTGGCTTTTGTTTTAGTTTGAGCAAAAGAATCGGTGCCGATTTCTGATTTTAAATTGCGTTCAGCTTGCTCAAAACTGGTGAATGAAGAGGCGACTTTTAAATGGATTTTTTCGCCTTTTTTGGTGTTAAATTGGATTAACGCGCCGGAGTGGTCAGCTGTTAATTCTAATTTGTTTTTGTGAAGAATTTCTCCACTCCAGGTGTTGCTAGCTGTAAAGGGCTTGTCAAAATAAATGACAAAATAATTTTTGAAATTATCAGGTACGCCACCACTATTTTTGGAGGTGTAACCGATAATTTTTTGTTCTTCGGGAATAATTTTGATATACGACCCATCATCATAAGCGTCAATAACAATATAAGCACTATCAGACTTAGGGAAAGTGAATTGGAATTGAGCGCCGCGCGTAGTTGGCGTCACCTCAGCCCACACATCGTGATCAGCTAAATAGACTTCATAATAGTAAGGCGTAGCGGTTTCTGTTTGATGTGAAAACCAGCTAGCGCGTTCTTTTTCAGTAAAGGTTGCAGAGCCTGTCACTGGCATGATTGAAAATTGTGCATAATCATTCATCCAAGGAGAAGGTTGGTGTGTTTGTTTAAGCCCTCTAATTTTATGGGCATCATAGCGGTATTGCCAGCCATCGCCGTTTTTTCCGGTTTGGGGTGTCCACAAGTTCATTCCCCAAGGCATGCCTACAGCAGGATAGGTGTTGCCGGTTGATAATTCATAGCTCGATAGAGTTCCCATTAAGGTATTGACATACTGAACGGGGTTTTCTACTCGTGTGATTTGTTGAGCAAAGCTGCTATAACTGTAGTATAAAAAACAGAATAAGGAAAGTAAACGGATTTTCATATAAAAAGGGAATTTAAACTATGAGATAGATCAAAAAATAAGTGATTTAAGCATTGTGTACAAGCTGAAAAACTAGATAGGATTTAAATTAGTACTTTTTTGCGTAATAAGCTGGTCGTATTTCTAGAGATAAGGCATAAATACACCAAAACATACCCCAAACACTAGTTGTCAGATGCACGTAAAGTATTAAATCTTCCTTATTAAATCAGAGGCTAATGATAGTTAAAAAAAGTGAGCTTAAAAAGAGATTGGCGTCAGAAAAGGGATTAAATAAAATCAAAAAACTCTCTTTAACACAAAGTTAGAGAGAGCTTGTTTTATAGAGTGGATTAATCAAAGAGATTGATTAATGGGAAAATATTCAATTATTGTTCTGTCTTTTGTTTTTGTAGTTTTTTGACTTGACTAATCATCAACCAAATACTGGTACCACAGATGATACCATTGGCAAAATAATGACCATGGCTATCAATTTCTAGGCTGAAACCAACTAAGCTAATGGCAAGTAGAACAACGGACAATATAATAAGTAGCTGTGTTTTTTTCATAATTTAAAGAATGTGATTGACTTGTAAGGTGTTGCTAAATAATTAAGCGCAAAATTTTAAATCCTTTACAGGTTTAAAATAAGGTTTAGGTTTACAAAGTAATGAAATAATTGATAAACTGTTACAAGTAATTGATGAATAGTGTATTAAGTCAATGTAAAATTAATAAATAAAACTCCCCTAATCAGCAGTGTTTAGGGGAGTTTAGAAGAAAATATTAAGTTCTGTTATTTACTGATTAGTCGTGTCTTTTGGCGTGCTCTTAGGAGCGCTTGGCGCTGGTTCATCAACTTTTAACTGCTCAGCATTTTGTGCTAAAACACCAATTTGCTCAATGTAGTTGTTGTATTTTGCAACTTGCTTTTGTGCAAACTCATCAGTATCATTGACAACAACAATATCCACTAAATCGCGATAACTGTATATGTTATTGACAATTTCTTGAATATTAGCATCTTGTTCTTCCATTGGTAGGGCTGCGTAATAATCTAGCCATTGTTGATAAATAACCACTAATTTAGACCATAGTTGACGTGCTTTATCAGTTTTATCAAGGGCATAATAATCTGTGATAAATGGATTGACCATGGTATAATACTGTGTTTTATACACTGGCATTTTTTCAATAGCTAAATCGACTACTTTTTCAGCTTTGTCGAGTTTGTTTTGCGCAATCAAATTATGCACTAATCGAATCATACGCGTGCGGTAGCTAATCGAGTTAAGACGTGTTTGCGGATCGTAATAAATGTCAGGATCACCGCTGTTCCCCCAATGCCAATTCATGACTGTTTGATAGAGTGCTTCTGTATCAATTCGTCCTAAAGAACCATAGCCTTTGGCTGGCGTTTTAATAGGCACCAGTTGATAACCTAAGCCTGAAACTTGCAAGTAGTCTTTCATCCATAGGTATTGTGCATCGTCATTAGTGCCGCCACTAAAATGGACAGGACGTTTCCAATTGGTATTGGCTACAACATCGAGCATCATTAAAACGTTTTTGGCAATTTGACTACTGGTGATGTTAATCGGAATATAATCCACAATCTTGTCGCGATCTTCAGGTTTGACGATTCCTGATTTAATCACTTGATCTTTATCTACCATCAATTTGAGATGTTTGGTAGGGAAGGTGTGGATTTTGTGTCCGTTTTGTAAGGTCACCATTGTTGAAGGATCGTTACTTTTGACGTATTTCAACCAATTTTTAACCGTCATCGTATCAGGCATGCGCGGATCTTCTTGGTAGATAATCACATCATTAGTGCCGTAAACATAATCTTTATGACCGAGGATGGTTTTAATACCCGGGCTGTCATAGGTTTTATTGTGCATTTGATCAATATACCATTCTGTAGCAAAGAGCGAGGTATTGATAATTTTGACATCAGTGCGATGCTCTTCAATTTCCTGAACATACCACAATGGGAAGGTGTCATTATCGCCGATGGTAAATATGATACCATCTTTTCCCACAGAGTCTAAATAATTTTTAGCCAATGCTGTAGCGGTATATTTATTAGAGCGATCGTGATCATTCCAGTTTTGTTGAGCGAGCACCCCAGGGACGGCGAGTAAGGCTATAGCTGTTAAGCCACCAGCAACGAGTTTAGGGTTGAGGTATTTTTTAAATTTAGCATAGAGGGCATAGACGCCAAATCCCATCCAAATGGCAAAGGCATAAAAAGAGCCCACTACTGCATAATCGCGTTCTCGAGGTTCAAAGGCGCGTTCGTTAAGGTATATTTTGAGTGCTAAGCCTGTAAAGAGAAAGAGCACCATAATCACCCAGAAGTTGCGTTTGTCTTTGTCGTATTGGAAAAATAAGCCTACAAGTCCTAAGAGTAGGGGCAAAAAGTAATAGGTGTTGCGTGACGGATCATTTTTGACAACATCAGGAAGGTTTTCTTGAGAACCTAAAAAGAAATTATCAATAGGTGTAATGCCACTTAACCAGTTGCCTGACAGATTGGTATATTCGCCTTGCTGATCGTTTTGGCGACCGACAAAGTTCCACATAAAATAGCGGAAATACATATACCAAAATTGATATTCAAACATGAACTCAAGGTTGGCAGACATGGAAGGTTTTTCAATTTCTAAATACTGGTTGTATTGATTGAAAAACTTAATGAGTCCACCATTGTCAATCTTACCTTCAGCATAGCCTTGCCTTACTTGTTGTACCAAGTTGATAAGCTGCTTATTAGAACTGTATTCAGGTTTGATATGATACTTGACGGGTTCTGTGATGTTCATATAATTCACCATGTTTGAAGTCGAAGTACTCCACATACGCGGCAAAAGAGATTTTTGAGAATCACTTAAATTTTGATCGGCATTTTTCCAGTTGTTAACGATGACATATTCGCCTAATTTTTCATTCTTTTCATATTTAGGTTTTCCATCGGTATACGGATTAGCAGCATCGAGTCCGGCAAAAGTAGCTGTAAACTGTGGGCCGTAAAACAAGGCGTGTCCAGGGTATTGTTCACGGTTGTAATAAGCTAGGAGTTGACGAGCGTTGTTTGGGTCATTTTCATTGATGTTAGTGTTGGCATTTGCGCGAATAGGGAGCATGAGCCAAGATGAAAATCCAATAAAAATAAACATGATACACAAAACGATGGTATTGAGTTGCACATAACCTTTTTTACGGGTATAACGCAAGGCGTAATAAATAGCACCAATAACAATCAACCCGGCAATGATGGTTCCTGAATTAAAAGGTAAACCTATTGAGTTGACAAAGAACACCTCAGAAGCCGCAAAGAAAGTCAGCGTGTAAGGCAAAAGGAGCTTAAAGATGAATAGCAAAACACCAACCACTACAACTGTAGCAATAACGAAGTTTTTGACGGTAATCTTTTTAGTGTGCTTAAAGTAGTACAAATAGCCAATAGCCGGGATGGTCAATAAGCCTAAAAAGTGAACCCCAAAAGTGAGGCCAACTAAAAGCGCTAATAAAATCAACCAACGGTTGCCACGTGGTTTAAGCATATCGCGTTCCCACAACAAACCTATATAAAACATAGCCGACATAAAGCCCATGGCCATGGCATACACTTCCGCTTCAACAGCACTAAACCAAAAACTATCGGTAAAGGTAAAGGCTAAAGCGCCGACAGCTGCACTACCTAGAATAGCAATTTTTGCACTAGGTGCAAGGTGATCAGCTGAGCCCGTAATTTTGCGAAGCAATAAAGTAATACTCCAAAACATAAACAATATGGCAAAAGCACTAGACAAAACAGAGGTCATGTTCACCATTAAAGCTATATTGGTAATATCAGTAGCAAACATTGAGGCAAAGGCACCAATCATTTGAAAAAGGGGAGCACCAGGAGGGTGACCAACTTGTAATTTGGCAGAAGTGGCAATATACTCACCGGGATCCCAGAAGCTAGCTGTAGGCTCTACCGTTGAGGCATAGGTGATTAGAGCAATGGCAAAAACGGTCCATCCTAAAATTTTGTTCCAGAGGCTGAATTTAAAGTCTCGCATTATTTAAATTTATATGAAGATGGACGAATTTAAGCATAAAACTTGAATGAAGATTGCAGTCAAAAAATATTTTATTTTTTTTCCTAGAAAGTCGAAAAAAGTTTGTGAGAATGGAAAATTGATTTATATTTGCATCCGGAAATTATGGCCTATGGTGTAATGGCTAACACATCTGGTTTTGGTCCAGAAGAGTCTAGGTTCGACCCCTAGTAGGCCAGCAAAATTTCCAAACCGAATTATAACTATAATTCGGTTTGATTTTTACAAATTAGAGTTTTTGACTCTTGTTTATATATTTATCGACGGTTTATTTGGCCCATGGTGTAATGGCTAACACATCTGGTTTTGGTCCAGAAGAGTCTAGGTTCGAGCCCTAGTGGGCCAGCGATAAATTAAAACCGAATTACTGTAGTGGTAGTTCGGTTTTTTTATGCTTCTGATTTTTTAAAGCTATTCTATTGCTGAGCTTTTGTTTTTAAGGGCTATGCGTTGCTATAACAGCGTTTATAGTTTGTTTTTAAGTGTAGCCGATTAGAGATTGCTTTCATTTTCATCACTAGAAGAATAGTGGTCAGCAGGTAAGATATAACGAATTCCTTTAATGACTAAAAGCGAAATTATGCCTGCACTGAGTAAGAAAAATATAAATCGAGAAAATAAACTCTCATTTATTACTAAGCTATAATAGCCCAATAAAGACTCAGCTATAATGACCAATACGATAATAATTATTCTTGTAATCACAGGTTTAGTTTTTTCAAATTTACATATTGTTACTGAACTAGAACTGTTTTGAACCATAAGATATGATTAACCTTAGCCGGACTATAATATAGAGTAATAGAAATTGACAATTTCTTGCTTTTTAGGAGTTATTACCGACATATTTTATTCAGGTTTAGGCCGACCATCAAATATAGGGTATACAGCACTAATACCGTGTGTATAAATTAAATAGTCCAATTTCGACTTTGTCTCATTGTATTAGTAATTTATGAACCACGGTATTATACCTACAAAAAAATATTCTAAATCGGACTAAAAAATAATTCTAACTGGTATAACTTTTGTTGAACTTATAACATAGTGTAAAAGAAATCGACAATTTCATATTTTTTAGTTTTTTTTTCTGACACATTTTATTCAGGTTTAGGCTAACCATCAAATATAGGTTATAAGATATACAGCACTAACTTACATTTTGGTAAAACGTAATACTTTGCTATAGGTCTTGATTTTTAAACCATTTTTTGGCTTTAGGTCTTCTATGAGGGCACCCTGGCCAGCAACAAGGGGTGCGTTTACCAGCTTTTAAATCTTCAAGCATGCGCTCAATATGTTTATGGCGGGTGTTTTCTTTTTTGACTATAGTCACCCAACAAATCCATTCATTGCGCTGAATAGGGGTAAGGGCATTCCAAAGTTTTAATACAGAATCATCTGCTTGAAGTACACAGAGCATGTCTTCGGGAAGCTCGTGTAATATGCCGTGGAGTACTTGTGTCATGTGTCTGAGGGTATTTATTACTAGCAAATTTGATCTAAATACTAAATAGTATACGGTGTGCAATTGATGTGGTAATAATGTATGCTGCTGATTTGTATATGTAAAACACTGTAAAT
This sequence comes from uncultured Flavobacteriaceae bacterium, assembly GCA_964451785.1. Classification (GTDB taxonomy): domain Bacteria; phylum Bacteroidota; class Bacteroidia; order Flavobacteriales; family Flavobacteriaceae; genus JAJYSO01. The sequence continues at coordinate 72,302 of CAYVJG010000012.1, forward strand.
GTAATAATTATCTATGTAAAGATGGGTGTTATACCTACAAAAGATATTATAAATCGGACTAAAAAATAATTCTAATTGGTATAAAATATCGCAGTCCTAGGTGTTTTTATATAAAATGAAGCTATGAAGGGCTAGTGCTGATTGTTATCAAATTAAGCTTTGAGAATAGTGGGTATTAGTGAAGAATTGTTATTTAATACGCATCATTTGCCGCCTTAGTTCTTTGCCCAATGTTGTGAAATATATTTGTAAAATCTTTGCCACTAGGGTCTTGGAAAATTTCGAGGTCGAAAAATTTTACAACAGCAAATAAGTGATCAAAGATATCAGCTTGTATAGGCTCATATTCGGCCCAAGCAACGGTATCTGTAAAGCAATAAATTTCAAGGGGAATACCTTTGCTCTCGGGGGCTAAATGTCTGACCATAATAAACATATTTTGTTTGATTTTTGGATGTGCCCGCAGATAGGTATCAACATATATTCTAAATATCCCTAGATTAGTCATTTGTCGTCCATTAATTAAAAAGGAACGATCGATATTGTGTTGAGTGTTATAAGATTCTATTTCAGATTCTTTGTCTTTTATAAAATCAGAAATGAGTTGGAAATTTTTTAGTTTTTCTTTTAATTTTGAATCTACTAATTTGACAGAGTGAACATCAATATAAAGCGATCTTTTAATTCTCCGACCACCTGTTTTTTGCATGCCACGCCAATTTTTAAAACTGTCAGTAACAAAGTAATAAGTAGGAATGGTGGTGATTGTTTTGTCCCAATTTTGGACTTTAACCGTGTTTAAGTTGATGTCTAAAACATCGCCATCAGCATTAAATTTAGGCATTTCTACCCAGTCTCCAACACGCACCATATCATTTACAGAAAGCTGAACACTGGCTACTAAGCCTAATATGGTATCTTTAAATATCAGAAGAATTATGGCAGTCATGGCCCCAAATGCACTTAAGAAATAGATGGGTGATTTCTCGAGAACGATAGATAATATTAAGATAAAGGCAATGATATAAAGCACTATTCTGACAAGTTGAAAGTAACTAGTTAAGGGTTTGTCTTTAAAGGCTGGAATTTGAGCTGATATATATTCGCCTATTTTCATGACAGCGAAGACAACAGTCATGCCAACGATAATGATATATACATTGGTCAGCTTGGTGATATAGGGTAAGATGGTTTCAAAATCTGAAAAAATAACGGGTGCCATGATTAAGACAAAAATGGCAGGAACAATATGCGCTATATTGTTTAAGGCATTAGTTTCTACAATTAAATCATCCCATTTAAAGGAAGTTTTTTTGAATGCTTTATATAAAAAGGTAATAATGATTTTTTTAGTCACCCAAAATGCAATTGCAGCGATGATGGTTAGAGCAAAAATAAATAAGAGTAAGCGGCAAAAGCTAACCCATTCTGCTGAAACCCCCAGATTACTTAATAAAGATTCTATGTATTGCTCTAAGTGATTTACCCACCCCATAACAGTTAAATAAGCGTTGTAGAAATTACGAATTTATTGATAATTACTCTAAGTTTGACAATGTATAATTAGTTAGGTCTCATTTAAACTATTTAACACATATTTATTAATTTGACTTGCATCACTTCAGAATAATCCAAGTGATTTTTCATAGCATATATTTTCAGAGTCAATAAAAAATGCATAGTTTAGTTAGTGTTGTAAATTTACAAAATCCTAAACTTACATAACTCGTGTAGCTATTGAAGGATTAGATCGGCAGAACAATTTTTGTATAACCGATCTTTTGCATCGTTTAGTTATGGATGAATGGTTAAGAAAATGTATGCCACCAGGTTTACTAATAAAACCACACCATAAATAGCATTACTACGGCCACCTATAAGCGAAAGCATTACGGTAAAAATTGATATTGCTAGAAGGATAATAGGTAAAATACTAAGCCCTAAAATAAGAGGAAAACCGTAAATATAGCTTATAATAGATACTGAAGGAATCGTTAATCCAATACTCGCTATAGCCGAGCCTAAGGATAGGTTAATACTTGTTTGTAGTCTATTATTTCTGGCCGCACTGACTGCAGCAATTCCTTCTGGTAATAAGATGACAGCAGCTAGAATAATTCCTACTAGGCTTTTAGGCAATCCATTATTGACTAAAAAGTGTTCAACAGGGTGCGAAAGTGATTTTGCTAATAATACAACAATAGTTAGGCTTACCAATAAGAACACCAAACTGATGATCATTGATTGATTGGAAACTGAATGTTCTGAGTTTTTTGGTGAGTTACCATCATCTTCCACAATAAAATACTCTCTATGTCGTACTGTTTGAACACCTATAAAAGCTACATAGATAACAATGCAGGCAAAAATCTCAAACAACAATTGCGCTTCGGTATAATACGGGCCAACTATCCCTTCTGTAAAAGTGGGAATAATCATGGTAAAGGCAACAATAGAAACTAGTGATACTAATGCAATTTTTATAGAATGTGGAGAAAATGTTTGGGTGTGAAACTTTCTGCCACCTAAGAGTAAACACAAACCGACAATACCATTTAATATCACCATAACCGCGGCATACACAGTATCTCGTGCAAAAGAGGCATACTCTTGTCCGCCATTTATCATGAGGGTAATGATGATGGCAACTTCAATAATAGTTACTGATATGGCTAAAATGATGGTGCCATATGGTTCTCCAACCCGATGGGCAATAATCTCTGAATGGTGTACCGCTGCCATAATGCAAAGCAACAATAGTAAACCGGCAATAAGTTGTAAAATAATATTGTTGTCCAGTAGGCCAGAAAAATAAAGACCGCATGTTAATAAGGGAATGGAAGTTGTCCAGGGGTAGAGTTTTCTTATTTTTTTCATTTATTAAAATTAATTTACCACCGAGGGCGTAGATGTAGCAAGTAGCTTTTGGTCACTTAGCGCTGGGTAACTCTAGTTGAGCGCTAATCCAGCTAATCGATTTTTATATGTTGATCAAATTACAAAAAAAAAATAAAAATACAGAACTTAGATTCAAGCTTCTTTAAACCTTAAAAACTGAACAAATCTATGGTGACAAATGGATCTCTCTAAGGAGAAAATGAAGGTGGATTTGTTTAAATATATCGAACTATGGTACAACAGAGAACGTAGACATTCTGCAATAGGAAACCTTACAATACAAGCATTTTGGCATAAAAAATCAAATCTTAAAAATGCTACTTAACTTAAAGTGCGGATTTTGTTTGCCTATCCAATAGATAACTTACATTGGTTTTATATTTTAGTTGCAATGGTTCTAAAAGTCAAATTTATTCTTGGGGTCATTACTTTTTTAGTAGGGGGAAGCCGATGTAACCAATGAGTTTGCGTGCCCCCTTTCATCACTAACAAACTGCCGTGTTCTAAAATTAAATCTACTTTCTCTTTGGTTTGTTTGTGCTTAAAGGCAAATTTGCGCACAGCACCAAAACTTACTGAAGCGATGGCACCGTCTTTTTTCAAATCTACCTCAGCATCACTGTGCCAAGCCATGCCTTCGCTTCCGTTGTGATATAAATTTAGCAAGCAAGAATTATAAGTTTCGCCACTTTCTTTTTCAATGCTGTTTTTGAGTTTCAATAATTCTGTTGTCCACGGTAAGGCGTATTTTGTAACTTTGGAGTAGGTATAGGCAAAAGGTTTTTCACCATACCAGGCCACTTTGCGTTTAGTAATAATTTTTTTGCCAAAAATAATAGCTTCGTCATTTCGCCATTCAATCTTATCCAACAATTTATCGAAATAATAATCCGCTTCTTTTTGAGTGAATAATTTGCCGTAATAGTTTACCGTTCCATCCTGTGGTAGTCGATTTTTTGTTTTATCTATAAATGGGTTAAATAAGTCCATATTATTGTTAATAATCCCGTACTTTGGTTTATCTATAAATGTACTAGTTTTTAGTGAATGCTTATAAAAAAAACTATAGAAGTATTCTATTTGCCAAGAGGAATGTATCTTTCTTTGATAATATTAAAATGGTGAAGTTGATGTCCAATAATATTAAATCCCATGGCTAAAACAGACATTTGGGTATTACTGAATTTGCAATTTGACAACAGGATTTTGCGGTTAAAAGTGTCAAATATTGCTTTGGTGGCAAGTCGAACTGCTTTTAATTCGGCAATTAATTGCTCTATTGATAATTCATCGGCATTTGAATTTTGTGCCATAAGTTCATGGTCGTGTCCTACTGGGATTGTGCCTTCATTACGTACAGCAAGAAGCGTTCGGTAACACCAAATGCGTTCCCAATCTGTTAGGTGTTGAATAATCTTGTGGACTGTCCATTTTCCTTTAGCATAAACCTTTAAATCAATACGGCTCAGTTGTTCAACATTAATAGCATCAATTTGGTTTAGGCTCTGGTCAAAAGCTTCTTCAAGCTCAATATCCTCGCTCAAATTTATATAGTAGTCAAAGTATTCCGGAAATGCAGTAATCTCAGATTTTTTCATAGACTGGTTATTATTTTATTGATTTTCTATTTTACTAACTGCGGCTATTTTTTGAATCTAATCTTTTTTGTCATAATCAACGAATTTATTTGTAACTATTTTTTAATTGCTTTGTGTTTATTTGAACAACATCTTGATTTTTAGCCTTGTGTTTCTTTTTTAAATGTCTTACTTCAACAGAGAAAACTTTCGCCTCAAGTAAGTGTTTCAACTGTTTTGCCGAAAGGTTTAAACATATTCTGATAATGGCAGACAATCTAAGTTTAAAATCATAGGGGTATTTAATCTTGAAAGTTACATTTTCACTGTTAGAATTTAGAATATCTTCTATCGGAAAATTCTCATAGATTATGTTGTATTCAACACTTTCAAAATCTAATTTTACATTGTTTCTTCGTGCTGTTTCTTGGGAAAACGCATATTCCCATACAAGCCCCAAATTATTTTCTGAAAATTTATTGAATAAATCCTTGTTTATCGATTCTGATTTGGTTCGTGACAAAATGGTCAAGTTGTAGGTGCTATCACATTTTACACAATTGTAAATCAACCATATATCAATGTTCTTTTTTTGAGCGTTTATTCTGAATTTCTCGCTGCAATAGAAATTATCATTATCACAACGGTTGCACTTTCTTTTTAAAAGGGGAATGTTCTTGGCTTTC
>CAYVJG010000013.1:0-7931 GCA_964451785.1 uncultured Flavobacteriaceae bacterium
CCAACCATGTAATGGTTGAATACGATTAACCCCGAGTGCAACTCGGGGCACTGAGGCTACCGTATCCTACAGAACTACGAAGTAGTTCAACAATAAAGATCGCAGTAGAATGACTCCAAAATTTGAGTTATTAAGCTGAATAGACTTAACAATCACTTGTTTCTATTTGATACAAAAGTAAAGCGTCTTACTTATCCTTCCGCAACTTCTTATAAATTCTAATAGCAATAACTAATAAAACCATCAAGCCTAATAAACCGAGTACGCCCCACACCCAACTCATCGCATTTTTGACCACCGCTAGCATCACTATAGCCACTAAAAACAGCGTAGCTACCTCATTCCACACGCGCAAACGCATTGAAGATACCGTAAATACGTCTTGCTGCTGCTGTTTAAAAATGCGGTGTAAACTAAAAAAATACATGTACAATAAGACGACAAAACCCAACTTGATGTGCAACCATGGCTGATTAGCAAACGAACTAGCCCAGGGTCCTGCAAAAATCAAAGTTGGTCCTAAAATAGCCGTCAAAATAGCCGATGGCCACGTGATTCCTAACCACAAGCGCTTAGCCATCAGTTGATATTGAGGCAACAATACCGCTGTTTTTTCATCTTGCTTTTCATGTGCCTCTGCTGCATAAATAAACAAGCGTACAATGTAAAACATGCCGCTAAACCAAGTGACAATAAATATGATATGCAGTGCTTTGAGGTATTGATACATAGTATTTTATCTATAACTTAAATTAAGTGCGACAAAGATAAAAAAGAATAGCGTATCAAAAGCGGAATGTTTATCTTCGCTATATGATTTTACTCACAGGAGCAACAGGTTTAGTTGGGCGGCATTTACTCACGCGATTAGTCAAAGACAATCAGCCCGTGAAAGCTTTATTTCATTCAACAGAAAAACGCGATAAGGTGCTAGCTGATTTACCGCTGACCACTATCGAAAAAGCTAAAATCACTTGGCATCAAGCCGACTTAACCGACATTCCTGCGCTTGAAGACGCTTTTGATCACATTACCTGTATTTACCACTGCGCCGGATTAGTGTCTTTTGACGTGCGTGATCACGAGCGTTTGCGCAAAGTAAATATTGAAGGCACGGCTAACTTGGTTAATATTGCTTTAGCCAAAAACGTCAAGCGATTTTGCCACCTCAGCAGTGTGGCTACTTTAGGTTCAGAACCTCTAAATCGTCCTATTTCGGAAAGCTCTCCGCGCAACAATGACAAAACTTACACCTACTACGCCATCAGTAAATATGGCGCTGAAATGGAAGTCTGGCGTGCCTCACAAGAAGGCCTATCTGTTATCATCGTCAATCCGGCCATCATTATTGGCCCTGGCAATTGGCATTCCGGCAGCGGACAATTATTCAGCCGTGTAGCAAATGAGTTCCCTTTCCGCATTCCTCGTGTCAGTGGTTTTATTGGCGTTGAAGATGTTGTCGAAATCATGATTCAACTCACCCAAAGTGACCTTAAAAATGAGCGCTTTATCGCCGTTAACAACATGCAATCCATTGCCGAACTCACCGATCAAATTGCCAAAGCATTAGAAGTCAAACCAGCACACCGCCCACTCAAAAAATGGATGGTACGCGGCATTTGGGTTCTACAACGCACAGGACGCTTACTGTTTAATACTAGACAAGAAGTCACTCGCCTCAGCTTTAAGATGTTTAAAGAACAAATCAATTATGACAACTCTAAACTGCTCAACACTATTGATTTCCAATACACTCCACTTTGCGAAAGCATAAAAAAAACAGCCCAAGCTTACCAACGTGAACACTCCCCTAAATCCTGATCTGCTTTAAATTTTTAACTAAAGTCTCGGGGAAGATAACAAATGGAAAGTTAGTGAATTATGTATTTGTCCATACGGTATTAAAGCATACTTCTGTTTATATTTACAACCATGTAATGGTTGAATACGATTAACCCCGAGTGCAACTCGGGGCACTGAGACACCATATCTTACGGAACTACGAAGTAGTTCAACAATAAAGCTTGAGCTATAATCTAACTTCTTAAAACTCCAGTTCTATTTTTGAGAGATTGAATAACCCCCTATCAACACGCCTGACACATTCCAAAAACTAAAACTATTGCCCTCCTGTGGGCCTTCGGGAATAGCAATAGTAAACGTATGCCAACCCGGTGTGAGCTGTGGCAAATTGATAAACACCGGATTTGTAGCCGTCCCCGGGCACCATCCTGAGCGACTCAAATCAGAAGAAGACAAGCCATTTGAAAAGTTTCCTGACGACGGATTGGCCAAGCGATGTGCACCACAATCTGTTCGCCACGGCGTAAAAGTATAAACCACTTTACCATCAATAAGCAAGGTATTCATTTTCGGATTAAACTCATCACCACCACCCCAGCCACCGTGGCCAGTGCTGATATAGCGCAATTTCAAATTCTCAACTCCCTCAGGCACATAAGCCTTCACCGTCAAGGAATCATTGTCAAAAAATCGTGCATAAGTCTGCCCAGACATCTCTTTAATGTTGAGCGTATTAAAAATAGACGACACAAAAGGCTGAGCGGCTTCCTCGCCCTCACTTGGATAATAATCCAACTCTAAAGACACTTTATGTCCATTTTTGTCATAATTACCAATGTACACCCCTATCCAAGCTTCACCCTCGAGCAAAGGCGCCAAATGCGTCACCTCTTGCTTATAGCTCACTTCATCTTTCCAGTCGTAGCCTTTTATCTCACGTTTATGGTTGTAAGCACGCACTCCAAAAGGTGTATAAAAACGAATCAACTCAACAGGCGGCACATAATTTTCAGTCGCCGTCATCCCTTTATACACATCGCCTTTATTGTCAGTCATTGTCGGCAATACCTCAACCCCATCCTCTAAAGCATCCAAAAAAGTGGTCTCTGCACCCATTGGAATCACAAACACACTACCCGTACGATCATACGCATCGCCTTCAGAATGCTGCGTTAAAGTCGCAAAAATCTGCCCGTCAAAATCTTCTGGCAAATGCACGCGCTTTAAAATCACCGTTCCGGCAGAATAGCGATACACCTTGTCAAATTGCCCCGGTTTAGGATTGACAATGCTATCGCCAAAGTTGATGGTTTGATTGTCAAAAATCGGAACAGTGGTATAACGACTCTTAATTTGATACGCTCGCAAAGTTGCCTCATCTACCAATTCACCAGGTTTAGGAAGCACATCAAGGCTATCCGGAATAGCCCCTTCTTTTATGGATTTAGCAAAAATCTCACGATTGCCATTGCGCACAATCTTTAGCACCAATCCTAAATACGGCGCCACAGACAAACTCGGCGAACCTTTAATATCCGCATCTGCAGTAAACCATACATCAATGCTATTTGAAAACAAAGTTAAATGCGCACGATGACACACATAGCCTAAAATCGTATCCGTTTCCGGCAAAAACTCTACCTTCACCAGCTGCTTAAATGGCGTTTTTGTGGTGTAAGTTTTTCCCTGATAATCCAAAGATTGATAGGTAGCCTTTTTGCGATAATTGATAAATTGTGCCGTCTTCGTTTGTTGAGGATTCAATACTGCCACGCCTTTCTGATACGTCATTATCAACGGATGATCCGCATTCACTTCCTTGCCGTGATATTTCACCCCATAGGTTACCACGCCTTGCGCCAAGACTTCAACACTCATTAAACAACACAAGGCTACTGCTGCCAAACACATTTTCATAGTCACTAATTTAATTCATAATTACACTTCCAGTCCTCCCCATCAATACCTCACGAAAATAATCATTTATGCATAAAACAAAAGTATTTTTTAACAAAACTGAATCATAAAGCAGCCTTTATTCCTTATTATTAGGGCGCGACCCCGTTGCGATTTGTATCTTTTTACAATTACTTATTCGTATTCACTATTTGTTTTATCACCTATCATTATCACCAACGGGGTCGGGCTGTCACTAGTCGCTTTTTGCGGCTAAATTGCGGCTTATTCATAAGATTATCAAACTTTCCTAAAGTTTAGAATTTTAGGAAAGTTCCGTTTTAAAAACAGCCGCAAAAGAGCTCCAACAGGCCGTTCCATCCCTCGCGCAAAACGATAAAATTCAATTTTAAACAAAAACTACAATCTCAACATTCTCTCTTCAAAAACTAAACTCAAATTAGTTATTATCCTCAAGTTCCGAAATTATTTTACCTCAATTTTTATTGTTGAACTATTTCATAATTCTGTAAAGTATAGTAATCTCAGTACCCCGAGTTACACTCAGGGTTAATCCTATTTCAACCACTATAGGATTGGTTATTACTATAAACAAAAATATGCTTTAAAAGGCCGAAGGCCTTTAATGTGATTAACCCTGTACAAACAAAGTGCAGTACAGGGCAAGATAGACTTACCCCTACTGAACCCCGAAGGGTGTTCAATAGCAAAGGAAGTGTGCAGGTTATTATTAATTAAAAATCTACATACACCTGATTATCATATACATAACATCAAATATCCAAATACATAATCTCCTAACTTCTCATTTATTACCTTCTTCGAAACTTGAATTCTTATTTGTTAAATCGATATTTTTTAGATATTATTTATAGTATTTCGGTAATTTTGACAACTAAGTTTATAAGAATTAATTCTATGAAATTTAACCTGAAGCCGTTAAGTAACTTCACTTTTTCTTTACTCTGTATGGCAGGTATAGCTACTTTCTCGCAACACACCAATGCACAACAACTCGATTATCCTCCTCATGAAAAATGGGAGCCGGATACATTAGGTAATCACCGTGCGGTCATCAAAGTTGATGGTCGCAAAGATTTAGCCAAAGCTCACATCCTTTGGCGTCGTCGCGATCACCATCCCGACAAAAAAATGATTCTTATCGATGCCTCCACAGGACAACAAGTCACTAATGTCTATTACCCTGAGGTAAGTCGCGAATTTGTAGATCTCGTTTTTGCACATCAAAAAGGCCATGATACATATTACTTGTACTACATGCCTTATCAAAAACACGGCCGCGTTTACTATCCGCAAGATTACTATCCGGATTTTGTAGCAACAGCAGATGCCGATTGGCTCAAAGATGCCAAAACCGCTAAGCGATTTGCCAAGGCTGAACTCGTAAAATTAGAATCTGTAACCCGTTTTGACAGCTTCTATCCGATGGAATTTATCGCTACACAAGCCGAAACTAAAGCACTTCTAGCTGAGCATAGTCAAAAAACCTATTTGGTGTTTCCTGAAGACCGCTTGCACCCTATCAAAATGAAGGAAGATCTGCCGGTTCGTTGGATTGAAAATGGCGTTCAAGCTACTTTTGAGGGCACCGCTAAAAAAGGAGAAAACTACGCTTTCCAACTCGGTGTTTATGCCGCTCGTCAAGATTTACAAAATCTAAAAGTCAACTTCTCTACCCTAAAAGACAACGCAGGTCATCAAATTGCTGCCGACAAAATCACTTGCCTCAACACCACCGGCGTTAACTATGCCGGAAAACCGCAAACCTACCGCGTTGACGTGCCTCAAGGTAAAATTCAAGCGCTTTGGAATTACATTGAAGTTCCTGAAAATGCAGTTGCCGGCACTTATCGCGGTACAGTCACCATCACGGCTGACAATGCGCCAACGCAAGAGATCGAATTGACAATCACTATTTCAAAAGAGCAAGCTGTAAATAACGGGGTTGATAAACCTTGGAATATGACGCGCTTGCCTTGGCTCAACTCTACCTTAGCGCAAAAAAATACAGTTGTTGCACCTTATACAGCTTTAAAAGTTGACGACAACAGTGTTAGCTTATTAGGACGCAAATTAACCTTAAGCAACACCGGATTACCGGCACAAATTCAAACCTTCTTCCCGATTGAAATGACCAACATCAGCGATAAACCTGTTGATATCTTGGCTAAGCCTATGCAGTTTAAGGTCACTACTGCCGACGGGAAACAACTTAAATTCAAAAGTGAAGGTGTAAACTTTACAACCCAAAAGCCAGGAACCGTAGAATGGACCACAACGCTCAAGGCTTCCTCTCTAGAAATTCTCTTGACAGGACACATCGAATTTGATGGGTTTGTACATTATGAACTCCAAGTAAAAGCCTTACAAGATATTGCTTTGCGAGACATCAACTTGACTATGCCTTTGCATCAGGCCATTTCTAAATATTTTATGGGCCTTGGTCACAAAGGAGGATTGCGTCCTGAAAAAATCGATTGGACTTGGGATGTAGCTACCAAAAATCAAGATGGGGGCTGGATTGGCACGGTCAACGCCGGACTTAAATTTTCGTTACGCGATAACCACTACGAACGTCCGTTAAACACCAATTTCTACCTTCAAAAACCATTGATTTCTCCTGTATCTTGGGATAATAATGGTCGTGGTGGTATTCAAATTGACGATCATCAAAACACTACTTTAGTCAAAGCCTACAGTGGGAAACGCCAAATGCAAAAAGGAGAGATTTTATTCTATAACTTCAATTTATTGATTACGCCTTTCCACGCGATTAACACCGACTGGCATTGGGCGCACAAATATTTTCACGATTACAAACCTATTGACACCGTAAAAGCTTTTGGCGCAAACGTGATTAATATTCACCAAGGAAAATACACCAATCCATACATCAACTATCCGTTTATTGCGACCAAAGCGATGAAAACCTACATCGATTCGGCTCATCAAGCGGGCATGAAAGTAAAAATTTACAACACAATCCGCGAGTTGGCGAATCGCGCTTACGAACTCTATCCACTGCGCAGCCTTAACCACGAAATTTTCCCTGAAGGTGAAGGCGGCGGTAGTCCTTGGTTACAAGAGCACCTCGATGGCAATTATATTGCCGGATGGTACACACCAGAAACCGATGATGCCGCTATCGTCAGTGGAGGGATGAGTCGCTGGCAAAATTACTACATTGAAGGTTTGCGTTGGTTAGTACAAAATATAGGTATCGACGGTTTATACCTCGATGATGTGGCTTTTAACCGCACCACGATGAAGCGCTTAAAACGTGAACTTCTACTCGACAGACATCCCGGAATTGTAGATTTACACTCTGCCAATCAACACAACGAACGCGATGGCTGGAACAACAGTGCCTTGTTATATATGCCACTTTTCCCTTACATCAATCGCTTGTGGTTTGGGGAAATATTCGATTATGAAAACAACTCTCCAGCTTTCTACATGACTGAGATGAGCGGTTTACCTTTCGGATTGATGGGTGAGATGCTTGAAGATGGCGGCAATCCTTGGCGCGGCATGCTTTACGGAATGACTAATCGCGGCCCTTGGACCGGAAGTGATCCGCGTCCTGTGTGGAAAATCTGGAAACTTTTCGGTATGAAAGGCAGCGATATGATTGGTTATTGGGTACCTAATAGTCCTGTAAAAACTGACAACGACAAAGTTTTAGTGACGGTTTACAAAAAAGAAGGCAAAGCCTTATTATCTATTGCCAGCTGGGCTAAGGAACCTGTTGAGGTACACCTAGATATCGATTGGAAAGCTTTGGGTATCAACCCAAAAACAGCCAAGCTTACAGCTCCGGCATCTGAAGGCTTTCAGCCAGCAGCTGAATTTAATCCAAGTGAAGGCATTCCGGTTACTCCTAACAAAGGCTGGTTACTGATTTTAGAGTAATCACAAACTTTATGTTTTAACCTTAAACCTCCGTTAACATTGAGCTAACGGAGGTTTTTTTGTGCCGATGGGAAACGTTGAACCCACTCCGGGGTTCGGGAGTTCAGTGTTACATGATCCCCAAACGGCGCTGCGCTTGTATGGGGTTTATCATGGTTTAACACCTTCGGTGTTCTGCCACTACTAGCTGCCAGAGAAAACAAATCTGTCAGTTAACAGAGACTTTTTTTGTGCCGATGGGAAACGTTGAACCCACTCCGGGGTTCGGGAGTTCAGTG
>CAYVJG010000013.1:8031-74793 GCA_964451785.1 uncultured Flavobacteriaceae bacterium
CCCAAACGGCGCTGCGCTTGTATGGGGTTTATCATGGTTTAACACCTTCGGTGTTTTACCGCTGCTAGCTACCGGAGAAAACAAATCCGTCAGTTAACAGAGGTTTTTGAATCGATCTGATGGAAACGTTGAACCCACTTCGGGGTTCGGTAAGAGCTGCCTAACTCCGCATTTCACTTCGTTTGTACAGGGTTTATTTTCAGATTAAAGAACTTCGATTTTTTAAAGCATACTTCTGTCTATAATTACAACCAACCATGTAATGGTTGAATTTGATTAACCCCGAGTGCAACTCGGGGCGTTGAGATGACCGTGTCTTATAGAACTACGAAGTAGTTCAACAATAAAGCTCGAAGTAGAATAATTCCGAAACTCTAGTCTACCAATTGATTTTTAGAGAAATCTCAATCAAGGTATTTCAATATCTAAGTTTAGCTTAATTCAAACTTCTTTTTTTAATCAAAAAACCTCCGCTAACATTGGGCTAACGGAGTTTTTTTTGGGGTTTAGAATTTATTTTATTATTTCGATAAATTCGGATTTTGCAATCTAGCATCTAGTGGGAATTGCAAGGTATAACGCGCATCGTTTTGTTGTAAAATATATTCATCGTCATAAATTTTGTGAACTATTTTCTTTTGATTTAGGCGTCGTAAGTCAAACCAACGTTGTCCTTCAAGCGCAAATTCTCTAAAGCGTTCTTCTAAAATAAATGTAATAAATTCAGCCTGATCAGCTTGACCAATTTCTTGAATAAGTGCTGCCGCAGCGGTCGGTGTATAACGCGACTCTACAAAAGGAGTAATGGCGTCAACAGCGGCTGAAACTCGGTGTAATTGAGCTAAAGCTTCGGCTTTAATAAAGTAAAGTTCAGCTGTGCGGAACGTTACTTTAAGTGCAGTTTCGCCTACTTTAATCACCGTATAAGTGCCATCAGAATTTTCTGAAAACCAAATCGGAAAACGCAAATCTCCTGTTTGGTCAAAGGCTGCCAGTAATTCATCAGACGCAAAAGTACTGGCTTGTAAGCTAGAGGTCATGGTTTCTTCTAAAGCCAAAATCGATTCAACCGATGTATAATCGGTTGGCAAAACATCAGGTGTTGCATTGAGATCAACCAATTCGCTTTTAATGGCTAAAGCTTGCTCTGCACTTTCTAGTGCCGCTTGATAATCTTCTTGATATAAATTAACACGCGCTTCTAAAGCTAAGATAGCGACTTTCGAAAAGCGGTAGTTCTTTCCGGCGGCATAAGTTTCAACTTGCACCAATTCTTTAGCCGCTTCAATATCGGTATGGATTTGGTTATAGATTACAGCTAGTTTTTCCTTAGGGCGTTCATCTTCAATATTCATAGACAAGACTAATGGCACCCCATCAGTTTGCGCGGCTGTTTCTGCCTGATAAGGTTTAGCTAATAAATTGACCAAATCAAAATAAGCAAGCGCGCGCAAGGCATGAGCTTCGGCGAGAAGTTGTTGTTTTTCTGTGCCGTCTTTCATGGTTTTTACACCTTCGTTCAGCGTTTGATTGGCATAAAAAATCGCTTTATAAAAAGCCCCATAAGGAAACTGTTTAGTCACCGGATCACTGCTTTGATCATTATAAGCATAAATGTCTTTTAGAGCCGAGAAGTTTGAGCCTTCAGCCGTACTCAAGATGAGTTCATCAGTGCGCAAGGCGGTCAAGGATTTATGCTGCGGATAAACCACATAAGCTGAAGTCAGCAATTGGCGATAATCTTCAGTTGTTTCCGGAATAACTTTTCCGGAAGGGTCGATATCTAAATAATCGTTACAGCTCACTGTAGTACTTAAGACGATTACGGATAAAATAATGTAATATATTCTTTGCATAGTATGCTGTTTTTAAAAAGTCACGTTAAAGCCCATATTGATAGCTCTCGAAATGGGTTGTGCGTAAATATTGCCATAAGTTTCCGGATCGAAATAGCCGTCATAATTGGTGCCGAAGACAAACAAATTACGCCCTTCAACAAAAATGCGTGCATTTTGCATTTTGAGTTTTTCTAACCAAGATTCTGGAAATGAATAGCCCAAACGTATGCTGCTAATACGGATATAACTCATTTCTTTAGCCCAAATATCGAGGTAATTATACGAGTTAAAGGCATCCATACCGCCAAACCATTTGTTGACCATCCAAGCTTCTCCTTGAGCTGGATTGGCACTAGAAATGGCCGGTAAAGTTCCATTAGGATTTGATGGCGACCACGCATTGAGAATGGCTTTAGTATAATTGCGTCCCGGATCGACTTCTGCCGGGTTATACGGCGGGCGCTCTATAACCATTTGCTTCAGATTAAAATTAGCCGAAATAGTCAAATCGAAATTATTCCATTTAAAGGTATTGATAATTCCGCCTGTAAATTTAGGGTCGCGATCACCAGCATAGGTAAACAGCTCGCGATACTCTTCATTAGTTAGTCCTGAATTGACCAAATAGCCAGGCATCACATCGGCCATAGCATCGTAGAGTTTAAAAAACTCAACAGCGCTCACTTTTTTATCCCCTTTCCAAAACATCAAGTTCCCTTGATCGTCTAATCCGGCGGTTTTAATCACAAACATCGCATTAACCGGTAAGCCTTCACGTGAAGGTAAAAAATCAGAATTTTGAACGTTTATACGATCTACGTTACTCTTATTGTGTGAAAGATTAATCGTGGTTCGCCATGAAAATTCAGGAGTAGAGATATTGCGTGTAGTTACAGAAATTTCATAGCCTTCATTCGTGATTTGTGCCCAGTTCATCGTTGTAAATTCAAAACCTGTTTCGAGTGGCAACTGGCGTAACCCAATTAAATCGGTTCCTTTACGATGATAAGCATCAAAGCCTACTGATACGCGGTCGTTAAACATACTCAAGTCAAACCCAATATTGGTATTGGCTGTTTTTTCCCAGCGCAAGGTAGAGTTTGGCGGTGAAGTCACGACAATTGTCTCTTCATTGACCCCGGGTAAAAGGATTGAATTGCCATATTCGCCCACAACAAAAGAGGAGGTGTTACGGTCAATATTTCCTTGTAATCCATAGGATGCACGCAAGCGTAAATAATTAATAAACTCTACATTTTTCATAAAATCTTCCTCAGACACTTGCCAAGCTCCCGACACTGACCACAACAGTAAATATCTGTATTTAGGATCTACACCAAACAAGTTAGAGCCATCGAAGCGCACACTACCGAAAAAGGTATATTTACGATCAAAGGTATAAGAAGCCGTTCCGAAGAAAGACGCGTATGCATTTTTAATCTCCGATTGGCGATAGGTTTCGTAAAGAGACGAATTGGCCGCAGATTCATTAGGGAAGAAAATCGGCTTAGTGGTCATGGTTTTAGGGTCGTAGCCAAAACCTCTAGACTCAATATTCTTAGCATAAGTACGGCGCAATTCACTACCGATCATGACATCTATCTCGTGAAGATAGTTAAACGTAGCGTTGTACTTTGCCATGGTTTTCCAGTTGTATTGAAAATTGTATGACGATGGATTTTCAATAATTCCTCCTTCGGGTAAAAAGTATTTATAAGTACCCGTTTCGCTGTCGTAATAACGTGTACGTTGTGTTTCTTTACGCACATAATAAGTTTCTGAACCAGCATATTTTTCAGTACGACTATCGTCGAGTTGCAAGCCGAGTTGTGAAGACAAAGTCAAACCTTCAAAAAGGTCATAATCGAG
This sequence comes from uncultured Flavobacteriaceae bacterium, assembly GCA_964451785.1. GTDB lineage: Bacteria > Bacteroidota > Bacteroidia > Flavobacteriales > Flavobacteriaceae > JAJYSO01. Next base: position 11,739 of record CAYVJG010000013.1, read on the forward strand.
ATCAAAAATGGCTTTAAGCGAGTTGGTTTCTAATTGATAATTTGTGTTTTCGCGTTCTTCCAAAAAGTTAAATGCCACATAACGATCGTCAAAACCATCTATATCTTGATCGTAGTTATAGCTACCATCAGCATTGTAAGGCTTCAAATAAGGATTGGCATTGCGTGAATAATTAGCCGGATTAATACTGGCATCACGATCAGACAAGAAGCTTTTCTTTTTAGCTTGTGTTCCGAATAAAGCAGCGCCAATATGCAACTTATCTGTTATTTGGTAGTTGTTTTTCAAGGTGATATTATAGCGTTCAAAACCAGTACCTACTGTTGTTCCTTCTTCTTTGTAATAACCTAGTGAGAGGTAATAATCATAATCTTCTCCCCCACCGGAAACGCTTACGCCATATTGTTGATTGAAGGTAGAACGGTACAGTAAATCTCCCCAACTGGTATTTTGTGAGCGCAATTGTTTAATGGCAGCTTGAGTTGCTGGAGAAAGTGCTGAAAGTCCACCTAGGCGGAATGTATTGAGTTCTCCACTAGCGTTAAGCAAGCGCGCAATAGCCCCTTTATCTGAGCGGTAAGTCAAATCAGAACGACTCGCTAACATCAATTCAAGGTCTACTTTTTCAGAAGCGTTTAGCAAATTGAGTTTTGAAAAATCGGGTTTAAAATTAAAAAAGGTATTTGCTGAAAAATTGATTCGCATTTTCCCTTTTTTTCCTTTTTTAGTGGTAATTGAGATCACTCCGTTAGCTGCTCTAGCCCCATAAATAGCCGTTGCAGCAGCATCTTTAAGAATGGTAATATCCGCGATATCATTAGGATTTAATCCGGCAATAGAAAAGTTTTTGAGCTGATCAATATTGTCTTTACTACTAAAATCAGGGACTTCACTTCCTTCAAGAGACATACCGTCAATAACCCAAAGCGGATCTTGCGGTCCATTGAGAGAAGCCGTTCCACGAATACGGATTTTAGCGGGAGCCCCTGGTGAGCCAGTAGCAGTGGTTACCACTACCCCCAGCTACTTGACCTGTGAGCATTTGATCGACACTAGCCACGCCTTCTTGCTTAATATCGGCCATATCGATTTGCTCTACAGCCGAAGTCAATTTGCGTTTTTCTATAGCTTGATAGCCAGTAACGACTACTTCTTCTAGTTGATTTTGTGCCACAGTCATGCTGATAACATAATCTGCTTCTACGGTTAAAGTGACGGTTTTAGTTTCATAGCCCATAAGCGTCACCTCAATAGCTTTAGTAGTTGCAGGAACAGTCAACCTAAAATGGCCTTCTATATCGGTTACAGCTCCTGTAGCTGCTGCTTGATTTTGAGCAATCATGATATAGGCTCCCGGTAGCGGTAGTTGATCAGCTTGATCAACCACTGTTCCTGAAATAACACGTGTGTTTTGGGCTGAAACGCCCCAGCCTAAAAGGCAACAACACACAATTAGTAATATATTTTTCATTGTCTATTAAAATTAAATTCCCAAAGCTTCATTAATTCTATTAATCAAATCTAGATAATGAGCCTGTGTGGCTTCATCACCTGTATTTTTGCGTTTTTCAACTAACTTTTTAATTCGCATCAACTCTGTTTTCTTATAAGTTGTCACTTCAGAAACGCGTTTCATGGCATCAAAATCGATGTATTGTAATTGCTTGCCATCAACTTGACAGAGCTCAGGCATTTGAAGGTTTTGGGTAATCATCAATCCGGAACGTCTGGTTTTTTTAAACAACTTATTGACATCAATAATCAAAGCGTCGACATAATTTTTCTCAGCCATTCGCTCTAAGATAGTGAGGGCTTGACGCTTTTGCGTCGGTTTAAAAATAGCTTGGCGCAATTGTTCAAAAAGATTGTGTACGGTATATACTTTTTCAGGATACTCATCAATTTGCTGATTTGACATCACTTCGGCATCAAGAAGGCGCAACAGGCGCTCATCCATCAAGGTGTAATAGATAATTGAATATTGAAGTTCACGTGCTAAGGCATAAGGTGAATGCTCATAAGGCCCTAACGGCGAATCTTTAACCGGATAAGTTTTGAGGTTAACCTCATCAAAAAACAACCATTTAGGCAGATGTATCACATGTGTAATCAAATAATCAACTGCTTCTTTTTGAGTTGCATAAGGTACAGGCGTGTGCGCCTCAATACCATTACCATAACGCGCATGATTCAAGTAAATACCGCCAATATTAGCCATCACCTGCATGTTATACATTTGCCATTGTCCAATAGCGCCCATGTATAATTTGCCGGCTTCATAGAAGTCGTGATCTTCTTCATAGGTCCATGGAATAATACTATCGACCACAATTTTGAGGTTTTTCAAGCCATATTGACTCGCTTTCATGGCATTATTGCCCAAGTCTTCGGACTGTGAACGAGGATCGACAATATTCTTATAGCTTTGTTGAGCGCCAAAGAAATACATCGGGTCACCTTCATGCTGCTGAATCAATTGGCGCAAGGCTTTCTTTTCAACAGACTTTTTAGGATACCAACGATAGCCCCAATTAATAGCATATTTATCGTAAATTCCTATTTTAGGGGTGATTGCGGTTACGCCATCACCAGGTTGCGCCACGTAGTTATAGCGGGCATAATCCATAATTGACGGGGCTGTACCGCCCATTTTATCGGTATAAGTTTTAGAACGCAACGAATCTACAGGAAAAGCGAAAGATGCCCCATGTTGTGCTGCAAGCCCAATGTGTGTCCTACTTCGTGAGAAGACACAAAGCGAATAGCTTCACCCATATGCTCATCGCTAAATTTATTGGCACGTGCTTTCGGGTCAATGGCGCCTGTTTGGATACGCATCCAACTGTGCAAAGAAGTCATCACATTATGCCACCAAATAATTTTAGAACTAATAATCTCACCACTACGCGGATCAACTACCGAAGGCCCCATAGCATTAGATTTAGGAGAAGCCGCATAAGTAATCACCGAATAGCGAACATCATCAATATCAAAATCCTCATCAGCCTCGGAAGCTAATTTTGCTACGATAGCATTTTTAAATCCTGCTGCTTCAAAAGCCGCTTGCCAATCTTTAACGCCGGCGATGATTTTTTGGCGCCATTGTGGTGGTGTAGATGGATCGATATAAAACACAATGGGGTTTTGAGGTTCAACCAACTCGCTTTTAAGATAAGCCTGAACATCTTCCGGTTTGGGTTCTAATCGCCAACGCGTAATAAATTCTTCGCGTTTCATTTTTTGTTGCTCATCTGAGAAAAACCAATGCGGTACCGTAAAATAACCCACGCGCTCATCAGCAATACGCGCTTGCATAGGCTATTTATCCAGCAAAACAATATTAGTAGCTGTTCCAAGAGTTATAGCCATATTGCCACCACCTTCATCAACTTTTGTAGTGATTAACGACTTGACCAATAAGTTTTTTTCAAAAGTTTTTACCGTATCTATATACGAGAGTTTTGTATCTACCGAGGTTGGCAAGGAAAGTCCTGACAAGACATCGTTAAAACTCTTGCGCTTACCGTTAAAAACATCGTTGACCTTGATCAAGGTAGCTGTTGAATCTAAGTTGCGTGTTTCAATATCAAAAACTTCTAACACAGAAGGCGCAAAGTTGTTCTGAACAGATTGTGTGATTGCATCTTTTTTAGGTGAAGACACGCGAATGCGTTCTGTTTTGACACGAATTTTCTTAGCGACAGAATCGCGGTGAAACGTAATAATCTTACGTTCGTAATTAATCCCTTTATTTGCTCCGGCATCGTTAATTTCTAAAGGCACTTGTGTCAAATAATTAACGATAAGAAACTGGCGATTGAGCAAGCTATCCGGAATTTCAAAATAGATATCACTATCCACTTGCAAAACATTAAAAACACCTTTGTGCAGAGTGCCTTTTTCTAACAGCTTTTTATAGCTATCCTCTTTCTTATCCGTAGAATCTTTTTTAGACGTTGTTTTGTCTTTAAAGTTATAACTACTCCCCCCATACGTCTCAGCAAAAACTGTTGAGACACTAAAACTCAATACCAGCCCTAGCAGACCAGCCTTCCAATTAAACATACACAAAATTTATTTTTTGTAATTATTTGAGAGAAGTCCTAAGTATGTTTTTTAAGTCACAGACCCCTAATCATCTATCTATTAGATTTTTAAAAACCCGGCGGCAAACTTAGCACTTAGTTAGCGTCATTTAAAATTATTATCATTCAGTTATGTTAATTTTTGATAATTACTTATTTCGCACAAATACAAACTAAACATTACAAATAATCAGCATAAAAGCCTTGACAAGATTACATACTAATAACAAAACATAAGTTTTGACTACGCATGCACTAAACCCTGCGCTACATCTTATTTTACTTATGAAATATTTAATATTTTATTAATCCCTTCATATCCTGAATCCAAGTCATAAATGCAATAATGCAGCGAATCATTTACACATTATCAATGCAAATAACAATTTCATAACACGAATTCATTTTAATTTAAATTTATTTCTATAGTTTTGTAGCGATGTTATCTAAAGCACAAAAACATATCATCGCCCAGGTATTCCTCTTTGCTTTTATCTTACTTAAAGCATCGGGGCTACATGCGCTTACGCATTTGCATCACCCTGATCAAGTTGACAAGTGTACTTTGTGCCATGTTTCGCAACGCGATAACACCACCCCTAATTTGGCACCTACACCAATTGAACTTCCAGTTTTTATTGTTGCGCCGATTTATGCTGAACCTACAGTTGTTTGCTTTCCGGTTTACAACAAAAAATTGGCTATCAACCAATTGGTTAATCGCCCACCTCCCGTTTATACCGTTTTATAAACGAAACTATATCTCCTTATGAATTTCCACAGGGATAAGTAGATCGTTTTCACGGCTTGTCTTATTTGCATACTTTTTAAGAGCAGTTAACATCTGTCACTATTTTTAGGTGATTTACAGTTAATTACATCCTTAAAATCTGTCTTACCTCCATTAACAAGCACTTATTTCAATCAAATTTACGGTATAACAAAGTATATATTAGTCTCAATCATTTAACAACTAAGGCTAGTTAATACTTCATTTTTCAACCTATGAAATTATTTATAGCCGCCTTTTTGGCATTGGCTACCCTACAATTATCTGCACAAGAAACGCCTTGTAAGCTCACGTTAACTGGTCAGGTTTTAGATCAAAACACACATGAACCTGTAGTTGGAGCTACGCTCAAAATCGGTGATTCTGATAAAATTGCCTACACCGATATCAATGGGCAATTTGAGTTTCATTCGCTTTGTGTCGGTGACTACACCTTGCACATTTCGGGTTTAACTATTGAACCCGTACAGCAGTCTATTCAGTTGACCACTTCTAGCAAACAAGATTTTTTTGTGCACCATCATCACGAAACTTTAGAGAAGGTCATCGTGACAGGAGTTAAGCAAACCACAGCCTCACATACAGGGCAAGTGCAAACGCTAAACACGGCCACAATCGATGAATTTAGTGATGCCTCATTAGGCGAAGCCTTGGCTTCGTTAGCCGGAGTAGCCGTATTACAAACGGGAAAAAACATTGCTAAACCAGTCATACAAGGCTTTAGTGGCAGCAGGGTACCGATTTACAATCACGGCATCCGGCAGGCCGACCAGGAGTGGGGCAGTGACCATGCTCCTACCGTTGATTTAAATTCTGTGGGACAATTGCAAGTGGTCAAAGGCGCTTCAGCCTTAGCTTATGGCGGTGATGCCATAGGCGGATTAATCATTGCGGAAGCGGCAAAAATTCCGCATCGCGACAGCTTATATGGCAAGACAATCCTTTCGGGATTTTCAAATGGAAGAGGATTAAGCGTATCCTCTGAGTTGACCAAGAGTTTTTCTAATGGCTGGTACACCTCTGCGCAAGCGGCTTATAAAAAAGCAGGTGATTATAAAGCCCCTGACTACTACCTTTCCAATACAGGTCTTGAAAATAGGAGTTTTAGCTTGCGCCTAGGCTTGCAAAAATTCCATTATGGATTTGATGCTTACTTTAGCAATTACAACTCTAATCTCGGGATTCTACGGGCCTCAAGCACGGGAAGTATCAGCGATTTAGTAACAGCTATTAATCAAGACAAACCAGTGTATTCAAGTGATTTTTCTTATCAAATTGCTTCTCCCAGACAAAAGGTTAATCATCAATTGTTTCGTCTTAAAGCCTATTATCACTTTGATCAATTAGGCAAATTAAATCTGACTTATGGTTATCAAAACAATCAACGCTACGAATACGATATTCGACGTGGTGATTTTAAATATAAACCGGCCATAGATTTACTGCTTAAAACCCACAGCTTAACCGCCGAATTCAACTTTAATACGCGACAAATTTACGCGTTAAAAGCAGGGATAAACGCAGAACACAAAGACAATACAGCGGCGCCAGACACCGGCATTCAGCGCATCATTCCCGATTACAAAAGCGATGCTTTAGGAGCTTATCTCATCGGGCATTACAGGCCCAACGAAAACTGGTTAATAGAGGCCGGATTGCGCTATGATTACAGTCGTATAGATGCCTACAAATACTATTCAAAATACCGCTGGGAAGCACAAAATTACCAGAGTGATTTTAGCGACCTAATCATTGGCGAACACGGCTCACAGTGGCTTACACATCCACAATTTACTTATCACAATATCTCCGCTACGCTAGGGGGACGCTATCAATTATCCTCAGCCCTAGACCTTCGTTTGAATTATGCTTTGAGCAATCGCGCACCTAATCCGGCTGAATTGTTTTCAGATGGCTTACACCACTCTGCTGCCAGCATTGAGTTAGGTGACTTGCGTCTTCAGCCTGAAAATGCTCATAAAATTGGTTTAAGTTTAGAAAAATCAGTAGGGAAATGGCAATTCACGCTCAGTCCTTATTTCAATTATATTGCCAATTTTATTTACCTAAAACCCGATGGATTTGAAGAGACCATACGCGGTGTTTTCTTACGTTATCAATACACGCAAAACGACGCCCAAATGTGGGGTGTTGACGCCCAGATGCTGTATCAATTTGCTCAACATTGGCAGTATGAAACCAAATTCTCAACCATCACAGGACAACACACTCAACTCAATCGCCCTCTTGTAGCTATGCCAACCACCAAATGGTTTAACGGCTTACAGTATAGCCGCCCTGATTGGCATCAATTACAATTGAGTGTCCAAACCGAAATCAACTTTGAAAAACAAGATTATCCCGATGATAATTTTACAATTCGCTTGCTAGACAATGGTGTCTATCGCGATGCTTTAGTAGATATCAGTACGCCTCCTGAAACCTATTTCCTTGCGCATTTTAAAGCTTCAGCGGTATTTCACCCGCTAAAAAACACCGCTTGGAAAGTTAATTTTTCTATTGATAATATTTTTAATACGGCTTACCGCAATTACCTCAACCGCTTGCGTTACTATGCCGATAACCTGGGACGCAATTTTAGCTTACAACTCATTATTAGCTATTAACCCTTATTTTTTATTGTTTCACAAAAGACCTAATTAAGGTCACTAATTCTATACATTATGCGACTTATTAAATTTTTCTCACTACTCCTATTAAGTGTAGTAATCACCACTTCTTGCTCTGATGACGATTCTATTCCTGAAGCAATCAACGAACAAGAAATCATCACCGATGTCAGCTTAACCTTTACAGATAGTCAAGGACAAGCGGTCACCTATACCTATACAGACCCTAAATATCGTCCTGCAGATTATATCGCGCCGCAGATTGAGTTGCAACAAGGCGAAACTTATCAAGTGAATTTAGCCTTCTATGACAAATCAAATCCGGCAGAAATAGAAGATATCACTACTGAAGTAAAGGAAGAGCGTGACGAGCATTTTATCACTTATAATTTTGCTACAGTACAAATTGATTTAGCCCGTACTGACGAGGCTTCTTCTACAAACAGCGCCGGGATTCCTATAGGTATAAACACAGCATGGACAGCAACAGCTACCGGAACAGGCACAGTTGAAGTAGCCTTGATTCACGCTCCTGAGTCTGTAGATGTCACTAATCCTTTAGGTACCCATCAAGGCGGCAGCACCGATGTGCAAGTTGAATTTGCTATTGCTGTAAACTAATGCCATAAAAAATCCCTTTGTACAATGGTTGAGGCATGGTGTACAAAGGGATTTTTAATATTATCTAACTGTTGAGCGGTTAAAAATTCAAGCCTTTCAAACTTTGATAAATTTCTAAGGCTTTGCCGTCAGTTAGTCCGGCTACATGACTACACAAATCGATTAGATTTTGGTAAGTCGTACGATTTTCAAAATCCAAATCTTGTAAAAAGTTATCGATAATCAGGTTTTCATAATGCCCGGCACTACCCGTTTGAGCTTGTTCGGCCGCTTTAGTAAAGGTATCGAGTAAAGTTTCAATAATGCGGTAACCGGCTATTTCTTTTTCCATCACTTGATCACTGCGATACACTTTTTGAACACTAATGCGAATAATGTCGTCAATCTGTGCTTGATATTTAGATTTATCGAGCAAAGCGGTATCAAATTCTCCTTTTAAAATCGCCTTTTCGTTGTCTAAAAACACTTGAGCAGCATCTTTAATCAAAGTGCTAACGGCCAAAGCACGTAAATAGCTAATGCGCGCTTTTTTAGTGGTTAAGGCGTGATAATTTTCATTAATAATAGTGTCTTGCACCAGTTTAATCAGGTATTCTAGGGCATATTCTTCTTCAATAAGACCGAGATTAATCCCATCTTCAAAATCGATTAAGGTATAACAAATATCATCGGCGGCTTCCACTAGAAAAGCTAAAGGATGACGCTTAAATCGCAAATCGTCACTGTTTTTATCACTTACAGGCACCAGTCCAAGAGAAGTAGCCACATCTTCAAAAATGTGTTTTTCGCTTTGAAAAAAACCAAATTTCTTATCAGAAACTAGGGTTGTGGGCTTATGTGGCAATGAAGCTTTAGGATATTTTGTAAAAGCACCGAGGGTAGCATAACTCAGTCGCAAGCCATCTTTAGCACCATTTTTAGTTTCTGTCAGCAATTTAAAGCCATTAGCATTGCCTTCAAAGTGGGTTAAATCGTGATATTCTTTAGGCGTTAAATCAGCTTGAAAGCGTTTTCCGGCGCCCGATTTAAAATAGCTTCCAATAGCTTTTTCGCCTGAATGCCCAAATGGCGGGTTGCCAATATCATGTGCTAAAGCAGCTGCTGCCACTACAGAACCAAAATCGCTAAACTTATAGCCCAATTGCTCTAATCCCGGGTAACGCTTTAATATTGTTTTGCCCACCAAACGCCCTAAAGATCTACCCACTACTGAAACCTCAAGACTATGCGTTAAGCGCGTGTGCACAAAGTCGGTTTTTGACATCGGGATCACCTGTGTTTTATCCTGTAAACTCCTAAAAGCCGAAGAGAAAATAATTCGATCATAATCGACCTCAAACCCTAAACGCGTTTCATTTTGGTGTTGACGCAAACGCGGTTCTTCATCTCCATATTTCTTTAAGGATAACAGTTGTTCCCAGTTCATAGTTCAATTTTTAGTGCTGTAAAAATAAACAATGCTTTACGTTTTAGAACAAAAGCTCAGTAAAATTCAATCGAAAAAAAGCTTATAAACACAAAAAAAGGACCTCGTCCCATGTGAGAGGTCCTCTTTTCACTCAATAGACTAATCAGAAGTCAGATAGATAGATAGATAGATGGTTTAGTTAAGTTTTAATCGCTTAATACAATTAATCCATTGATAGGTTGGTTAGTTAGTTAGCTAAGTTGGTTAAATAGATTGGTTAGTTAATGGTTAGCTAAGTTGTTAAATAGATTGGTTAGTTAGCAGGTAGATTGGTTAGTTAAGTTATAGTTATTTTAATTGGGGCAATTCTCTAGTAAGCCATCCTCCGTTTCCTGCAGTGACAATGGCATAGGGAGTAATCCAAAACAGAGTAAAAGCATAGAATAAACTGTAAGGATAAGCCCAAAACGAATCAGAGATATTGTGCTTTTTAGCGTAAAACAAGGCTTGTACACTTGAGAAAGCTAGAATTCCGACTAGCGTACCCGTCAAAAACAAGACCGGATAAACCGCCATGGTGATAATCATCAACAATAGCATTGGAATAGCTAATAGCAAACGAGACCATGCGTAAAGCAACAAGAGACGTGTTCCTAATTTAGGGCCTTTTCTAAAGTTGCTAAATGCAAATTTACTCATGGCAATAGTTTCGCGTACATTACTACGTTCCCAGCGGGTAAACATCTTGTGCAGGTTGCGGTAATGTTCAGGAATATTAGTATAAACGTAAGCATTGCGTTGAAAAAACACTTTATAGCCTTGTTTCAAAATCATATTGGTCATGGCGCGATCTTCGCCAATTGTAGACACTTTACCCATAAAGGTTTGGTTAATCCACTCCGGTAAACACTTCATCACTGTTTCCTTGCGATAAGCTGAAAGCGCTCCCGGGGTACAAAACACAGACCCCAAAGTACTTTGAGCAGAACGAATAAACTCAAAACTAAATGCAAAACTCACATTAAGCATACGAGGAATAAGACCTTTTTCACGGTTTAATACGCGCACATTTCCAGCTACAGCACCACATTCAGGATTGACTATAAATGGACTCGCCATATTGCGCAAGGTGTCTTTTTTAATAATTGAATCACTATCCACAGTGATAAACACATCCCCTGTAGCCAAGTTAAATCCGCGGTATAACGCATGGCGTTTCCCCATATTTTTAGGCTGTTGAAAGATAGCGACACGTTTACCAAATTCAGCTTGAGCTTTTTGCATCCATGCCCAAGTATCATCTTTACTCCCATCGTCAATAGAGATGATTTGTAATTTTTCATCAGGATAATCACTTTCCACCAAACTCTTCAAGGTTTTATACACTAAACTCCCTTCATTATAAGCTGGCACAATTACTGTTGTTTTAGGCAAGGCTTGATCCGATACAGAATCCGTAACTTTATAGCGTAAGTATAAGGTAAAGATATAAATCAAAAAACCTACGTTTAACGCCAAAAGTGTAAATCCAAAAATCAGTAAAGCATCTCCACCAAACTGACTTAAACGCTGTGTTTGAAGAGATTCAAAGTAAGGATTAAAGTAAAACAAGGCAAACACCGAACTTAACAGCACTAAAAAAGTACCTATCAGTATCAATGAACGCGTTGTAATGGATGTATTTTTATTTGAAGTAGCGACAGACTTATCAGACGCAGCTTTCCCGCTGTTAACTGTCAAATCTTGCTCTTGGATTTCTGTCGATTTCATAATTTTCTAATTAAGATCTGTTTAGTAGAGTTCAATTGAAATGCCATTTGTACAAACACCTGATAATTAGTTATTTAAATATATGTTATTAATTCAAAAGTGTAGAATAAATCCTCACTTCTGTAGATTACCCACCTATTATGGCTCGATTGTCACACCTTGGAGAAGACTCTTATAGCGTATGGACAAATTATACCTACAAAAAATATTATAAATCGGGCTAAAAATGATTCTAATTGATATGATATGGAAATGACCTTTGAAATTTTCACAACAAAATATTTAGTCTATTTCAAAAATCATTTCCGTATTAAAGGATTTATCTTTGCAGATTATGAGTAAAATGTCTATTCTTCAAAAGTTTGCAGCTTCTACTGCGCAAAAACAATTACACCAGCAGCTTAACACAAAAGATGCTCAACCTCAACTTCATTTAAAAAATTTAGTAGGATCTGCATTTTCATTTGTTATAGCTGACACATTCGCTAGTGTTGAACGCCCTTTCTTGCTCGTTTTTAACGATAAAGAGGAAGCAGCCTATTTCCTCAATGATCTAGAACAATTGATCGGCGATCAGCAGGTACTTTTTTATCCCGGCAGCTACCGCCGCCCTTATCAAATTGAAGAAACCGATAACGCCAATATCCTTTTGCGTGCCGAGGTACTCAACCGTCTGAATTCACGTCAAAAACCAGTAGTCATTGTCACTTATCCCGATGCGCTTTTTGAGCAAGTGGTCACCAAAAAGGAAATCGACAAAAACACCCTTAAACTAGCTGTTGGCGATGAACTCTCTCTCGATTTTGTCAATGAAGTGCTTTTTGAGTATGATTTTAAACGCGTCGATTTTGTAACAGATCCCGGTGAATTTTCAGTGCGTGGCGGTATTGTAGACGTCTTCTCATTCAGTAATGACAAACCTTATCGCATTGAATTTTTTGGCGATGAGATCGATAGCATTCGTCAATTTGATATCGAAACACAGCTCTCCACAGCAAAGGTTGAGCAAACGAGCATTATGCCGAATGTAGAAAATAAAAAATTGGAAGAAACTCGCCAAAGTTTTCTGCAATACATTGCCTCTAATACCGTGGTTTGCCTTAAAAATTACGACATGTGTGCGGCTCAACTCGATTCGCTTTATCAAAAAGCTAAATCTACTTTTGATGATTTAAGTCATACCACTACACATACTCAACCGAATGAGCTCTTTTGTAATGCAGATTTATTTAAACGCGATGTGCAAAATTTCACCCTCTTAGAATTCGGTAGCCAAGCCTTTTTTGCTGATGCAGATCAATCTATTACTTATGCCACTAAGCCACAACCCTCGTTCAACAAAAAATTTAATCTCTTAGCAGCCGATTTATCTAAGCATCAACAAGCGGGATATACCAACAGTATTTTTTGCGACAGTCCACAGCAAGCCAAGCGTTTTCAAGATATTTTTGAAGCTCAGGAAAACGGTGAAACACTGCGTTATAACACCGAAACTTTATCCTTACACCAAGGCTTTATCGATGAGGCCGGCAAACAAGTCTGCTATACCGATCATCAAATTTTTGAACGCTATCACAAATTTCGCCTTAAAACAGGCTATGCTAAAAAGCAGGCCATCACTTTAAAAGAATTAAACAACTTGCAAATTGGCGACTTTGTTACCCACATTGATCACGGTATAGGGCGTTTTGCAGGTTTACAAAAAATTGAAGTCGAAGGAAAACCTCAAGAAGCCATCAAGCTCATTTATGCTAAGCGCGATGTACTCTATTTGAGCATTCATTCTTTGCACAAAATCTCCAAATACAACGGCAAAGAAGGCACTGAGCCTACGTTAAACAAACTCGGTGGCACTGCCTGGGCACGCAAAAAGAGTAAAGCGAAAAGCCGTGTCAAGCACATCGCTTTTGATTTGATTAAGCTTTACGCTAAACGACGTGCTCAACAAGGTTTTCAATACCAACCTGATTCATATTTGCAACACGAGCTCGAAGCTTCATTTATCTATGAAGACACCCCCGATCAAGGTACTGCAACCGAAGCGGTCAAAAAAGATATGGAGAGTCCGCGTCCGATGGATCGCTTAGTATGTGGTGATGTAGGCTTTGGCAAAACCGAAGTGGCCGTTCGCGCCGCATTCAAAGCCGTAGATAACGGTAAACAAGTCGCCATTTTAGTGCCGACAACCATTTTGGCTTTTCAACATTTTAAAACCTTCTCGGAACGTTTAGCCGATATGCCGGTAACAGTTGACTACCTCAACCGCTTTCGCACAACTAAAGAACGTCGTGAAGTTTTAGAAGGATTAGAAAACGGCAAAATCGACATCGTTATTGGCACCCATCAACTGGTCAACAAAAAAGTAAAATTTAAAGATTTAGGACTGTTAGTAGTCGATGAGGAGCAAAAATTTGGTGTCAGCGTCAAAGATAAGCTCAAAACCATCAAAGAAAATGTAGATACGCTTACCCTGACAGCAACACCTATTCCGCGCACCTTGCAGTTTAGTTTGATGGCAGCACGTGATTTGTCAACCATCACCACGCCGCCACCCAACCGTTATCCTATTGAAACGACGGTTATTCGCTTTTCAGAAGAAAGCATCCGCGATGCCATTTCCTATGAAATCCAGCGTGGCGGGCAGATCTTTTTCATTCACAACCGCATTGAAAACATTAAGGAAGTCGCCGGTATGATTCAACGTTTAGTGCCCGATGCTAAAATCGGCATTGGCCACGGGCAGATGGATGGCAAAAAATTAGAACAGTTGATGTTGAGTTTTATCAATGGTGAATTTGATGTGCTCGTTTCAACTACTATTGTAGAAAGTGGTTTAGATGTACCTAATGCCAACACCATGATTATCAACAACGCCAACAATTTTGGATTGTCTGATCTTCATCAAATGCGCGGCCGTGTAGGGCGAGGCAACAAAAAAGCATTTTGTTATTTTATCACGCCGCCTTCATCAGCCATGACTGAAGATGCCCGCCGTCGCATTCAAGCACTCGAGCAGTTTTCAGGTTTGGGCAGCGGCATCAACATCGCTATGAAAGACTTAGAAATTCGCGGAGCAGGCGATATTTTGGGAGGTGAACAAAGTGGATTTATCAATGATATCGGATTCGATACTTATCAAAAAATCCTCAATGAAGCGATTGAGGAACTCAAAGAAAATGAGTTTAAAGAACTCTACAACGAAACCGAAGATCTAGAAGATAAGAACTTTGTTGACGATGTGCAAATCGACACAGATTTCTCTATCCTCTTTACCAATGATTACATCAGCAATGTCACCGAACGCCTCAACTTATACACCAAACTCAACGATTTAACTAACGAAGAAGAGTTGAAGGCTTTTGAAAACGAACTCATCGACCGCTTTGGTGAACTGCCAACACAAACGGTTGATTTGTTAGACTCTGTCCGCATTAAATGGATAGCCACAAAAATCGGTATCGAAAAAGTAGTGATGAAACGCGGCAAATTGATTTGCTATTTTATTGCCAATCAAGAGTCTAGATTTTATCAAACCCAACGATTTACTCAAGTATTACAGTATGTTCAAACACATCCGCATTTGTGTAAAATGAAAGAAAAACAAACCAGCAAAGGTCTGCGCTTACTCTTGCGTTTTGAAAACATCAACTCGGTGCAAGCTGCGTATCAGGTTTTGAAACCTCTAGGGGAGTAATTTATCTTGCTGCTGTTGGCTATTAGTTTGTCTTCCTGAACAAATCTGTAGGGACGAGGATTTGATTCAGGATCTCCACCTGCTATGGAAGATTGTTCTTTTTATCAGCTCACGAGTTCCCGAAACGAGTTCGGGATGACAGGTCAAATGGCGTGGCGAATGATGTTACTCAGGATGACGCTCAGTTTTTGTTTAGCAACTTTTCCTCGCCTTTTGCGGTTTGTAATAATTCACAGTTATTCCCATCACTCTCCGCGGAGTTCTCTAAAAGCCTTTCGGGCTTGTACCAAGAAAATGCTATCGGGGTGATCAAAGATGATCGTTTTGTAATAATTTTTGGCGGCTGTAGAGTTTTGCAATTGATATTGACACAATTCGGCTAAAGCAAAAAGTGCATCGTCTTGCAACACACTTTCGGGGTAGGTTTTTATCAACTTTTCATAAGCTTTCTGGGCGATTTGAAAGCGCTTTAACTTGACATTTAGTCGCCCTAATCGCAATAGCGCATCGTCTTGCACAGCTGCTTTAGGATAGTGAGCCAACAAAGTATCGATTACGTTTAAAGCCTGTTGCGGATAACCTTGCAGTTGCAGTAAATCGGCTTTAGCAAATTGTTGTAAAGCTGTTTTTGTTGAATCTGTACTCTTATTTTCTTCAATCAACAAGTTAAGCGCCAAGGCATCGTTTGCCGTGCGTTGATCTACGGCTTGTTTCAAGACTTTCAGTTGAGTTTGTGCCCAATCAAAATCACCTTTAAAATAGCTAGTCTGTGCCACTTTAAACAAGGCTTCTTGTGTCAATGGTGATTCGCCAGCTAAATATTGAATCTGACTGTAATTAATCAAAGCTTGACTAAATTTATTCTGTGCTACCAGTAAATCCCCTAAAGTCAATTTTACACGGGCTTCTTCAAATTGGTTGAGTCGTAGTTGCAAAGCCTGTTTTAAAACCGCTACCCCCTTTTTGGGTTGATGTTGTATAAATCCTAAAAAACGCGCGTATTGCAATTGCAGTTTTAAACTGTTGGTTGTGTAGCCAAACTGTTCTAAATAGTTTTGATAATCCGCTTTTATCTGTTCTTGTTTATCCGCGGGAAATGTTTTTTCTTCAATTTGCAACAGCGCTGCCGCCGCATTGATTTTTAACATACTCGTCGGCGCTTTAGTCAACACAAATTGATACATCATTGTCGCCGCTTCAAATGCCGATTTATTCTTTGCCGTTTGTGCTAGCTGCATAATTCCGGACAAATTTTTATACTCCGCACGGGCGTAAAGGGCTTTTTCTTGCACAAAAGCCTTAGCAAATTCATTTTGCTGCACATACAACCAACTCAACACCCTATTATACAAGGCTTCAGGTTGCTGTTGCATGCGCTTAAGCAGCAATGTCCGTAGAATTTGATTGGCATCATGCTCCGGATCAGCAGTGATATATTGAGAAAAATATCGATTTACCGCGTAATAATAGCGCGGTTGTTCAATGATTAAGTTTAGAAAAGTAGTAAACATCTGCTCTAACTGCCCTTGCATGCCGTACAATTGAGCCAATTCTACCGTGAAATTAGGATTAGAGCCAGCTTGCAAAGCCAAAGTGTACACGTTGATAGCTTCATTTATCAGGTTGTAGTTTTGAAAACGCTCGCCTATGCTATATGCAAAGTTGGGGCGACTCTTAACGTGCTGTATTGCTTTTTGGTAATAAATTGCTGCTGTTTTTTTATCGTTTTGTAAGGTATAATTATGCCCTATTTCGACATTAATTCCCGGATATCCCGGAATGCGTTCTGCAAATTGCTTTAAACTCTGCTCTGCGGCGGCATATTTTTCTTGTGCCTGCTGACTTTTTACCAAGCCTTCTAAAAGGCGAATACTAGTCGGGCTGTCGGCGTACAAGTCTTTAAATACAGCTTCTGCTTTTACATACTCGCCGTGGTCGAGGTAATTTTGTGCCAAACCGAGTTGTTGCCCTCTACTGGTCAAGGCACATAGCCAAACTATTATCAAAACTAAACTTGCACGCATTATCACTAATTTACTGATCTTGTTGTAATTCTAGTTTGCGAAAACAAGTCGATTCATGATCGTTAATCAATCCTGTAGCCTGCAAAAACGCATACACTACAGTAGACCCCATAAATTTAAAGCCGCGCTTTTTCAAGTCTTTGCTAATTTGATCACTCAACGCCGTTGTCGCCGGGCGTGTGCGGTAATCGTCGACTTCATTTTGTATAGGTTGACCATTGACAAAACCCCAGATATATTTTTCAAAACTACCAAATTCGCGTTGAATTTCAATAAAGTGTTGCGCATTGGTAATCGCCGCCTTAATTTTGAGTTTATTGCGCACAATGCCTGCATTCTGGCGAAGTTCTTCCACTTTTTCAGGGGTATATTTTGCAATTTTTTTATAGTCGAATTGATCAAAAGCCGCCCTAAAATTTTCGCGTTTTCGCAAAATGGTAATCCAGCTTAAACCAGCCTGGAAACTCTCGAGCACCAAAAATTCATAAAACAAGCGATCATCGTGTACCGGTTGCCCCCATTCGTTATCGTGATAAGCTTCATAAAGCGCATCGCCTTCACACCAGCCACAGCGTTTTTTTGACATAGAATTATACATTTTACTGCTCTAAATGTAAGAAGTATTTAGCAACTTTGTAAGAAAATATACAAAAATGAGTCACTCAGTCATACAACATATCAAAGCGGCCTTAGCGCAATCCTACTCTTATACAGCTTATCAAAAATTAATCGCCGATCTTTTAGCCAAAGGTGAATCTACCACGGCGGGCTGGCAAGGTGATTTTATACAGTATTCAGAATTAGGCCTACAGCGCATGCACCGCTGGGACAAGAAAATTAACTTAACAGAAGAACAGCTACGGGCGATGGCCAAAATAACCACGCCACAAACCTGGATTGTCATTGCCGAAGGTTGGTGTGGTGATGCCGCACACAGCTTACCGGTCATCAACAAGTTGGCCGAAGCAAATTCGCTAGTCGATTTGCGCATTGTCCTTCGCGAACAACAGCCTGATTTAATGAATGATTTCTTGACCAATGGCGGAAAATCTATTCCGAAATTAATTCTTTTCGACTCAGAAAAAGAAACTGTCCTTGGCGATTGGGGTCCGCGTCCGGCGCCGGCACAAGATCTGTTTTTAGCTTCTAAAGCCAGTGGTGAATCGCATGAAGAATTTGCAAAAAAATCGCAAATTTGGTATAACTCCGATAAAGGACAAACCGCGATAAAAGAGATTTTAGCCTTGATTTAAAATGTGGACGTTAGGTTAGTGATACTTCGGCAAACTCTGTATTCCGTGTTCTGTGTTTCAACTTACTGATTTTTACGATTTTCTCGACAACCACCCTCGTTTTATGTTACCATTAGCTTTAGGCGGTAGGCAGCCTTTGGCTGTTGGCTTTGGGTTTGGGTTTGGGTTTGTTGAGGACTCTAATCTTTCTTTGATTCACGAGTTCCCGAATCGAGTTCGGGATGACAGGTCAAAGGGCGCTGCGAATGATGTTACTCAGGATGACGCTTGATTTTTGTCCTCCCTGAAAATCAAGAAAACTAGTGTCCTTGTCATCCTGAAAAATTTCGACCTCAGGAGAAATTTATTTAGGATCTCCATTTGTTATGGAAGATTGTTCTTTTTATCAGCTCACGATTTTCTCTTCGGCAACCGCGTTCATCAACTGCACTTCAATACATCAATCCGAAATGCCATAGGGGAATCGTGTTTAAAAATCCACTTTCAATGCCATCTTTCACCACAAAGCCATTTTTGGCACTCTTGAGCTGTTTTAAGCCTTTATTTTTTCCGCCAACTTCAAAGTCTACCGTACCAATTTTAAAATCAGCCAAGGTAGAAGCGTAAACCTGATGATTAACACTTAGTTGATTCAGAAAAAAGCTTTCTCTATTATTCCCTGTATTCTGATTTTCTTTGACCAAGCTATAGCTCAAATTTGTGTTGTCTAGATAGACCTTATCCACCTTTCCGAGTGCTCGAACGCCTGTTGTAGAAGCTCTCAATTGTGCAATCATTCCGGCCTCTTCCAAATAAAGAAGGTAATCTGCTATATTATTTCGACTGATGTTGAGTAGCTCAGCTATTTTGCTCTTATTGGGTTTAAATGGGACACTTTCTGCTATAATGGCTAATAGCTGTTTTAATTTTCTACCCGTTGCCACATTCATCCCGGCATAGGTAGGAATATCTATTTCTAAGGTTTGATTAACCACTTGTTGCAGTCGCAAATCAAAATCATCTTCTAAGGCAAACGGATAATAGCCTCGCTTCAAATAGTCAGCAAACAAAGGCAATGGGTGTGTTATTTGTGGCACTTTTACCTGATGATTGAGAATTTCATCTAAACTAAAGGTAGGGATTTCAATGTGATGAAACAGTTTTAAATATTCGCAAAAAGACAAGCCTTGCATGGTATAAATCACCGCTCTACGACTTAAATCTGAAGTACCCTTTTTGATATCGAGTACTGATGAACCGGTAAACACCACTTTTAAATCTTGGTGATAATCATATATTAATTTCAGTTCCTTAGCCCAATCGGGGTATTTGTGTATTTCATCAACAAACAAATACTGGCCTCCTGATTTCACAAAATCATCCGCCAAATCTATCAAACGGTGCTTAGCGAAATAAAAATCTTCGGCGGTAACGTATAAAGTTTTATGAGTGTCGAGATGAGTTTTGATATATTGTAAAATCAAGGTAGTTTTCCCTACACCTCGGGGACCAATAAGTCCTAACAATCTATTTTCCCAATTTATCTGATAATAGGAATAGCGTACAAATGCTGTACTGACTTGGGAAATCAATTTATTAGAATATTCAAATAACGCATCCATAGTAGTTAGATTTAGGCTAATATAGTCAATTTTGCACTATTTCAGTGCGATTTATATAAATATTTGCACTGTCGCAGTGCATTTTAGAATCAAGCTTGATTGCCTGCTTTAGGCGGTCTTTGGCTGTTGGGTTTGGGTTTGTTGAGGACTCTAATCTTTCTTTGATTCACGAGTTCCTGAATCGAGTTCGGGATGACAGGTCAAAGGGCGCTGCGAATGATGTTACTCAGGATGACGCTTGATTTTTGTCCTCCCTGAAAATCAAAAAAACTAGTGTCCTTGTCATCCTGAAAAATTTCGACCTTAGGAGAAATTTATTCAGGATCTCGACCTGCTAAGAAGGACGATCATATTATCAGCACATAATATCCTGAATCAAGTTCAGGATGACAGGTCAGGATGACGCTTGATTTTGCTTAGCATCTTTTCCTCGCCTTCTGCTCTCGCTGCCGCACGAATCCTTTCGTGTGGTTCCGTAGTTAGTGTTACTGACCCATTGAATTTTACGATCATCTTAACAGAAGTACTTCTCCTCGCCATCGACGGCGCGTTTCACTGGTTTTCTACGGCAATTAAAAATAGGCCAATTCTTTTTGATCTTTCTTTGATATTGGTATCTGGGAAAGATTACGAGTTTGATTACCTGCCTTTGGTTGTTGGCTTGACACCTTTTCTAAAGTTCAAAACTTTAGAAAAGGGAAAATTTACATCCTCCTAATTCCTAGTCTTCAATTCATTTATGCCGAGCAAAAGGCGCTCCCTTTAGGGCTGGGGAATTCGCCTTTTGCGGTTCGTAATAGCTCATCGTCATCTCGAGTGATTTCAAATGACAACGCAGGAGGAGGTTCGTTAAATGTAAAAACCTCCAAAATCTTTAAGATCTTAGAGGTTTGTCGATATATAATACGGAAGTGACATTCAAAATGGATCAATCTTCCTGTTAAAATATTTAGTCTATTTTAAAAATCATTTCCGTATAAAAGCGCAAAGGCTTAGTTTGTAATTTTTGTAAATCCGGTGTACGGTTGAAGTACTTTAGGAATAAGGATTCCGTCTTCGGTTTGGTAATTTTCTAGGATTCCAGCCATCACGCGAGGCAAGGCTAAGCTACTACCATTAAGGGTATGCGCCAAATGTTTTTTACCATCAGCATCTTTATAGCGCAACTTAAGGCGATTACTTTGGTAGGTTTCGAAGTTTGACACTGATGAAATTTCTAGCCAACGTTCTTGTCCGGTAGAATAGACTTCAAAATCGTATGTAATAGCGGCTGTAAAACTCAAATCGCCACCACATAAGCGCAAAATTCGGTAAGGTAATTCGAGTTCGCGCAACAAGATTTTGACGTGTTCAATCATCTCGTCTAATTTACCATAAGAAGTTTCTTGTTTGGTAACATTGACAATTTCCACTTTATTAAACTGATGCAAGCGATTTAAACCGCGTACATTGGCGCCATATGAACCCGCTTCACGACGAAAACAAGGCGTATAAGCTGTACATGAAATTGGTAATTCTCGTTCTTCTAGCAATACATCGCGATACATATTAGTCAAAGGCACCTCAGCCGTCGGAATCAAATACAAATCATCCTGACCAACGTGATACATTTGCCCTTCTTTGTCCGGCAATTGACCGGTGCCCAACCCTGAAGCCTCATTAACCATTAATGGCAATTCGTATTCGGTATAGCCGGCTTGTGTATTTTTATCTAAAAAATAAGCGATTAAAGCGCGTTGTAGGCGTGCACCTTTTCCTTTATAAATAGGAAAGCCTGCCCCAGTTACTTTATTGCCCAGTTCAAAATCTATTAAATCGTATTTTTTAGCCAACTCCCAGTGTGGCAAAGCATTTTCACCTAAATCAGGTACTTGACCTTCTTGGAAGATTTCCTCATTATCAGCATCAGATTTGCCAAAAGGAACCGCATCATTAGGAATATTAGGAATAGTCAAAAGCGCTTGTTCCAACTCTTCAGCCGCCGCCGTCATTTCAGCAGAAAGCGTTTTAGATTGTTCTTTTAACTCTGCAGACTGAGTTTTTAAGACATTCGCCTGCTCTGCTTTACCCGTTTTGTAAAGTTGACCGATTTCTTTTGACAATCGGTTGGCTTCTGCTAAGGTTTCATCTAGAGCAGTTTGTGAAGAACGGCGAGTTTCATCGAGTTGTAAGACCTTGTCAAAAATAACTTCCGCGTCAAAATTGCGCTTTTTTAAAGCAGCGATATAAGCGTCTTTGTGCGCTTGTATAAGATGAGGTTGTAACATAAGATTTCAACTTTACATAAAATGCAAATTTACATATTTGTCGGTTAAAGAAGGTTTAAATAAAGCCCAATTCACATGATTTTATTTCGAGAAGAAATTTATTCAGGATCTCAGCGTGTTCCGTGTTCCGTATTCTGTGTTCCGTATTCTGTGTTCCGTGTTCCGTTTTTTCGTACTGCCCTGACCCTAAAGGGAGTCGAAAAAACTACTGCCTCACTTGTATATTCTCTTTAAATGTCACGCCATCGCCGCCGCACGAATCCTTTCGTGTGGTTCCGTAGTTAGTGTTACTGACCCATTGAGTTTTATGATCATCTTAACAGAAGTACTTCTCCTCGCCATCGACAGCGCGTTTCACTGGTTTTCTACGGCAATTAAAAAATAGGCCAATTCTTTTTGATCTTTCTTTGATATTGGTATCTGGGAAAGATTACGAGTTTGATTACCTGCCTTTGGCTGTTGGCTTGACACCTTTTCTAAAGTTCAAAACTTTAAAAAAGGGAAAATTTACATTTCCCCTAATTCCTAGTCTTTAATTCATTTATGCCGAGCAAAAGGCGCTTCTTTTAGGGCTGGGGAATTGGGCTTTTGCGATTTTCCGTTTTACGGATTTACTGAATACTGATTTCTCTCCACAGCCGCGTCTCACCCAGAAAAGTTTATAATCAAATCAAACTTTCATCATTTTTTTTAAATCAAGTTGGTGCATAGGAATTACGTGAATGGTTTTATGACTGGATACAATTGTATCAGCTTGATTCAACGTAATGATAAAGCCCTCTTCCATGCCAAAAAAACGCATAGCCTCCCACAAGCCATCTTGCTCTCTTCGTTGATTATCCACATGCAACTTTGCACAAACCTGGATCAACGCTATAGGTTGATGGTTTTTACAAATCACAAAATCGCATTCCGAGTCATTTTCATTAAAGTAATAAATTTCAACGGGATAGCGCCTGAATTCCCAAAACACCAAATTTTCAAATTTACGGCCCACATCTTCGGTAAAAGACGGCGTAATGGCAGTTTGTAATCCATTATCGATGAAATAAACCTTACGAGGATTCACCAATTGTTTTTTATAGGAATAGGCGAATTTCGGAACCAAATGGATTAAATATACATCTTCTAAAAAAGTTAAATATTCTAATACCGTAGCCGTACTTTTTACCCCAATAACAGATCGCAGTTTATTGGCGGATATTAAATTACCGACATTAGCAACCACAAACATCAATAGGTTTTTCAACGGTTTATCATCCCGAATACCATGCCGCACTGTAATATCCCGATAAAGGATATCGTTGACCAATGCAGCTAATATATCAGGGTTTTCAGAATTCACAAATTGTGGGAAGCCACCGATATGAAGATAATTCAACAAAGATCCCTCGCTTTCGGCCTGTGATTTGTAGGCGCAAAACTCTCGATAGGAAAAGGGGAACAGTTCTTTTGAAAGGTGCCTTCCGGTAAGCTTTGTACCCAACTCCCTACTCAACAGAGAAGCGTTAGAACCCGTGATCACTACCTTATAGCCTTCATCCAGCTTGCCACGCACATATATTTCCCAATTTTCTACGACTTGTATCTCGTCAAAAAACAAGAGATTCACTTCCGGTTTCGCTTTTATAAGCTCATCCAAAAGGCGAAAATCAGAAAATTCGAAATTATAGAGTTTGGGGGTATCAAAATTGATGAACAAAGTGGTATCCGTTCGCTTTTGCATCAGTTGACCCAGCAGCGTACTCTTCCCACAACGTCGAATTCCTGAAATAATCAAGGCAAAATCAGGGATCAGTTCCAACTGTTCCAGCAACAGACGGGGAAAGGTATTATCACCCGTTATCCGCTGGCTTTGCGCTGCTACTACATCCTCCAAATCCGATAAACTAAGCATTTTCTATCTCTTTTAAGTCTACCAAAGATAATCTTTTCATTTGTAACAAACAAAAGTATTTATTAGTAATAAACACTTTTGTAATATTCCGTTTTTTCGTTTTGCCCCGACCCTAAAGGGAGTCGAAAAAACTACTGCCTCACTTGTATGTTATCTTTAAATGTCACGCCCCAAACCTGTCTTCCTGAAAAATTTCGACCTTAGGAGAAATTTATTCAGGATCTCCATTTGCTAAGGGAAAGCAATATACTCAATGAAGTTTGCAGCGTGAAACTCATTCAACTATCCCTGTTCAATAAGCGTTTATATTTTCTTTTGACCATCTTGGAGTGCTTAAGACAATTTATGAGTTCTGTGAAGAGTTTCGGTTTCATTGCTCCCCAGATTTCATAATCAGCTCCCTCTATTTTGTATAGCTCATCGAGCTGTTCAACGCTAAAAGTGTCGAGTTGATGACCATAGACATGGGTGGGGAAATCAAACTGTTTTTCATCAATTGTCACCGCTACATCAGGTGAAAAAACAAAGCAATTCAAATTGATTTCCGGTAATTCCACACAGCCTTGTTCCGGAGTGTCTCTAGCGGGGATATTATCTCGCCGGGTAGGTAAACTCGCCAGAATAGAATTTCCTTTCTCATTTTTAAGAACAATAAAATATTTGTTTTTAGGAGCAGATTTGCCATTTTTAAAGTAAAATGGTGTAAAGTAGATAATCTGTCCTGCTTTATACATTAGTGGCTTTGCTTATAATCTTCAAAAAGTTGTGTTTTACGGGCATCATGTTGTATTAATGTGCCCAAATCAATTTCTAACTCAGTAGAATTAATTTCTTCATTTTCCAAAGCTTCCAACAAATTGTACTTTTTAGCTAGCTTATACCAAGGGGATTCTTTTTTGTGTGTAAATGCGACGAGGTCTCGTGAAGACATTTTACCAAATTGCCCAACTACACGATCGAGCAGTTCCATGTCATAATCTGAAAATTCATCATCGGAAAAATCTTTTTTAGCGGAAATATAGGTTTTACCACCTTCTTCAGAACGGTTAATGTACGGTTTAAGTAAGTTTGGGTGTGATGATAATTCAATGTAAATATCTTGATCTACCGGTCCAAACTTCCAGACTTCATAGCGAAGATTCAGAAAGGGAATTCCACTGTTCTTAACGGCAATCTCATCCAATAAATACAGTAACTTCAATGCTTTAGTCTTAGACAAAGCAATACAATGCTCAGCAAGATAGATTAAGGTGTTTCCTATCTTGTCAATTTGATCGGCACTGTATTTTGTATAAATCGAACGCATAATAGATTAATTTACAAAAACATATGCAAAGATACAACTTTAAATAAAAGTAATTTATCGCCTTAGGCATCAAGATCTAGGGATGATACTTAATCGCTCTCCACTTATTGGTTCTGTGTTTTATATTCCGTGTTCCGTTTTTTCGTTTTGCCCCGACCCTAAAGGGAGTCGAAAAAACTACTGCCTCACTTGTATGTTATCTTTAAATGTCACGCCCCAAACCTGTCTTCCTGAAGAATTTCGACCTTAGGAGAAATTTATTCAGGATCTCGACCTGCTAAGAAGGACGATCATATTATCAGCACATAATATCCTGAATCAAGTTCAGGATGACAGGTCAGGATGACGCTTGATTTTGCTTAGCATCTTTTCCTCGCCTTCTGCTCTCGCTGCCGCACGAATCCTTTCGTGTGGTTCCTGAATCCTTTCGTGTGATAGCGTGCTGTTTTGGTTATAGCAACAAAAATATATTTGATTTCGGTTTGTACCACACAATACAAGCCTGTGGCAGCGGGAGAAAATAGCTCTAAGTCTTTTCTTTTTTGCATTGCCCCCCTTCGACTTAGCTCAGGGCAGCGAAAAGAAACAAAAAACGCTAGGCTGATTTTATACCAATTAAAAATAGGCCTATTCTTTTTGATTTTTCTTTGATATTGGTATCTGAGAAAGATTACGAGTTTGATTGCCTGCCTTCGGTTGTTGGCTTGACACCTTTTCTAAAGTTCAAAACTTTAGAAAAGGGAAAATTTACATCCTCCTAATTCCTAGTCTTCAATTCATTTATGCCGAGCAAAAGGTACTCCCTTTAGGGCTGGGGAATTCGTCTTTTGCGGTTTTCCGTATTCCGTATTCCGTTTTACGGACTTACTGAACATGACCTACGGAACACTGCCTTTTCCTTAAAAGCAAAAACGTTGCTTCCTGTGGAAACAACGTTCATACGAAAGTGACATTCAAAATAGACGAATCTTTCGGTTAAAATTACAAATCTCTGCGTTAAAAATGCTCATCATAGCTCTGGCTATGCCTGTGCTTTTTGCCTTGACCTTTGAAATTTTTACTACAAAATATTTAGTCTATTTCAAAAATCACTTTCGTATTGCGTATTATTTAGTAATTCTCAATTGCTCTTTATGGGCTACTTCCTTTCGGAGGCCGCTACTGGAAAAGCGGTGTTTGCGCTTATTGAAATAAAAGGCTATTCCGTTTTCTTCGCAAAATTGGCGACCGGTGAAATTGGTGTCTTTGTATTCATCGCCTATAATGCGTACGTCTATCTGAAAAGACCGCAAAATATCTTCTAAGTCGCGTTCAGTTTCGTAAGGCACAATTTCATCTACAAATTTGCAGCCTTTGAGTTGAATGTAACGCTCTACAACCGATTGCGTAGGTTTATTTTTTTCAGGGCGATCAATCGTGGGATCGGTTTGCAAACAAGCGATTAAATAATCGCATTGTTGCTTGGCTTCTTCTAGCATCTTTACATGCCCGGCATGCAGCAAATCAAAGGCACTAAAGGTTATTCCGACTTTTTTCATAGTTAGGTTGGTTTTAGTTATAGCTTATTAAAGCGCTATTTTATTATTCAATTCATGCTTGTCTTCACAATGGTATTCCGGAACCAAAGTTTTAAGTAAATTTAGAGCTCCTTCACAACTAAAGTCATTGATATGACCAGATAATTCGTTACTAAGCACTTCTAATTCTTCATGTGTAAACAGACTTGTAGCATTACCAATCATAATTTTTTCATGAAGGGTTTCAGAAGTATTTTCTTTATCAGCCAACAGTTCTTCATATAATTTTTCTCCTGGACGTAATCCGACGAATTCAATTTTAATGTCCTCATTAGGAACCAATCCTGATAAGCGAATCATTTGTTTAGCTAAATCTACAATTTTAACTGGGCTCCCCATGTCAAACACAAAAATCTCTCCTCCATTTCCCATACTCCCAGCCTGTAATACTAATTGACAAGCTTCATCAATAGTCATAAAGTAGCGAGTGATTTCCGGATGAGTTACAGTAACGGGACCTCCTGCGGCAATTAATTTCTTAAAATAAGGCACAACAGACCCATTAGACCCGAGTACATTTCCAAAGCGCGTAGTAATAAAGCTTGTCTTAGTCGCTTTTTTATGCACTAAATACTGAATATACAACTCCGCAGAACGTTTGGTTGCTCCCATAATATTAGTCGGATTGACGGCTTTGTCTGTCGATACAAAAACAAAACGATCAGCTCCGTAATCTATAGCGAGCTCAGCAACATTACGCGTACCTTGAAAATTAGTACTTATTGCTTCAATAACATTAGCCTCCATCATAGGCACGTGTTTATAAGCGGCGGCATGAAAGACTACATCTGGACGAAACTCATCAAAAATCATTTGAATGCGTTTTCTATTGCGCACATTAGCAATAATCTTTTCATAATCGATTTCCGGGAAACGTTTATCTAATTCTAAACCTATCGTATGAAGAGGAGTTTCAGCTTGATCAACAAGAAGAATTTTTTTAGGTTTAAAAGGAATTAATTGACGTACAATTTCACTTCCTATTGATCCAGCTCCACCGGTAACCATTATTGTTTTACCCTTATAGTTTGCTGAAATTAAAGATTTATCTAATTTTATAGGATTTCGTTGTAATAAATCTTCAATTTTTATCTCTTTTAAATTTGTGAAATTTTGTGTTTGAAGTTTATCCTCCTCACCACCCTCTTTTAGTTCAGGTAATTTTAGAATTTTTATTTTCAGATCTAACAGTTTTGATAAAACTTCAGGCTGTTTTTGGCGTAACTTTTTAAGTCTGTTTTCTCTAACAATAATTACATGCTCACGACTACGACGAGCGTCGAGTTCTTCAAAATCAACAATAGGTAAATTAAACAACTTATTGCGTGTCTTCTTATCATTTACATTAATAAATCCGCTAATTTTATAGCGATTAGACTTTTGTTCAATTAAACCTGAGGCCATATCTATATCTTTAGGACTAATTCCTAAAATTAGAGCAGCAGTAACAGTTGAAGATCTATGCAGTAGATTGTAAATCCCTTTCACAAAAATGCGAAATAAAAACAATAGAGAAAAGGCAATAACCCCATAAATCAGGGCTCCTGCGTTAATAATCAATTTAAATCCCTGAGTAGCATACAACAATTCATTAACAATCAATATTGCAATCAGTGCCCAAAACACCACTTTAAATTGTTTGACCGCATCTTTTATACTAGAATAGCGCACCAAACCGGTGTATGATTTAAACAAGCCTATAAAGACAAGTTGAATTACAATTACTCCCCATAGCGTATTGGGAAAACTAAAAAAACTTATAGGCTCTCCCTCTATAGAATCTACCAGTACAAAAGCTATCTTAGCTGAGATTAAGATAATCAATAAATCGATTAAAAAAATAACTCCCCTAGGCATATAATTACGCACAAAAGGTTTCAGCAACTCTAATACTCTCTTTTTTACTCTCCTATTTACAGTCATTTTTTCATGTTTAATGGTTATTAGCTAGTGTCATTTATCAATAAATATTAAAATTAACTAAAATTTAATTCATAAAAAATTAAATTTTAGTTAAAATTGATATATTTAAATAGAGCGTATGGCTGCCTCAATTCTAGTTCTATCTTCATCGAATAAATTAGAGCCTGATGGCAAGCAGATACCTTTATTAAAAAGCTGTTCTGCAACATCACTCCCATAGTAAGGCGCTGATTTATAAATAGGCTGCATATGCATAGGCTTCCATAAAGGTCTAGATTCAATATTTTCTTCTAGCAATGCTAAACGCAATTCTTCACGTGTAAAACCCGCCTTTTCAGGGTCAACCTGAGCCACCGTCAGCCAGTGATTAGCAAAGTTACTATCATCTGACTTTTCGGTTTGAACGGTAACGCCTTCATTGTCTTTAAACAGCTCTACATAAAAGCTATTCATAGCTCTACGTGCTGCAATACGGGCATCTAGCACTTCCACTTGCCCGCGTCCTATACCGGCGCAAATATTACTCAAACGATAGTTGTAGCCGATTTGTGAGTGCTGGTAATGCGGCGCCTCATCTCGGGCTTGAGTAGATAAAAAGATAGTTTGTTTTTTGTCTGCCTCACTATGCGACACTAAAGCGCCGCCACCTGAAGTTGTAATAATTTTATTTCCATTAAAGCTCAAAACGCCAAAATGACCAAAGGTGCCACAATGTTGACCTTTATAAGTTGACCCTAAAGCTTCGGCAGCATCTTCTATGATAGGAATCTCATATTTATCAGCTACAGCATGGACTTCATCAACTTTATAGGGCATACCATAAAGGTGAACCGCTACAATAGCCTTGGGCTTTTTACCCTTAGCCAATCGATCTTTAATCGCTTCTTCTAAGGCCACTGGACAGATGTTCCAAGTATCTTGCTCTGAATCTACAAATACAGGTGTAGCTCCTTGATAGACAATGGGATTAGCCGAAGCCGAAAAAGTCAGTGATTGGCAAATCACCTCATCTCCATGACTAACGCCTAATTGGATTAAAGCGAGGTGCAAAGCGGCAGTACCAGCAGAAAGTGCTGCTACCTCTACTGCACCTCCTAAAAAATCTTTTAATGCCAACTCAAAAGCATTGACATTTGGCCCTAGTGGAGCCACCCAATTTTGGTCAAAAGCTTCTTTGACATAAGCTTGTTCGTTTCCCCCCATGTGAGGTGATGACAACCAAATTTTGTCTTTTAAAATTGTTTTTTTCATACTATTGATAGTTATAAGCTCATTTTATTAAGGATTGTGTAAGTATATACAGACCATTAATAAAATGTTACCTAATTAATCTCTTTTTTTGAAATATAAAATTATTTTTTACAACACCTCTCATACACCTATTTCAAATTTCATTCACTTTCATCATCCGATCGCATTTTGCAAAAGCTAAACCGGATTTGTGTTGATTGAACCGAGCAATATTCTTATTACCCTTCAACCATTCTAAATAAACAGTTGCTGTATCTATTTCGACAGGCTCAATACAAGCATTCCCGCTTCGTGAGAGAAAGGGTTACCACCACCAAAACGCGGATTGAGTTCTAAGACATAAAACTCGCCATTGTGTTCAAAGGCGTCAGCAGGTAAATAGGACGTTCATAGTTCTAATTACTTCTATCATTTTGTAGGTCTTGCTTTCGTTTAATTCCATTAGCTGTTAAACGATAGCGTTGCAGTCTGCTGTTAGGCTTGTCGGGAATGGTCATTCCTATCAACCCTTCTTCTAATGCCGGTTTTAGATATTTTTTTCTAAAATTCTCTCTGTCTTTTAACGCCATTATTTTCTGCAACTCATCTCTCATAAAGCTTTTTCCTGCTTTCATTTGTATAATCAAGGCTTCAACTTGCGGGGTAACTTGCGGGGTGACTTGCGGGGTAACTTGCGGGGTAACTTGCAAATGATAGTCTTTAGAGCGCTTTATCTGTACTTCAAAAACAGTCATTAAATCAAAATTGAACACGGCTTTCCCGTTTCCATTTTCTACTAATTCTTCATTAACTCTTGACACCCCCCGACTAAAACGGTTTACATACCCCAATACTTTCATTGTTTCGGCAATTATAGGGTTGCGATAATCGTTTACGTTAGGAAAATTCTCAGGACGCGCATTGCCATACAATCCTCCTGCATTCATTATTTCGATATGGTCGTCAAATTGATACAAACGGATCGGCATATTTGACTGATAATCTCTGTGCATCACCGCATTCATCAGTAATTCTCGTAAGGCCCAATAGGGGTAATTAAAGACTCTTTTTTCCCGAAGCACCGATACCGGCACAGGTTTTCTTTCTACTAATGAAGTATCTATAAAACCATCTAATTTGCTGAGCATCGTCATCAAATTTCCTGAAAATTTCAACTCTCGCAAAATATCTCCCGATCTTCTCGTTCCGCTAAATCGCACATATTGCACATAAGCCCCCGGCAGAAAATATTCTGGATTTTTACCCAATAACAACACGCCTGCAACTGTCGGAATATTTGCGGTAGTGTTGAAAAGGCGGAGTGATGCCATTTTTTCGCTTATACTTCTTGTATCCCGATTCAAGGTTTCTTCATCGATGGCTTTGGGCAAATAACGATGTTTAAAAAGTGCTGCATCTAAATCTGTTAATGCGACATTAGCCAATGGGCAACTGTCAAAAGAGGTGCTTCCTGCTTGTCTTTTTTCTATCAATATACGTTCTTCGGCCTCGTTGGCTACTGCTTTTCTTGGACCAATACGAATCCAAACTTTACCTTTGTAACGTACCGGAGGAAAAAACGAGGGTTTAACCTCTACAACTGCCACATCGCCTTCGGGATAGGTAAACTTTTCTATATGCATAATTGGCGGAGGCAATATATTTCCTTCAGAACGCAAAGCCCCTAAGTTTTTTAGTAACTCATCCGTAACTTTTAAGCCTGAAAGTGTACCCTCATCTTTTACACCAATCAATAAATAACCAGGTTGTTTGTAGTTGGGCAAATCATTGGCAAAGGCACACACCGCTTTCGAAAATTTATCTGTATTGTTTATCGAAACGGTACGCTCAATACGGTCGCTTTCTCCCGAAATGATGAGTTGTGTGATTTGCTGCGCTGTCATAAGATATTAATTCAGGTAAAAAATTAATTTTTTTAAATCTCAGAAAACCCTTGTTTTGAGTTGTTTTGCCCTTTTTTTAAGTTTTAGCCCTATAAATATATGATTTGTTTACCTGTATATCAAGCAGATTCTTCACTTCGCTATCGCTTCGTTCAGAATGACGTTGTGGTTGTACCGTCATTCCAACTCTTTAATTCACTTTCATCATCCGATCACATTTTGCAAAAGCTAAACCGGATTTATATTGGCTGAATTGGGCAATATCTTTATGGCCTTTCAGCCATTCAATATAAACCGCAGCCGTATTCATACCGGCTTCGTGAGAAAATGGATAACCGCCACCGAATCGTGGGTTGAATTCTAATACATAAACTTCACCAGCCTCGGTGACAAAACAATCGCCATCTAAATTTCCGATATGACCTAATTGTTCGCCAATCGTTTAGCCTAACTGGATGAGTTTAGGATTGATGACAGATTTAACTTTGTCTGTTTCACCGGAACGCATCGCTAATTTTTCTCGGAAGAAATTAATCCTTTAACCTCTTCTATTTTATTTATGGCATATTCTGGCAAATACTCTTTGGACAACTCAAAGTCTTGTGAGTGAATATTTTCTCCGTCGTCCAAAACACAAATCGTAGTCCAGCCTAATTTATTTGGAGTAATAAAATCTTTTCTGGTATTGTCAGCGATGTAATATTTACCACCTTCAAACTCATCAAAGACCATAAAATTTTTTTCTGAAGGTTTTTCTGAACCAAATTCTTCAGAAATAATGATTTTATCAAAGTAGTTTTCTACACCAACTGCTTTGATTTTATTTCGTTGGGTAATAGACCTTCCGTCTGTTATTAGTCCGATGGTATAGTTTCTTTTTATACAACTATCAAGTATATTCTCAGCACCTGGCACTAAGCTTATTTTCGGAAAATGATTTCGATAAATAGGCAATAGCTCCTTAATAGTAGTTTTATAATTCGTTTCTAAATAAGCAAAAACGTTTTCTTCTTTTTCAAAAAGGTCCAACATTTTTGTATATAACGATTCATCATTTTTATCTACCAAACCAGCAATTTCACGATAGGCAGATTTTAAATAATCTTTCTCCTTAATCAGGGTATCATCCAAATCAAAAACAATTACTTTTTTATCCTTCATAGCCGTGAACTAAAACCTCATCATCATAACGAAGCATGAGCAATTTATCCTCCCAGTCATCGGTATATTCAATTTTCTCATTTTGAAAATATTCCTCGATCAACCATTTCGGGAAATTAGCACCTGCCAAATAACTCAACGGATATCCTCCGCCAAAACGGGAATTAATTTCTATTCCCACAATACGCCGATTGGTATTTCCTAAAAAGAATTGCATGGTCAAACAACCTCTTGCGCCTTCAATAGAACCCAGTTTTTCTTCGACAAAATTTACAATTTCATTTTTTTCAGCTAAGCCTTTGTTTACTTCTCCTGCACGAACAAAAATACGTTTTCGAGGTACTACACATTTCAACTTGCCCTTTTTATCATAGTAGGTATCCACCGTATATTCATCGTATTCCTCCGGATTCATGTACTCCATGAACATCAACTTCTTATTTTGAAAATGATAGTCCGTTAAGTCTTCCGCCGATTCTATGAGAAAAGTATCTTTACTCAAACTTCCGTCATAGGGCTTAATAAACAATGGGAAAGTGGGATTCTCCTTGCTTATTTTTTTGGGGATTTCAATTCCATTATCCAGAAAAAACTGATTAATAATGCGTTTATCGCGGCAAGCACGAATGAAATCCAAGTCAGAAACAACCGCATGAATACCACGATCTTCAAATTTTGACTTGTTCTCCGCAAGCATCAAGAGTTCAGTGTCTATCGTAGGGATAATCATCTTAATTCCCCAAGCTTCACAGATTTTCAATACTTCAGCAATGTAACGATCATCTGTAACCCGGGGAACTGATTTATATCCATCCGACACCTGGCAAGCTGGGGCAAGCATAGGGTTTAAATCAACGGTATAAACTTTCCCCTTTTCATTGTGTTTCCGTAATTCTTTTTGAAAAGCCCGAACCAACGAAACGCGTTGTCCTGCTGAAGTAATCAATATATTATCCATTATTTATTTCCTTTAAAATATTCCATAGTGACTTGTCCTTCTTGGGAGATTCCTTCACGGACAAGTACTTTCTTTAGTGTCAAAAATAAGATTTTCACATCCAAGGTAAAAGAACAATGATCCACATACCACACATCATAGTCAAATTTCTGTGTCCAAGAAATAGCATTTCTACCGTTCACCTGTGCCCATCCGGTGATTCCTGGTCGGACTTCGTGTCGTCTTTTTTGTTGTTCATCGTATAACGGAAGGTATTGTACCAGTAACGGTCGTGGGCCAATTAGGCTCATATTGCCTTTCAATACATTCAGCAGTTGTGGGATTTCATCTAAAGAAGTTTTCCGAACAAAACTGCCGACTTTGGTCAGCCGATCGGCATCAGGCAACAAGTTTCCTTGTGCATCTTTTTTATCGTTCATCGATTTAAACTTGATAATTTTAAAGATTTTTTCACCTTTCCCCGGTCGTTTTTGAAAGAAAAAAGGTTTGCCGGCATTGGCAATCGTCAAGGCAATCATTACAATTAAGAAAATCGGACTCAAAAGCAGCAATCCAAATAGGGCTGCTATAAAATCAATAAGACGTTTGAAAAAGTGTTTGTACATGCTTTGTGAGGGTTGGGGGCTGGGGATTAGAATGCATTTAAACTCTAACACCTAGTTATAACACCTTGATTATTTATCCTTATCTAATCGTTTACTTCAAGTGGAAATAGCCTCTCTTTAGGTATTTTTTGCACGAATTTTTCATAGGCCACATCTTCAGCATGATATTTGGTTTCCACCTTATCGAATTTCAGCTTTGATCTTCGTTTCCAAGATCGGTCAAAATTAGGTGAAATATCAAATTGTTCTTCTAAATATTCTGCTAAGTCATTAAGGTGCTCTATTTTGACAAAATTAATATCTCGATTAGCAAAAGCTTTCTCCAACAACTCAAAATAAACCTTATATAAATCGTTGACCAGTTTTTCTAACTCTTCTTTATTATCTGTTTTGAATATTTCTACCATGGAGTACCCTAACAGTTTATGCCAATAAAATTGATCTATAAAATTATATCCTAAATCGCTGATTAGCATAAAATGGCTCAATACAGAATATACCCATTTTGACGGTGGTCGTAACACATAAAAGTACCGGATTCCATTCTTTTCATCTGCTTGAGGCAGTTTATCTAAAAAAAGGCTAAGAAATCCCGAGCATTCCATCTTTAGGTTTAAATAGGAAGCTCTTTTTTTAAAGTTGAGCTCAAAATTCTCATCCAGAAACCGCAAGGAATACACTTGACAGGGTTCGTGTTGGGAAACACTATCCTCCCACAAACTATCAATATAAGTGGTCCCCGTTTTGTAAGGACTCAGTATATAGACAGTTGGGGTTAACTCAGGTTTGCTCCTATTGATACGCTTTTTATCTCTTAAAGCCAGTAGATTTTTCAAAGGCTTGTGTAAAGGAGAATGGGTGATTTTGGATTTTAGATATTTGGTATTCATTTTTTATAAGGGTAACTTTAAAGCTAAATGCGTTTAATTTTAAATTAAATCTTCTGTATTTAAAAGTGTGTTATACTCTTTCAACAGTTCTTTCCACACATATTCGCGCTCATATTTTTCCTGCATCAACTTGCGATTTTTCAATCCCATTTCTTTCGATTCTTTGCGATGTTCAACACACCACAACATTTTTTCTTTGAGTTGTGTCACATTTTTTGAAGGAACAATCCAACCGTTTTCACCGTTGGTGATGATTTCATTGCAGCCGTTAATATCTGAAACTATCGCATTGAGTTGCATAGCAGCCGCTTGCATCACTACATTTGGGAAACCTTCACGATAACTAGGAAAAGTCAAGACATCAGCAGAAGCAAAATAATCAATGACATTGGTTTTGTAGCCAACTGCGTGAATATAAGGATGCTCATTTATCAAGCGTTCTGTTTCCGGTTTTAGCGGGTCTAAATGGTTTTCGTAGTTTCCTACAATCACGAGATGAGGCTGGCGGTTGGTCGTTGGCTCTTGGCTATTAGCGATTGGCTGTTCGCTTGTTTTTAGAGACGTAAATTCAGTTGCTAATTCCTGAAAAGCTTGTACCAATTCGTTAATTCCTTTGTCGCTGACTACTCTACCAACAAACAAGAACATAAAATCATCGGGTAAAATGCCAAGATCTTCACGTAGAGTTGTTTTGGTATTTTCGGAGACTAACGCAGGATTGAATTCGTGTTTGGTATCTATGCCATTTATATTGCCATTAGCTATAACTTTCAATGGCTTATGAGTAATTTTATGATTGACTAAATCATTTTTCACCCCTTGTCCTTCCGGATAAATATGCGTTGTAGCCCAGCATAATGCTTGATCCATTTTTATTAAAAGATTCCGCATAACTCCAGTTCGAGTCGGCCAAATAAGCCCGGTAAACGTATGCATTCTAATTGGAACTCCTGCGAACTTTGCTGCCAACATAGACAATAAGCCGGCTTTAGGGGTGATCGAATGAACGAGGGTTGGTTTTTCTTTTTTAAAGAACCGGTATAATTGCCATAAAGATTTAAAATCTTGAATTGGATCAATATGCCGTTTCATATCTATCGCTACGGTACGAACTCCTTCTCGCTTTTCTACATTACGCAAGGCTTCTCCCGGAGCAGATATCCCAACAACCTCAAAACCGTGTTCTGACAAATACTTTAATTGCCCTTTTAATAAGCCATTTAACGACTGTGGTACTGTAGAAGTCCGGATGAGTTTAATAGGTGTTTCTTTTTTAGTCAATTTACTTCGAATAATTAAACAACTCAAAATCTTTTTGATACAGTTGATAGACTAATTCCTTTAATTCAGGAATGTAGTTTATCTCTTCTTTATAAGTAGATTGGTTTTTCTTTTTAAAATGCACTTCCTTATTGAGCAAGTCGCTCAACTTGTCTTCCAGACGCCCCATTTCCTCCACTTTAAATAATTCATCCACCAAACAGTTTCCCTCCTTGAAAACAAAAAGGTGCTGCGGCTGAAATACCGGGTCGAGTGTATTCAAGTCTTGCTTGACCAACCAACTTTTAACAAAACTTTCAAAGGTGTCAAAAACAGCAGATTGATAAAATTCAGGATGCGCGATAGCGCCGTGCTTGGTTTCGCCCTGTCTGGCAAAATTATAGGCTGAAACCAAACGATCATAAGGGTTACGGGATACGGAAAAAGAAAATTTATCCGCAAAAGTCTTTCCTAATTCTTTTTGAACGTACTCTGCTTTTAAATGACCATTCCGCTTGCCATACAGCAACCCGGCAATTGAGGTCCCGGCGGCTTTGGGAATGTGTATGAAAACTATCTTCTGCTTTTGGTAATTGCCGATATACTTTTTATTCAAAATTTGACGCGTCCGCTTTTCCCCTAATAGGTTTTTAGCGAAGTTGACTGTTTTTATTTTTAAGGGACTTAGGTTCATCTTTTAATATGGATAAGTTAATATGAATGAGAAAATGCCCACACCAAGTGTAAAAGCATACCAAGAAAATATTTTCCTGTTATATGCTATTTTATGTTGCACAAAAGGATAACACAGTATCACCGGGATAAGCACCCAAGATATCAATCCTATGCGGTCTGAATAGGGAACGTCATATGCTAATACAAAAAAGGCATTCAACAAGATATAACAACACAATAATCTCCGGTAGGTCTCATCTTTTATTTTTTTATACATCCAGACACCAAATACAATAAAGGCTAAACTAAAGACCGTAAAATCTAATCGAAACCCAACAGTATATGAAGTATTACTTCCTTCTACATAACTACTATATCCATAATCGGTAATAAAGGCTTGAATAAAACTAATATTAATTGCGTTGAGTATGGCTTTTAAACCAAACCCGGCGGCCGACAATACGACAGATATTCCCCAAACAGAATATGCCGTTTTTAATTTAAATTTCTTAAGCCACTTTAAAACAAACCACGCCGCAATAAACAAAATACTTGTGGCATGCACCAAAAATCCCATCGTAAAAAACAACCATTTAATGCGTTTTTGTTTTATATCAGCACTTACCCCATTTAGAATAAACATCAGTGCGATTCCACTTTTTAACACATTCACGCCCATACTATAAAAGAAAAAGCAAGCAATAAACGCAAACAATAACAGTAATCGATTCCGGTGTGAAATTTCATAAACAAAACGCACACACAGCAAGATATAAAAACAAGCTAATACCAGTAAATACAGTTGAGGATTGGCAGAAAAAAAAGTTGCAATTTTTGCGATTAAAAAAAAACCTATTCCGGCATCTCGAACGCCGTTAATATATTCCGTCAACGAATCAATATGCAAAACATACTCAAAATAAGAAACATAACGAGCTGTATCTGTCCCCATACTACTATCGCGTAAACCAATAAAAAGGATATAAAAAAGGGATAATAGACTAATTATTATATTTTCAATTTTGGCTGGTATTTTATAACCTTTTCGAATTCTATCACAAGATAAAAAGACGATAAAAGCTAAACAACCAAACACCCCAACAAAAGTAAACCACGGGCTTTCCATTCTAATCTACGCTTTTATTATTTAATCACCCCTTTTTGATAGGGAGATACCAAATGTGGAATATTAATGAGTTTGAATCCCGCTTTGTGGGTCCTAATTTTCCAGACCCCGGATTCATCATCTTTTATTTCTAATTTCACCATTTTTCCATCACGCCACCCAACACCATATTTTACTTTTCGTCCCGTTGGACTGGTTAAAAATACTTTTACCGAGCTAAACGGTATGTTTATCCAAACGCTCTCTGTATGTTTCGGCACATTAAAATAAAAAGTCTGCCAATCTTCACTTCGCTTATAGGTCAAAGCGTCCTGAAAGGCAAAAGGAATTTGTGGGACTTTAATTGTGGTAAAGGAATTAGCTTGTCTTATCTCCAAGACATACATCCCAGGCTTGGGTGGAGCAAATTTATAGGTTTTCCAAGTTTCATCTTCTTCTATTACTTCGGATTGGACTAATTTCCCTTCCAATGTTTTCAATTCTATAATCGACCACCCACCGGAAGCGTTTCGCGCCATATGCTTGGCCGGTATATTGATTGTCTGATTAGGTTGGCTTACATAAAGTAAAGCACTGACATCATTATAAAATTTAACCTGAGCTTTTCCTTTTGAAGATTCTCCCGTCCACTGTGGAAAAACCGCTTCCTGTTGCGGTGCTTTTGGTATTTTTAATTGAACCGGAGTACTGTTAGTCTTCCTTAACTTCTTTATAGAAAAGGATTGATTGGATATGTTTGAGGCTTTTGATTCTACCAAATTCAACTTTGGAAAATCCTTTCTTTTAAGATTGCGATATATGGATGCCGTATTGACCATTTTCGTCCTGTACATCTGTTCTATCTGTTGCACCAACTCTTGTTGAACCGATTTTGTTTTTTTATGTGCTTGCCATTGATGATACCTTTTGATATAGGCCAAATAAGCATGTAAATCTTTAATCCGCTCAATCATCAAACTGTCTTTTGGTTGGGAAGCCAGTATATTCTCTAGAATTTTTTGAGCTGACGGAATATAACTTTTGTAATCCCGAGTCAATTCGAGGTACTCAAAAAATTTTTTCATTTCGTTGACATAGCCCGGAAACAGATTTTCCAAAAAGTCGTGTCGAGCTTGATCAACATTAAAATTTGGATCCCAAGCCTTATGGGTCAAAACATATTGTAGCCAACCCGTCGCACCATAACTATAGGAAACACCCCAATTAAATCCGTCAAACCCATTTTCAATTAAAAAGTCTATACGATTTAAATAATATTGTTTTCGTGCCTTTGAGAGAGGCAAGTCGTGATTTAACATTGTTATTGCTAAATATCCTCTATAAAATAGCTTTTCCGTAGAAGTATTTAGCCAAGCATTTAACACTTCTTCCGGTGCACGTAGCGGCTCTACCCCATAATCAGAAGCGACCGTCACAGCTACATTATCCTTCAACGGAAAAGAAGGGGGTAGCGCATGTGTATTGTAGGCCAAAATAAGAACACGAGCATCGGAATCTTCTTTCTTTAAAGCCCGTGCTACCATATTGGCCAAACGAAAAATGTTGTCACTTAATTTTTTAGCGGCCGACTGACATACTGAGCACTGACAAAATCCATCGAAATCCGGGGGCTCCATATTGATGTAATACGGCGGTTTAATCCCACTTTCTTTTTTTTCTTGCAATCGTTTTAAGGCATCTTCAATATATAATTGCTGTACTTCTTTATTTGTGTAGCACAATTTAACATTGCGGGACCAAGGTTTTCGTTTTCCGTTAACCAAAGCTCGCCATTCAGGGTGTGCCTTAATCTGTTCTTTATATTTTACATTGAATTTGGCGCCATAATGACCAAAGGTCAGATGATTAGGGTTTCCCAGACGAAGGCGGCGATACCATTTTTCCCAATCTGCTTTTATGAGTTTTAATTTAGGGTATTCTTTTGTCCCAAAAGTTACCGGAGTAATATAGCGCAAAGAAAACCGGGGCTGTATGATTGTATCCCATTTAAGGTCAGAATAGCTCACTTTTGAGGGAATATAAGTCCATTCCTCTCCGGGGCCATAAAAACGAAAACCTATATGTTCTAACCAAGAATATAAACCCAATATCAACCCTTCTTTGGTTGGGCTTTTAATTTGTAGACTTCGTTTTCCCGTAGGGGTAAATGTGATTTCCTCTCTGTTTATAGAGGCGTTTGCCTCCCCCTTCTTTAGAGTCAGCATAAACCCTTTTTTCCCGTCCTGAAACCCTAAATTTGACCACAATTGTTTCATGTCTTTTAGTGCTTCTTGTTGATTTGGAGAAAAGGAAATGGTAGATTTTATTTTTAATCCACGACTCTCCTGTCCTTTACAAGACGTAAAGAAAAGTATGAATGTAACCAACAAATAAATAGGTCTCAACATAATTTTCAATATTCAATAGATATATTTAAATCTTTTTTCCCAAGTACAAGTTGATTATCAGTCAATCTAACGTTCCTTTTATGAAACAAAATATTTTCTTTACCCAAAAGAATAAACAAACCATATACTAAAAACTTCCCCCCGACAAAAAAACCTCTCTTAAACCAAAACCAGCTTTTTCTTAAACTACCTTTACGAAAATTGTACAAAGACAACGAAAAAAAGGATGGAAATGCTTTTTTATATTTTATAAAGTACTCTCCTCCAAATTCTCGATAATATAATAAAGGCTTCTTTATACAATAAAAATTAGATTTATTTACCGTTCTATACCAAAGCTCTTTATCTTCTATTCGCAATGCCCTTTTATCGTATGGATTATTTTTAAACCAAACGGATTTACCAATAATAGAAGGGTGCACAAAACTTTTGACTTCGCGAATTTTCACTTCTTCACTTCCATTAAACTGTGAACGTACTCCCTTGATAATATTACCACTATCAATGGAGTAAACATTTGTCCCTAAAACATCTATCTCAGGATTGCTTGTCAAAATATCCATTTGTGTTTTTAAACGCTCAAAATGCATAATATCATCGGCATCCATTCTAGCCAAATATTTTGTTTCACACATCTTAGATATTTGGTTAAGCCGCTCAATTAATCCTTTATTTTTTCCATCCTCTATTAGCTCAATTCTTGGATCATCAAATTGTTTAATTATGGATATAGAATTGTCAGTTGATCCATCATCCACAATAATCAATTCATAATCTTTATATGTTTGGTTCAGAATAGAACTAATGCAATCTTTAAGAAATGCTTCCGCATTGTAAACAGGTAGGCCAATAGTCAACAACCTCATATTTTTATTTGTTTTTTGAATATTGAAACCAATGTGACAAATCTCGGTTTAAAATTTTCTCTAATTTTAAAATTTCCGGTTTAAAGTATTCCTCCAGTTCAAGTTGCAGTTCTGTAGAAATTGCTTTTCGTTCTATTTTTTTGGCATTCAACTTATATATACCTGAACTTCTTTTAATTCCCAATTTTCGTTTTACTCTGCTAAGCAGTGTTATAGCCTGCTGTATTGATCGATACTTTATTTCTTTTGAGCTGTTTTTAGCAGTAAAATCTTGCCTTCCTTTATAAGCTACGTCTAAAAATTGCAACAAATCTTTATAAACTCTGAGCGGATTCTCTTTTAAATTGTCTAGAAGAATAAAATGAACTTGATTAAGAGGAAGAGTATTTAAAAGTTTTTCGCATTGTGAACCCAAAGAGCAAACTTTTCGATAATCTAAATAAGCATTATCTTTAGAAAGTTTGCTTTGATGATTATCTTGCCTATATTTCCACGCCGACTCAAAATCGTTGATATGCTCATTACCTGAAAAAACTTCTTGTTGATGTAAAGATTGAACCATTTTAATAGGATTCCTAAGGCATACTACTATTTTAGCTTTTTCATTATATTTTAAAATCCTATTCACAGCTACCTCAGACACTAGATAGCGTGTACTTGCCTCTCCTACTGCTATATGTTTATTATTAGCCCTAGCAAACAACCCATCATATTCATTGATGTTTTTTACAAGAGAATGCTTATGATCACTATCAAAGAAGCAAGGCTCTTTTATGGGAGATATAAAAATATTAGGATGTTCTCCTAACCATTTTGCGAAGGAGGTTGTTCCACATTTTGGTGCTCCTATGATGAAAAAATTAGGTTTTTTCATTTTCTAATTATTGATATTAAAGAAAAGAGAGAAGAATTAATCTCCACTTTTTTTAAAGTCATTAAGACTAAAAAAGTATTCCAAATAAAATATGAAATCAAACTTGCTATGGCAGCTCCTTCCATTCCATATTCAGGAATTAGAATAAAGTTAAACACAATATTGATTATAGCAGACAAGATTAAACCCCATAAAACAGTTTTCTCATAACCGGTCATATTTAGGATTATACCCGAAGGACCGGAAATTACATTTACCAAATGAGCTCCACCAAGAATTAAAAGTACAGTATATCCTTGCGTAAACTCTTCTCCAAAAACAGTAGATAAAATATAATCTCCAAATAAATAATATGTGCAAAATACACCCAAAGCAATTAGTGTGTTTAACACCACAGATATTGTAATGATCTTTTGCAGTTTTTGAATTTTATTTTTGTGGTACAATTGAGAAATATAAGGAGCTAACATTCCATTCAAAGCTATCAACCCAAACGACACCAAGGAAGCCCCGCGCCAGCCAATTTCATAGATTCCTACTTGTTCAGCATTCTTATACCATCCTAGCAGGATAATATCTATTTTACTATTCACCAAATACATTCCTCCATTTAAAAGTAACGGAACTGCGACAATCCCCCATTCTTTTAATCGGTATGTTGGAGCTATTCTTTTACTCTGTTGCGGCATCTTATTAGATACCCAGTACGCACCAATTAGAAATGCTAAGGACACCGATAAAAAGTTAAGAGCCATCGCTGTTTCAGCAGTAACCCACTCCTTAGCAATGAAACTAAAGACCAATAAGGCAACAACAAAAGCACAATGCCTGATAAAATTGTCAGGAAACAACCCTAAGATGATATGTCTAAAACCTCGAAGAGTAGCTCCTTTTAAAGAGGTTAGTGCTATCGCTGGAACAAGCGCTAACCCCCAATAAAAAGTATTCAGTTTATCACTAGAAACATCCAATAATCCTGTTTGAACTAAAGCGAGGGATATTCCTATAACTAAAATAGAAGCCAAAATCACAAATACATTAGATGCATTTAGAATCCCCTTAATTTTCGCCCATTCTCCCTCAACCTCATATTTAGGAATATACCGCACCATTAGCTGGGGTAAACCAAATTGAGCAGGCAATGAAATCAGCGTGATTATAGAAAACACATAGGTATATATTCCAAACTCATCAGCTCCAAGAATCCGTGCCAAAACAACCCCAACTATGAGCCCAAAAAAAGTTCGGCTTAACTTTAAAAGGATACTACCAATGCCTCCTTTTGCCATAGCGCTACTCTTTCTTTT
Source organism: uncultured Flavobacteriaceae bacterium (assembly GCA_964451785.1). Classification (GTDB taxonomy): domain Bacteria; phylum Bacteroidota; class Bacteroidia; order Flavobacteriales; family Flavobacteriaceae; genus JAJYSO01. The sequence goes on from CAYVJG010000013.1 coordinate 55,828, forward strand.
AGAGATTGTATTTTTCAACAAGGGCCAAAAATCTTTAGTCATTTTTTTTATCCCCATTAATTTATCATAATTTAACTTTTAAATATACATATACTTTCGTGGTATGGTATAAAACCACTTTTAATGCGGTTCGTGTTCCGTATACCGACCCACGGAATACCGACTTACAGGACATCAACTCACCGAATACCGCTACAATCGTCCATCGACCACATCCCGATCCAGGCAGGCTTTGGTGTCAAACACCACGCCATTATTCGCAGCTAAGCTACTCATATCGAGTTCTAAAAACTCTTGATGTGCTGTTGCTAAGATGACGGCTTGGTATTTTTTTGAGAAATACAATTCTTTCTGCAGATCTATAGCTAATTCTTTTTTCACTTCTTCGGCATCAGCCCAGGGGTCATAAACGTCCACATTGACGCCAAATTGCTGTAATTCCTCATAAATATCCACCACCTTGGTGTTGCGGATATCGGGACAGTTTTCTTTAAAGGTGATACCTAAAATCAGTACATTAGATCCCTTGATGTGCAGGTCTTTCTTGATCATCAACTTGATGGTTTTAGCTGCTACAAAAGCGCCCATCTCGTCATTGACCCGCCGTCCCGAAAGAATAACCTGCGGATGATAGCCTAAAGTCTTCGCCTTTTGTGCCAAATAATAAGGATCAACGCCAATACAGTGTCCGCCGACGAGTCCGGGTTTAAATTTTAAAAAGTTCCACTTGGTAGCAGCGGCTTCTATCACATCGTTGGTATCAATCCCCACACGGTCAAAGATTAATGCCAGCTCATTCACAAAAGAAATGTTCACGTCACGCTGTGCATTTTCAATGGCTTTAGACGCCTCGGCAACTTTTATATTTGGCGCCTTATGTGTGCCGGCGGTGATGATAGAGGCATACAAATCATTGACTTGCTCGGCAATTTCAGGAGTCGAACCCGAGGTAACTTTTTTAATTTTTGTCAGCGTATTGACTTTATCGCCCGGATTAATGCGTTCCGGGGAATAGCCACAATAAAAATCTTCATTAAATTTTAATCCGCTTGTTTTTTCTAATACCGGCACACAGTCTTCCTCGGTACAGCCGGGATAAACGGTGGATTCATAGATTACCACATCACCTTGACGCAATACACGCCCCAACATTTCAGAAGCTTTTAATAATGGCGTCAAATCGGGACTTTTAAATTCATCAATAGGCGTTGGCACGGTGACAATATAGGTGTTGTAATCCTTCAAATCATCCACGTTTGCAGAAAAACGCAATCCGACAGCATCCTTCTCTTTTCCGGTCTCTATGACCTGACGGAGTTCGTTTAAATTAGCCTCCTGCGTGCGGTCTTGGCCTCGACTGAGTTCTTCCACACGCTCAAGATTAATATCAAATCCTAAAACATCGTAGTGCTTCCCAAATTCTATGGCTAAGGGCAACCCTACGTAACCTAATCCGATAATGGCAATTTTATGGTTATTCATAGTGTGTTTAGTTAATGTGCTCTGTGTTCTGTATTCTGTGTTCCGTATACTGATTACTGACTTACTGAATACCATTACAATCTCTCGTCCACTAAATCTCTATCGAGAATAGCTTTAGTATCAAAGATAACGACTCCATTTTGTTTACAGTCAGCGAAATCAAAGGTCGTAAATTCCTTGTGAGCTACCCCTACAATAATAGTTTCATAATCGACAGATTCGTCAACCTCAGCAATAATATCTAAGCCATATTCGTGTTTCACTTCTTCGGCATTAGCCCAAGGGTCATAAATATCGACATCAGTACCAAATTCTTGAAGTTCTTTATAGATATCCACCACTTTGGTGTTGCGAATATCGGGACAGTTTTCTTTAAAGGTTACTTCTAAAATCAGTACATTAGATCCTTTGATGTGCAGGTCTTTCTTGATCATCAACTTGATGGTTTTGGCTGCTATAAAAGTGTCCATCTCATCATTGACACGCCGTACCGAAAGAATAACCTGCGAATGATAGCCTAAAGTCTTCGCCTTTTGTGCCAAATAATAAGGATCAACTCCTATACAGTGTCCGCCCTACGAGTTCGGGTTTATACTTTTACTTTAAGAAGTTATATTTAGTACCGGCAGTCTCGAGTACATCGTTAGTGTCGATACCTACGTGATCAAAAATCAATGCCAACTCATTAACTGTTACTCCAAGATTTAAGTTGTCAACGCCTTACTTACACTAACATCCCTGCAGCAACGGTTTCTTTAGTGGCCGGATCAACAAGAATGATACTTCCTGTGGTTCTATTTTCAAGATAAGGGTCAGTCATTAACGGCTGAGTGGTGCGTACTGTGACACGTGCAATATCATTCATACTAAGGTTTGCATCGTCTGTAATTCTATCGTAAGTATTCACATCTACTTTATAGACTACATTTTTTACCATAGCAACTTGTTCATTAGCAGCATGCATCAAAATATATTTTGTACGTGGACGTGCGGTTTTATCATTTAGCCAGCACAACATGACATCAAATTCTTGTTTGAGTTCTGGTTGGTTATTCACCTTAACAATCATATCGCCACGGCTAATATCAAAATCATCTTCTAGAGTCATGGCTACGGACATTGGGGCATAGGCTTCTTCCAAATCTACTTCATCCAAATTCATGGTTTTAATTTTAGATGTAAACCCTGAAGGGAGAATGGTCACCTCATCACCTACGCGATAAATGCCACTCGCAATACGACCTGCATAACCGCGGTAATCTTCAAAACCTTTGCGTTGTGGACGCAAGACTGTTTGTACCGGGAAGCGGGCGTCGATTTTATTAATATCACTACTGATATGTAAAGTTTCTAACTCATGGAGTAAAGGAGAACCTTGAAACCAATCCATGTTTTCAGAACGATTCACCACATTATCCCCCACTAAAGCACTGATAGGAATAAAACGAATATCTTTAATGTTGAGTTTAGAAGAAATTTTTTCAAACTGCTTAAGGATATCATTATAAACGGCTTCGCTATAATCTACCAAATCCATTTTATTGACACACACCAACAAGTGAGGAATATTGAGTAAGGAAGCGATAAAAGCATGACGTTTAGTTTGCTCAAGCACCCCGTGACGTGCATCTATCAAAATAACAGCAGCGTTAGCCGTTGAGGCACCTGTCACCATATTTCGTGTATATTCGATGTGTCCGGGCGTATCGGCAATGATAAACTTGCGTTTAGGGGTATTAAAATAGCGGTAAGCCACATCAATAGTGATGCCTTGTTCACGTTCATCGCGTAAACCATCGGTAAACATAGCCAAGTCAATTTGGTCGTGTCCCTTTTTTTTACTGGTATTTTCAATAGAGGTTAGTTGATCCTCAAAAATTGATTTTGAATCGTATAATAAGCGTCCTATAAGTGTACTTTTCCCGTCGTCTACACTTCCACAAGTGGTAAAACGCAAGAGTTGATTATTGTTAATCTCCATAATAATTGTTTTAGGTTTTAAGCGGTAGGCTGTAGCCCTATTGTATATAGTTTATTACTTACGGCTAGACTGTAGCCTTTGGCTTAAACTGTATAATTTCTTTTTAACTAAGTTAATATCCTTTATTAGATTTAAATAAGGTTCTTTTTTAATCATTTTTAAATCAAAACACAAGAGTACAAAATATTCAATTTCATGAGCGAACCCCAAAGAAATTTGAATAAATCTATTAAATTCTTTATCTGACTTTCTTCTACAGCCTCACTAAAGTTAGAGGGAATAGAATAAGCGGCACGTTGCATCTGAGAGACAATTTGATAACGCTCTGAATGTGCTAATTCTCTCGTTAAATCATAAATATTTAGTACCAGTTGATGACTGAGCTTCCATATTTCATATTTTTTAAAATCTCTCATGGTTTGACTGTAGGCGGTAGTCGGCAGGCTGTAATTTATGGCTTATAGCCTATAGCTTACAGCTTAATGCCTGCTACTAAAAGTACCCTTGTTTTTTACGGTCTTCCATAGCTGATTCAGAGCGTTTGTCATCAGAACGGTTACCGCGTTCAGTTTGGCGCATGGTGGCTACTTCTGCCGTAATTTTTTCAAGCGTATCAGCATCGCTTTCTATACCGCCGGTAATGTTAATGTCACCAAGCGTACGGAAACGGATTTTTTTAGTTACTACTTCCTCCCCTTTTTCTACATTAATCAGTTCAGAATAAGGCAGCCAAGTCCCATTTCTCCAAATCACTTCACGTTCATGTGCAAAATATAGGGATGGTAATTTAATATTCTCTCTTGTGATATAATTCCACACATCCATTTCTGTAAAATTACTAATAGGGAAAGCACGGAAATGTTCACCCTCAAAATACTTTCCATTTAGTAAATTCCACAATTCAGGACGTTGATTTTTAGGATCCCATTGACCAAAGTCATTGCGGTGTGAAAAGAAGCGTTCTTTAGCACGGGCTTTCTCTTCATCACGACGTCCGCCACCAATAGCACAATCTACTTTATTCTCCTCAATAGCATCCAACAAGGTGGTGATTTGCAAGGCATTACGCGTTGCATTTTTACCGCGTTCTTCAACAACTCGACCTTCATCAATAGCTTGCTGAACTGAGCCCACTATTAAATCTGCACCTAGCTCATCTACCAGAGCATCTCTAAAAGCAATGGTTTCCGGGAAATTATGCCCCGTATCCACATGCATCAGAGGGAAAGGGATTTTATTGGGATAAAACGCCTTTTTAGCTAAATGGGTCACTAAAGCCGAATCTTTTCCGCCTGAAAATAAGATGACAGGGTTATCAAATTGTGCATACACCTCTCTCAAGATATAAATGGCTTCTGATTCGAGTTCGTCAAGATAGTTCAGATAGTAACTACTCATAATTGTTTCAGTTTTTTGTTATTCAATAAATAATTTAGCACTTCTCGTGCACAGTCATCTACACTTTTAGATGTTGTATGTAAAACGATATCCGGGTTTACGGGTTCTTCATAAGGCGCATCAAGACCTGTAAAGTTAGTTATTTCACCTTGGCGTGCTTTTTTATACAAGCCTTTAACATCACGCCGCTCACACTCTTCATAAGAGGTAGCTACATGAATTTCTACAAAGTTATAATTTTCAACTATTTCTGCAATCATTCTTCGATCTTTAGCTAAAGGCGACACAAAAGCACCTAACACAACAATCCCTGCATCTAGAAATAACTTAGAGACTTCCGCAATGCGGCGCAAATTTTCATGTCTATCTTCTGCAGTAAAACTCAGCCCTTTATTTAACCCTGTTCGCACATTATCGCCATCGAGCAAATAAGTATGTATACCCTGCTCTAACAATAAGTGCTCAACACGTCCTGCGATTGTTGATTTTCCAGATCCAGACAAACCTGTAAACCACACCAAGAGCGATTTGTGTTGATTCTGTTTATTACGCATTCTTTTATCAACTTTATGCTGATGTGGAATAATATGGAGTTTTTCTTTCATAATGATTACAATTGGTAGTAGAATAGGATAAATCCTAGAGTTAAGATTGAATAAATAACAGTAAACGGCGTGCCTATTTTTAAATAATCTTTAAACTTATAGCCTCCAGGTCCGTAGACCATTAAATTTGTTTGATAACTAAACGGCGAGTGAAAAGATGCCGAAGCAGCAAAAGCAATAGCTATAAACAAAGCGGTCATATTGAGCTCAGGTGTTTGCATACCAATGGCATAGCCAATAGGGAAAACAATAGACACTGCGGCCACATGGGTTACAAATGAAGTCAGAATTAAGGTGATCAAATACACACCAACTACAAGGCCAATATTTCCAAGTGGTTTAAAGAATTCCATAAAGCCCTCTGCTAATACTTTAGCCGTTCCGGATTCTATTAAAGCTGTACTAAAAGCCAAAGATGATACTAAAACTACTAATAAGCTAATATCTAACTGATTTTTCATTTCTTGAACAGATAACAACTTAGTAGCTACCATATAAGTAGTGAGTAATATCAAGGCAAAAAACAAGTCTATAGCTCCCAGTCCCATTGCTAAAACAAGTGCTAAAAGAACTAATACAAAGCCTTTTTTACCTAATTTATTAGCTTGTTTAGTTTTGCGAATAGTTGATATTAAATAAATCGCATTACAGGCCCTATTGCGCTTTACAAACTGCTCTCCCGGGTTAATCAAAAGCAAATCCCCTGCTTCCAAAATAACTTCTCCTATTTTTCCTCTTAGTTTTTCGCCATTTCTATGTACAGCAACTACGGCAGCATCATAACGTTCTCTAAATTGGATCTTTTTCAAAGTTTGTCCAATCAATTCAGAATTATAAGGAATCACTGCTTCTTGTAAATTCAGACGATGTAATTCATCTGACCCGTCGTTTTTTATTGGCAAAGTAAAGTCTTTATGTCTATCTAATAATTCAATTACATTCTGAGTTTCTCCAGCAAAAACTAAAATATCACCGGCGCAAATTTCATCAGTAGGTTTTACCGGAGAAATACTCTGTTTGTGTCTGATAATTTCAAAAAGATAAACTTCATTTAGGTTTCTCAAATTAGCATCCTGTACCGTTTGCCCAATTATAGAGGCATTTTGTACCACTTTGAGCTCAATTAAGTACTCTCGTGGTGCTGACTTTACTGTATTTAATAATTCAACATTATTAGGCAACAATTTATACCCCCAAAAATAAAGAAATACTATACCGCCAATAGTCACAAGTAATCCAGGTAATAGATAATCTATAAACCCTGGAGTGGGCATATTTTTAGAGACAATTAATCCATTTAAAACTAAGTTTGTAGAAGTTCCTATAACCGTCATCATTCCTCCTACAATTGCAGCAAAAGACAAAGGGATTAGCAACTTGGAAGGCGAGATATTATGTCGCTTTGACCACTGATAAACATAAGGTAAAAATAAAGCGACAATAGGTGTATTATTCAGAAATGAAGACAAGCCTGAAACACCCAGTGTCATTCTCAACATAAAGCTTTTACCTGTTTGAGCACTTGCAAAAAGCTTATCCATCCAGGCGATAAGGTTAAAATGCTCTTTAATACCTGCCGTAATAAAAATAAGTAAGAATATACTCAAAATAGACTTGTTTGCCAATGCATCCAAAAAGTCTTCAATTTGTATGATATTCAACAACAAAAATAAGAGTACTGCAGCAAAAAACAAGGCTGCAGGTCTTAACTTATCTAAAAGTAAGAATATAACTAAGACAATAACAACGAGAATCACAACGACTTGTTGTGCAACTAAAGGCAGTGTGAACATATGGACGTTTATCGGTTTATATTGGCGACTTACTCAATAGCTCTACGCTTTACCAAGAACAACAAAATATGGATTCAAGAGATTTTCTTTATTATAATTCAATTCCTGTTTCGTTGTGTAATCATACACTTGACAACCTGAAAACTTAGCTACTGCATGAGCTGCAGCGGTATCCCACTCCATAGTCGGTGCAAGTCGCGGATAAACATGAGCAGCTCCTTCTGCCACCATACAGAGCTTTAAAGAACTACCTTTACTCACCAAATTAACTTTTCCGTAACGTTTTTTACAATCATCCACAAACGCCAAAGTCTCTTCTGAAAGGTGAGATCGTGAGGCCACAATTGAAAATACCTCTGGTTGTTTTGCCTGTGTCAACACTTCACTATGGGCCACTAAGTTATTAATTTCTTCAACTGTTTCAGTTGGCTTAACTTTAGCTACAAAACTCCCTAATTCTTCTGTAGCAAAATAAAGCTTATCAGCTACCGGCCAATACACTACTCCTAAGATAGGAAGTCCATTATTAATCAAGGCTATATTAACTGTAAACTCCCCATTTTTCTTCACAAACTCTTTTGTACCATCAAGTGGATCCACCATCCAACACAATTGCCAATTTTGACGCTCTTGGTAATCCATATTTTTAATTTCTTCACTAATAATAGGGATATCCGTTGTGCTTAAATCATCGACAATAACTTTATTAGATTTTTTATCTGCCTCAGTTAAAGGAGACTGATCAGCTTTAACTTCTACGTCAAAATCATTTTGATACACATCGAGTATGGCTTTACCAGCTTTTAAAGCTGCATTAACAGCTATTTTTAAATTATTCATTTATTTATAAATTAAATGTAGTTTAAGCTTTATTTTACTAAATATATAAAGGTTGCACCAATAAATCTATTTTGCTTTTATATTGTTATGGATAAGCACTAAACAGCTTTTAGGACTAGCCTTGAGTTAACATCCCTTTTTCAGTGTTCTGAATACTGACTTACTGAATACTGAATACTGTTTTACCAAGAATTTGCCTCCAAGAAATCGGTAATGTACCGGTGTTGTATGCCTTGAATGTTGTCATCCCAGAAATCATCCATGGTGATCACGTATTTTGGGTAATGATCCCGAATAGCTATCAAAGGCTGAAACTCTCGATCTACGGTTTCTTTATGTTCTAATTTATAAGCTACCTGAAGGTATAATTTATCACCGGCTTTTTCGGCAATAAAGTCAATTTCCTTGGTGCCTAGTTTTCCGATATAAACTTGGTAACCTCTTCTTTTTAGTTCCAAAAACACGATATTTTCCAATAGCCCTCCTATCATTCGGCTCCGATACCCCATGGTGGCATAAATCAGCGACAAATCGCCTACATAAAACTTCTCCATGGTTTTCAATATCTCCTTTCCCTTAATATCATATCTCGAAACGCGATAGAGCACAAAGGCACTTTCTAAAGCGGTCAGGTAATTGTAGATGGTGTTGATATCTACTTTACGCTGTTGGCTTTTAAAATAATCGGCCACATTCTTCCCCGAAAACGTGTTACCAACATTGTCAAACGCATAGCGCAATACCCTCTCCAAAAGCTCAATATCTCTAATGTTGTGGCGTTGTACCGTGTCTCTCAAAATAACGGAAGAATAAATATCACGAACCACCTTGTAGGCGGATTCGGCATCGTAATCTTGTGTATGAATTACCGGAAAGCCGCCCATGCGCAAATAGTGTTCAAAGCCGTCTTTATCATTTTTCAGTTCGGGAAATTCTTCCTTCTTAAAATCGAGGTATTCTTTATAGGACAATGTAAACACCGGGATTTGCACATAACGCCCCGCTAAAAACGTAGACAATTCTGAAGAAAGTAAATGAGAATTAGAACCGGTGAGGTAAATATCGACCTCAAAATCGACCAAAAAAGAATTAATGGCTTTTTCCCATTGCTCCACCTCCTGTATTTCATCTAGCAGCAGGTAATATTTTCCTTCGCTTTGAATTTTATCCTTAATATACCCATACAAGCTTTTGGCCGTTTTGAAATCAGCATAAGCAAAACTCTCAAAATTCATAACCAAAATTTGATCTGATGCCACGCCACTTTCAACCAATCGGTTTTGCAACAAGCGCAAAATCGTTGATTTCCCGGAGCGCCGAATACCCGTCAATATCTTCACCTGTGGCTTATCAATAAAGGGCTCCAATTGCTTTATGTAAAGAGGTCTTGCGATCAAGTTTTATAGTTTTAGGGTAAAAATAATAAACTTATTTTGGTTGTACCCGTAAAAACATTTATTATTTGTTTATTTTTATGGGTATAAGTGTAAAACATATTGTTAACTGTATTCCGTGTTCTGTGTTCCGTGTACTGAATACTGACTTACTGAATAGCGAATACTGACCTACTCCTTTTCGTACATTTTGGTGTAATAATCTTGATAGGCACCGCTGGTGACATTGTCGAGCCAATCTTGGTTATTGAGGTACCAATCTATGGTTTTACTCAGGCCTTCTTCAAAGGTAACGCTGGGTTTCCAGTCTAATTTTTGATTGATTTTTGTGGCGTCGATGGCGTAACGTAAATCGTGCCCGAGGCGATCTTTGACAAAGGTTATCAGTTGCTCACTCTCGCCTGCCTGACGACCGAGTTTTTCATCCATTTGTCGACAGAGTTCGCGGACTAAATCGATGTTGGTCCATTCGTTAAATCCGCCGATATTATAAGTTTCTCCGTCTTCTGCTTTGTGAAATACTAAATCGATAGCTCTGGCATGATCAACTACATATAACCAATCGCGCGTATTTTCGCCTTTTCCATATACCGGAAGCGGCTTGTGATTCAAGATATTGTGAATACACAAGGGAATCAGCTTTTCAGGAAAGTGATTCGGTCCGTAATTATTGGAACAATTGGTAATCACTACTGGCATGCCATAGGTATCGGCATAAGCGCGTACAAAATGATCAGATGCTGCTTTTGAAGCCGAGTAAGGTGAATGGGGATCGTATTTGGTGTCTTCAGTAAAAAATCCGGTTGCTCCCAAGGCGCCATACACCTCATCTGTAGACACATGATGAAAGCGCTTGCCTTTATATTTCCCGTCCCAAGTGTGTTTGGCGGCATTGAGCAAATTAACGGTTCCCACAACATTAGTCATCACGAAAGCTGAGGGATTTGCAATAGAGCGATCGACATGCGATTCTGCAGCTAAGTGTATCACGCCATCGGGTTGATAACGTGCAAACAAAGCATTCACGGCCTCAACATCGGTAATATCTACTTTTTCAAAGCTGTAGTTGGACGCCTGTTCAAGGTCGCGTACATTTTCTAAATTCCCCGCATAAGTCAAAGCATCTACATTGACAATCTGCAATTCGGGATATTTGGTCACGAAACGCCTCACGACATGCGAACCTATAAATCCAGCTCCTCCGGTGATGATGATTGTTTTCATTTAATACTAATTGATACGAATGCTGCTCATGTGAGTAAATGGATACGAATTTTCTCAACTACCTTCCTCGCCTTTGCTTCGGCTCTAAAGGGTGTCGAAAAAATTAGCTTCTTTGTCATCCTGAAAAATTTCGACCTCAGGAGAAATTTATTCAGGATCTCGACCTGCTAAGAAAAATTATATATAGTTATATCCGAGCAAAAGACGCTCCCTTTAGGGTCGGATAAAATCGACTTTTGCGGTGCTATTATTTTCTTTTTTGCATTGCCCCCCTTCGACTTAGCTCAGGGCAGCGAAAAGAAACAAAAAACGCTAGGCTGATTTTAATTCCCTTGAAAACTAGCGCAAAACACTTGTCCCCCGAAGGGCAAAAAAAGAGCCCTTCTCCTCGCCATCGACGGCGTGTTTTGCTGGTTTTCTACAGCAATTAAAAGAGGCCGATTCTTTTTGATCTTTCTTTGATGAGGATACTTGATTTTTGCTTTTACTCTCGCTGCCGCACGAATCCTTTCGTGTGGTTCCTGAATCCCTCCGTGTGATAGCATGCTGTTTTGGTTATAGCAACAAAAATATATTTAATTTCGATTTGTACCACACGATACAAGCCTGCGATAGCGGGAATTCAGCTTTTGCGATTCGCATAGTTCGCCCTTCCTCAATCGCTCCCAAATAAATCGCGTGTAAATACTTTGTCTTTTACATCGGCGAGTTCCGGAGTATTGCGATTGGAGATAATCAAATCACAGTCGTTTTTAAAACGATTTAAGTCGCGCTCTACTTTTGAACCAAAAAAGGTGTTTTCTGTTAAAACGGGCTCATATACCACCACTTCTATGCCTTTGGCTTTGATGCGTTTCATGACACCTTGTACAGCCGAGGCGCGGTAATTATCAGAACCTGATTTCATAATCAGACGATACACGCCTACGCATTTCGGTTTTTTCTCAATAATGGTTTCAGCTATAAAATCTTTACGCGTACGGTTGGCATCGACTATAGCTTGAATAATGTTGTTGGGCACTTTATCGTAATTGGCCAGCAATTGCTTAGTGTCCTTGGGCAAACAATACCCACCATAGCCAAATGAGGGATTGTTATAATGGTCGCCTATACGAGGATCGAGGCCTACGCCTTTAATAATTTGTCGCGAATCGAGGCCGTTAATCTGTGCATAACTGTCTAATTCGTTAAAATAAGCTACACGCATGGCGAGATAGGTATTTGAAAACAACTTGATGGCTTCCGCCTCGGTCGAGTTGGTGAATAGTACCGGAATATCTTGCTTTACAGCCCCTTCCTTTAATAAGTCGGCAAACTGCTGAGCGCGTTCACTTTGTTCACCTACAATAATACGCGATGGATACAGGTTGTCATACAAGGCTTTTCCTTCGCGTAAAAATTCAGGTGAAAAGATAATATTGTCAAAATCTAATTCGACTTTTAAGCGTTGCGTATAACCTACAGGCACTGTGGATTTGATAACCACTGTAGCCTGAGGATTGATTGTTTTAACTTGTTTGACAACCGATTCAACACTAGAGGTATTGAAATAATTCGTTTTAGGATCGTAATTTGTCGGCGTAGAGACAATGACAAAATCGGCATTATCAAAAGCCTCTTCAGCCTGTAAGCTAGCGCGCAAGTGTAGTGTTTTATGCGCCAGATAATCGCTTATCTCTTTATCTTCAATAGGCGATTGATGGGCGTTGATTAAATCGACTTTCTCAACCAAAATATCTAATGCCACTACCTCGTGATGCTGTGCTAATAACACCGCATTTGATAAGCCTACATATCCTGTTCCCGCTACTGCTATCTTCATGTGATTTAATCTGATTTTTATCGCCTTTTGCCTCGGTTCTAAAGGGTGTCGAAAAAACTAGCTTCTTTGTCATCCTGAAAAATTTCGACCTCAGGAGAAATTTATTCAGGATCTCGACCTGCTAAGAAAAATTATATATAGTTATATCCGAGCAAAAGACGCTCCCTTTAGGGTCGGATAAAATCGACTTTTGCGGTGCTATTATTTTCTTTTTTGCATTGCCCAAAAAAGAAACAAAAAACGCTAGGCTGATTTTAATTCCCTTGAAAACTAGCGCAAAACACTTGTCCCCCGAAGGGCAAAAAAAGAGCCCTTCTCCTCGCCATCGACGGCGTGTTTTGCTGGTTTTCTACAGCAATTAAAAGAGGCCGATTCTTTTTGATCTTTCTTTGATGAGGATACTTGATTTTTGCTTTTACCCTCGCTGCCTCACGAATCCTTTCGTGTGGTTCCTGAATCCTTTCGTGTGATAGCATGCTATTTTGGTTATAGCAACAAAATATATTTGATTTCGATTTGTACCACACGATACAAGCCTGCGGTAGCGGGAATTCGGCTTTTGCAGTGTATTGACTCACACCGTTTTTTCCACTGCTCCGCTTCTTCAGTCCCACAGAGGAGCCAAAGTAGCCAATACAAATATAGAAAAAGAAACAAATAAAGATAAGGTTATCTAAAATATAAATATTACCATACTGTTAACAGCCATAAGCGTAAACAGGGCTTCTATTTTATAGGTAATAGAGGGCCGTATAGTATCGGAAATAATTAGATTAGGAATAGGCTAAGGTTTATTTGTTTTTTCAATTTGGTTTTTAGTTAGTATGACTTTAAAGCTACAACCTAGTCCGGGAAGGCTTAAGGTAACTTTAGTTTTGTCGCTTTTAAGGACGACGGCCTTGTGGTTGCGAAGGGCGCCGTGACGTATCCAGACTTCTTCGCCTTGAGAAAACGCCTCAACGGCTATCTTATTATTTTGGTATTTCCCAAAAAATGTTAAGACTTCCTGCATTTCTTCCTCACGGATAACAGCGGGTTTCCGCAACCAAAACAAACGACGCACAACACCTTGAACTTCCAAGACTTGCAGCATCTGCTTTTCAGTACATTTTATAAAGACATAGGATCTGAAATAAGGAACTTCTACCTTTTTGATCCGATCAGACCATTGGCGCTCCTCAATTTTAGTCGGTGCAAAAATAGTGTATCCCTGAGCTTCCAATCGCTGTGCAACTTTCTTCTCGGTTCTACTCTTGACATAAAGCACAAACCAACTTTCCATAATTCATTCTCTCTCTAAAATGAAGAGGCAAATTTATGCGATTATTTTTGTTTAACAAATTATAAGCAATATATTTACAATTAAGGTGGGTTAAATTGTTGTGTTCCGTGTTCCGTGTACTGAATACTGACCTACTGAATACTGACTTTCTTGACTGCCTTTGAATATTGGCTCTTAGCCTGTCATCCTGAAAAATTTCGACCTCAAGGAGAAATTTATTCAGGATCTCGACCTGTTAAGAAAGCTTGTTCATAGTCTCAGCACACGAGGCCCTGAATCAAGTTCAGGATGACAGGTCAGGGGACGCTGCGAATAACGCCACTCAGGATGATGCTTGATTTATGCTTCTACTCCTTAAAACACTACTCTTAAAAGCATATTACGGATGATAAAATTTTCTAAAGTTTCGACCTTTAGAAAAGGTAAAGTTTACATTCCCTCTAATTCCTAGTCCCTAATTTCTTTATACCGAGCAGAAGGCGCTCCCTTTAGGGCTAGGGGGAATCGTCTTTTGCGGAGCTTGCCTTAGTATCGATTTTCTTTTTTCAATGCACTGACCATTAACCACTAGTTCACCAACCTCTATTTACAAGTCTTCACCTCGAAATATGAGTCTAAATAGTGATAAGGTTATATATTTGCAGGGCAAAACAAAGATTATGATTAAATGGCTGGCGGCCTTGATAGGTTATGAAATTGGACGTTTTCCCGGAGCTATATTGGGATTTTTAATAGGAACCTTTATCGATAGTTATTACGGAAAACGCAAAGTAAGTGGTGGATTTACGAGTAATTACAGAAGACCTCAACAGGTCAATTTAGGCGATTTTGAACTCAACCTGCTGTCCTTGTCCTCTCTAGTGATTAAGGCCGATGGGCAAGCAAGTCAAACTGAATTAGACTATGTGCGCATGTATTTTGCCCGCACTTATGGCAAAGAACGCGCCAATGCCACTTTTCGCACGTTTAACGAAGTAGTCAAAAATCGAAAAGTTGAAGCGCCACGAATTTGCAATTACCTCAGAGCGCGCACCTCTTATGAAATGCGCTTGCAAGTCTTGCACTTTCTCTTTGGGGTGGCTCATGCCGATGGACAAGTCAGCTCTGCCGAAGTCAATGTTTTACAAGAAATAGCCGGCTATTTAGGGCTTAATCGTTACGATTTTGAAAGTATTAAAGCCATGTTCTTTAAAAGTGCTGACGAAGCCTATAAAATTCTGGAGGTTGACGAAAAAGCTTCTGAAGCCGAAATCAAAAAAGCTTACCGCAGCATGGTCAAAAAATACCATCCTGACAAACTAAATGATATGGATGAGGCTTATAAGAAAGGTGCCCGCGAAAAATTTGATCGCGTACAAGAAGCCTACGAGAAAATCCGTAAGGAACGCGGCTTTTAATACCAATTAGAATTATTTTTTAGTCCGATTTATAATATCTTTTGTTGGTATAATACCGTGGGCCATAAATTACTAGTACAATGAGACAAAGTCGAAATTGGACTAGTTAATTTATCCATACGGTATAAGACCACAGAACTTAGCTTTAATCCCTGATGTAGTTCATAGAACCAGAATAGAAAACTTAAAGCCTCCGTATAATTGAGATCATACGGAGGCTTTTATGTTTGTTTACACCTCCAAGGTTAGAAAAACCTTGGAGGTGTATCAGCTAATCTTTTAAAGTGTTTCTTTAAGCCATTTAAAGAATTCACGTTGCCAAACCATCGCATTTTGCGGTTGTAACACCCAGTGATTCTCAGTCGGCAAATACAATAATTTACTTTTGATGCCTTGTAATTGTGCTGCTTGAAAGGCGCCTAAGCCTTGTTCAATAGGTACACGGTAATCCTTGCCGCCTTGAACAATCATAATCGGCGTATCCCAATTGGCTACATAGTTCACCGGATTAAAAGTGGTGTAGCCTTTTTGCACTTCAGGATCTTTGCTCCAGTATGGACCACCGAGATCGTGATTGACAAAAAACACTTCTTCAGTAGTGCCGTACATCGCACGCGTATCAAACACGCCGTCATGGGCTATAAAGGTTTTAAAGCGTCCATCGTGATTGCCGGCCAACCAAAAGATAGAATAGCCGCCAAAACTAGCGCCAACAGCTCCTAAACGGTCTTTATCGACAAAAGGCTCTTTAGCCAAAGCATCAATTGCATCTAAGTAATCTTGCATGGCATGACCGCCCCAGTCGCCACTGATCATCTCATTCCATTTTACACCGTGTCCCGGCATGCCTCGGCGATTAGGAGCCACAACAACATAACCCATTGAAGCCATTAATTGGAAATTCCAACGGCGCGAATAAAATTGTGATAAAGGCGATTGCGGTCCGCCTTGCGCATATAACAGTGTTGGATATTTTTTAGAGGCGTCAAAGTTTGGTGGTAAGATGACCCAAACGAGCATTTTGTGACCATCTTGCGTGGTGACATAGCGCTTTTCAACTTGCGGCAAATCGAATTGGTTATACAATTCGGTATTGACAAAGGTCAATTGTTCAAAAGTACCTGCTTTGTAATCGAAGGCAAAGATTTCAGAGGCGTGATTCATATCTGTACGCGTCACCAGTAACTTATCGCCTACTTGCGCAATAATTCCTGTGACATCAAATTGCCCTTTAGAAATTTGCTCGACAACCGGAGCAATGCGTTTTTTGCCTGGATAATTCACTTTAAACAACTGAATAGTGCCATCAACAGGAGCATTAAAATAAAGCTCTTTTCCGTTGTCAGCCCATATAAATGAAGCTACTGTACCATCCCAATTAGCAGTTAAATTTTGTGTTACGCCATTGTTACGCACAACAATATCATTTTTATCGGCTTCATAACCAGGAGTATCCATTTGCAACCAGGCTAAAGCACCGCGTTTTGAAAATGACGGATGTGTGTCATAACCATCGTTTTGAGCAGTCAGGTTTTCAGTTTTACGCGTTTCTAAATCGAAGCGATAAATATCTGTATTGGTACTGGTGGCATAAGCAGTTCCGGCTACTTTTTTACTCACGTAATAAATAGCCTCACTATCAGGGCCCCAAATGTAATCTTCATCACCGCCAAAAGGCTGTTGCGGGGTGTAATATGGCTGTTTAGCCATAATATCTGTTTCAGTACCCGCTTCTAAATCTTTGTAAAAAACATGACTAAAACTACCGTCGTTATAGTGATCCCAATGGCGATAATCTAAGCTGGTAAACACATAAGCATCGGTTTTAGGGAGGTCTTTAAAGATATCTTTTCCCAAAACGTCATTGACATGAACGGCTTTGTGAAAGAGTTTGTACTGTCCGTTAGGAGAAATATTCTTGTTGACAACGGCTTGTTCCATTTCGGCTTTAGAGACTTCATATGCAGTTCCGCCGCTGATAGCCATTTTGTAATATTTAGTGTCAAAATTATTTTCGGGCACATTAGGTGTTTTAACCTGATAATAAAAGTGATCACCGTCTTTTGAAAGGCCAAGCGGACTCACGTCCTTGACTTTCCACAAATCTTCTGGAGTCATGGTTTTTTGTGCAAATAAACTACTCGCACAAAACATTACCAATAAAAAACAAAGTGTTTTTTTCATAATATACAATTTTAGAGCCCTAAAATACAGAAAAATATTGGCTCTATGTCAAATATAGTGGGTAACCAAAATTTTAATTTCACACAAACAAAGTAAGTCCTATTAATAAAATGGCGCTATATGGAATATCTTGGGTGAAGCCTTTACTTTAACTATTCAAACCTTTCTGTTGGACGTATAGTCTGTTATTCCACCGCGAGTTTCGCCAACGGTTATAGCTATTAAAGTCCTTTGAACTTTTACTACTGATTTAAGTTTCGGTATTATTATAGGGCTCTTTTCTTCAAACGAAATAAGCTAATAAGGTTTGTCCATTTACCATTATTATTTTACTCAGGTTAATAAGGTTTTATCTGGATCCCTTGAACCTTATTACCTTAGTAATCCACAAACAGCACTCAACCACAAACCTTATTACCTTATGAATCTGTTTGGTTATTATTCAAGGAACGACTATATAATTTATCCACACGGTATTTGCTAAAAATCAAATATATATTAGCACCAGTATATTTTGATAAATTGATTATCATACCCTTTGGAGTATCTCCAAAACTTGAGTTAATGACAAATTTTTAAAAATAGGTATCAACCTGATTTTAATTTACCCACTCAAAACAACATAGTACCAAAATATTATTCTCAACCTATTTTGATTTTCAGCTAACAGCAGTTTCTACAATCTAGATTAATTCTAAAGAAATATCAATAAGGCTATCTTTAATAGGCTCTATTCAGTTATAAAAACCAATACTTATTTGTACCTTTGCGCTATTATTCAGAACTTTAAAACACTATAATATGTATCCACCAGAATTAGTACAACCGATGCGGGAGGAATTAACCTCAGTAGGTTTTGAGGAATTATTAACTGCTGAAGCGGTTGATAAAGCTTTGACAGAACAAGGCACTGCTTTAGTGGTGATTAACTCTGTTTGCGGTTGCGCCGCAGCCAATGCACGTCCAGGGGTTGTTCAAGCTATAGAAAATGCTATAAAACCTGACCATTTATATACTGCTTTTGCCGGAGTTGATATGGAAGCTGTTGACAAAGCCCGTCAACACATGGTTCCTTTTCCTCCGAGCTCACCTTCTATGGCATTGTTTAAAGATGGGGAGTTAGTGCACATGCTTGAGCGTCACCACATTGAAGGCCGCCCGGCAGAACTCATTGCTCAAAATCTTAAACAAGCTTTTGACGAGTATTGCGCTTAAGAACGGTTGTGTTTTTATAAAACTTCTAAAGCCACCTGAGTTATCTAGGTGGCTTTTTTGTGTTTGTACCACACGATACAAGCCTGAGGTAGCGGGGAAAATCAGCTTTTGCGGTGCGATGCTTTAATATTATTTTTCTTTTTTGCATTGCCCAAAAAAGAAACAAAAAACGCTAGGCTGATTTTAATTCCCTTGAAAACTAGCGCAAAACACTTGTCCCCCGAAGGGCAAAAAAAGAGCCCTTCTCCTCGCCATCGACGGCGTGTTTTGCTGGTTTTCTACAGCAATTAAAAGAGGCCGATTCTTTTTGATCTTTCTTTGATGAGGATACTTGATTTTTGCTTTTACT
>CAYVJG010000014.1:0-67111 GCA_964451785.1 uncultured Flavobacteriaceae bacterium
CTCCTTTTCCACAAGAAGATGAACCGGCAATGATTTTGACAAAGGTGGAGTGAAAGATTTCATTGACTTGGTAGATAACAAGATTTGGAACGATATAAACCGCTCTTTGCTTTTGGCTAAAGGGAGGCCACTTCGACTTCGCTCAGTGACCGTGTTAGAACTAAACACAAAAGCACAACGGTGGTTGTGCTTTTGTTTGATATAGAGTGTCGTACTAATTTTTCTTTACGATATTGACTGTAGGGTCAGGGCTTTGAATACCATTTTCATTAAAGGCGTGTTTAACTTTTTCACGCACTCCAAAGAAAAGGCTGTAGTAAGCGCGTTCCATGGCGCGGGGGTCCCTTTCATTATAAGCTTCAATCTTCATACGCGGCCAAATGACGAGCACTTGTCCGTTGTCATTGGTTTCTAATACCTTGATATCTGGTGCAGGGTTGCTGATGACATTAGGATGGTTTTCCATGACTTCAACGGCTATTTTTCGCGCTTTTTCAACGTCTGTGCCATGAGCAACAGGAATAGTGATATCGACACGCAAGTTGCCCTGTCTGCTGTAATTAGTAACTTTATTGGTGACTAATTTTCCGTTGGGCAAGATGGAAACTTTATTGGTAGAAGACAAGACATAGGTGTGAATGATGCCAATTTCTTGAACAAGGCCAAAGCTTCCTTCAGCTTCAATGAGATCACCAATTTTAAAGGGACGCGTCACTAAGATGATGATGCCGCCGGCTATATTGCCCAATGAGCCGTTAAAAGCACCGCCAATGGCCAAACCAACACCGGCTAACAACGCGGCAAAACTGGTGGTTTCAACACCGAGAATACCAATGATGGCCACAATGAGCATGATAATTAAAATCACACGAATTGTAGAATTTAAAAATGAACGCAAGGAGTGATCAAGGTTGCGTTTTTTAAAAATTAGGGCTGTTGTTTTGGTAATGCGCTTAATAATCCATTGACCGATGAAATAAACGAGAATAGCGCCGATGACTTTTGGAACAAAAGACATGGTGAAATCAATCAATTTTTCACTCCAAATGGATAGTGTTTGCAATTGCTGTTGCGTTTCAATGACGAGTTGAGGTGTACTTTCTAAACTGAACATAATAGATTAAAAATGGCTTTAACTCTATAAAGTTAAGAGTTTATCTAAATTAAACCCAATTTTGAGGCGTTTTTAAAATATCTAAAAGTTTTTCCTCTTGACTTCCTTTTTCTGGGTGGTGGTCATATTTCCATTGCACTACCGGGGGCAAACTCATTAAAATACTTTCAATGCGTCCGTTAGTTTTAAGTCCAAATAAGGTGCCTTTGTCGTGTACTAGATTAAACTCAACATAACGACCGCGTCTAATTTCTTGCCATTGACGTTGGTCATCTGTATAAGGCATATCTTTACGTTTTTCGAGTATAGGCAAGTAAGCCGTTAAAAAGCTGTTGCCCACTTCGGTGACAAAGTTATACCAATCATCAGCTGATTGTGTTTCAGTAGGTTTAAGATGGTCAAAAAACAAACCGCCTATGCCTCGCGCTTCATTGCGATGTGCATTCCAAAAATAGTCATCACATTGTTTTTTATAGCGCGGATAAAAGCTTTTGTCGTGTTTATCGCAAGCCATTTTGCACACCTGATGGAAGTGTTTAGCATCTTCTTCAAAAAGGTAGTAAGGCGTTAAATCTTGCCCGCCACCAAACCAGTGATCAATGGTATTGCCGGCTTTGTCATACATTTCAAAATAGCGCCAATTGGCGTGTACTGTCGGTGCCATTGGATTTTTAGGATGTAATACCAAACTCAATCCACAGGCAAAAAAATCGACATCACCAACTTTAAAATACTTTTGCATGGCCGGATCTAAAGGTCCGTGTACGGCTGAGATGTTGACACCGCCTTTTTCGATTACGGCTCCATCCGCAATGGCTCTGGTGCGACCACCGCCACCACCGGGACGTTCCCAATGATCTTCAACAAATTTAGCTTTTCCATCAATAGCCTCAATGGCTGAGGTGATGCGGTCTTGTAAATTTTGAATGTAACTGTAAAACTTGTCTTTCATCAACTTTGTTTTTTGCGCGTTATAGCTTTGCTTTTGCGGCACTTATTTTTTGAATTAAGCCGAAGGAGAACGTCTTGCTTTCAGCTTGAGCAAACTCGTAAACAGCTAAGGCTTTTTGAGCTAAATCAGAAGCATTGTTTTCTTCTAACTCCGCTACACGAAGCAGAATATCAGCAAAGTGCTCAAGGTTAGAAAAACTGAAATTTTGCGCTTTCAGACGGGCTAACAGCTCTTCGGTAGGTAAAGTAGTGATGTCGAGCAAACTCAATTTGGCGGTTTGTAATAAGAGTTCATCAAGTTTGTGTTTGCCTTCGGTTTTCCATGATTCAGGTACAAAAGCCAATTGTAAACCAGCGTTTAAAATTTGGTCTAATCGTTTTTGTTCTTCGTCTTTAAATCCTTTTGTCAACATATGAAAGCGAATTAAAATTAATAGCGATATGATTTGACAGCATCTACAAAAGCTTTGGCATTTTCAACCGGAATATTCGGTAAAATACCATGACCTAGGTTAGCAATGTAACGGTCTTTGCCAAAATTGTCAATCATTTGATGTGTTAAACGCGTAATTTCTTCAGGCGTAGATAACAAACGTGAAGGGTCAAAGTTGCCTTGAAGAGTGATGTCTTTCCCTGCTAATTGACGGGCTGTTTGTGGAGTGCAAGTCCAATCAATTCCTAGTGCAGAAGCGCCAGATTGTGCCATATAGTCAAGCGCATACCAACAGCCTTTAGCAAAAACAATGACCGGCACTAAATCTTTTAAAGCTGAGACGATTTGTTGAGTGTAAGGCCATGAAAATTCTTTGTAATCTTCTGGCGATAGAAGGCCACCCCATGAATCAAAAACTTGCACACAGTCTACTCCGGCTTCTACTTTAGCTTTGAGATAAGCAATGGTAGTATCAGTAAACTTTTGGAGTAAGGCTTTAGCAGCTTGAGGTTGTTGGTAGCAGAAAGCTTTGGCTTTGTCAAAAGTTTTTGAACCTTGACCTTGGATGCTGTAGCAGAAAACGGTCCAAGGTGATCCGGCAAATCCGATAAGAGGTACGTCGTCATGAAGCTCCTGTTTAGTCATTTTGATGGCGTCAAAAACGTAATTGAGTTCATCGTGCACATCAGGAACAAACACTTTATCAACCATAGCTTGGCTGTTAATCGGTTCATCTAACCAGGGCCCTACGCCGGGCTTCATTTTGAAATCAATGCCCATAGCTTGTGGAATGACCAAGATGTCTGAAAACAAAATAGCGGCATCAACGCCTACTTGATGAACCGGCATGATGGTGATTTCTGTGGCGATTTCAGGAGTGCGGCAACGTGTAAAAAAGTCGTATTGTTCACGTAATTTGATAAAATCAGGAAGATAACGACCTGCTTGACGCATCATCCAAACTGGGGGGCGTTCAACAGATTCGCCTTTTAAGGCACGGAGGAAAAGATCATTCTTAATCATAGCGAAAGGTTTTGACCACTTGAGCAATCGTGTTTTCAACTGTCGGTTTGTGGGCAGTGATAATATGTTGAGTATGCTTTTGAGCTTCGGCAGCTGTTGAGGTGCCGATGCAGAAAGCAATTTGATTGTTTAATTGATTGAGTTGTGTATAACTTTTGACTTGCGAGGGGCTAAAAAATAAGATGCCGTCAAATTCACTTTCAAATTTTACAGGATTCAAGCTAGTGTGGTATACTGTGATTTTTGAAAAAGAAATTTGCTTTTGCGTTAAAGCCTTAGGAATTTCGGGACGATGTTTATTGCCACAAAAGAAAACGAACTCAGCATTTGCATAGGCGTTGACTATGCAGTCGGCAAGTTGTTGGCCATAAGGTCTCATTTCACACACGTTATAGCCTAGCTTTTCTAGGGCAGTTTTTGTTTTGCTTCCCACGCAAAAGCAGCGTTTAATAGTTATGTTTTTTTGTGCAATAGCCCGCACAGTATTTTGGCTGGTAACAATTGCATTTTCAATGTAAGTCGGGGCATCAAAATCAATGAATGAGATGTTGATGGCATTGTAATCTGTAAAAGCAATTCCGGCATTGAGCAACAATTCGGCTTGTGCTGTTGTCAGCTTTCGGCTAGAGAGCATCGTCGGCATGATACTGTTTTAAATATTTATCGATATCGTTACTTTTTCCAAAAACTACTAAGATGTCGTTGTTTTCAAACTTGCTGTCGGGTTGTGGCATGCCGGTTACAATTTGTTTTTCAGCATGGCGGCCTATAATATTATTGTATTGTTTTTTGCGAAGAATAGTGATGATGTTCAGGCCAAATCGCTCTCTAAAGTTAGATTGAATGAGAGATTTGCCGACTAATTGTTTACAAACTTCTACTTCAGAAATGAGGTAGTTACCTTCACCTTCAATTTCAAAGTTGTCAATACTACCGCGCAGATTGATTTTTTTGGTGAGGCGTTCAGCGTATTCTTGTTCGGGATGAATGATTTGATCAACCCCCATAGCTTCAAAGATGGTATCTTGAACAGATGAGGCTGATCGTGCCATGATTTTGGCATCGCACATTTTTTTAGCAATTGCGGTGGTCATGATACCAACTCCTTCATCAACACCAATGGCCACGACAACTAAATCCGTGTTTTTTAAAGGTAAAGCGCGATAGGCATTTTCATTGGTAGAATCCATAATAACCGCATGAGAGACTTGATCTTTGATTAAGTCAACTCTATCTGGATTTTTGTCGGCTACTACCACGTCATTTCCAGTGTCTGTTAAGTGAATAGCGAGCGACATTCCGAAGTTACCGAGTCCAAAAATTACAACTTTCATAATTATAGCATTTCATTTGACGGATTAAAAACCGAGATTAGGGTTATAGAATTAGTTGATTAAAATATTTTCTTTAGGATATTCATAGCCTCTAGCTTTCAGGCTTCCTAAGATTCCGGCCATTAAGTTAATCAATCCTATGCGACCAAAAAACATTAAGGCGATAAGAATGTATTTACTGACTTCAGAAACATGTGGTGTAATTCCCATGGAAAGTCCGGCTGTAGCAAAAGCAGAGAAGGCCTCAAAGGCAATTTGCATGAGTGAAAATTGCGGGTCAATAATAGCGATGAGTAAAATACCGACTCCAATTGCAATTAATGAAATCATGATAATAGCAAAGGCGCGGCGAACGGCTTCTGTAGCTACGCGTCGTGTGCCGATTTCGATATGCGGTTTGTTGCGAGCAATTGAAAAGATGTTTAAGGTGGCTAGTGCAAATGAGGAGGTTTTAATCCCACCACCGGTTGAAGCTGGCGAGGCACCAATCCACATTAATAGAATCATAATCAATAAGCCTGGTACCGAAAATTGGGAGTAATCAATAGTGCTAAATCCACAAGTACGCGCGGTAACGGCCGAAAACATAGAAGTTGTCCATTTGCCAAAAAAACTTTGATCAGCTCGTAAAACAGTATTGTATTCGGTTAAAAGCATGGCTAAAGTGCCACCAATGATGAGAATAATAGTACTGTAAGCAACTATTTTTGTGTTGAGGGTGATGATGCGTACAATTGATTTTTTTCGGTTCTTATTGAAGAGGTTGATAAAAAACTGTTTGATGTAGCGCATAAAGTTGAAGGAAATAAAATAACCTAATCCACCAAAGATGATGAGGATCATAATGATCCATTGTAAATAATAGTTATGGCGCACAATAGGATTACCTAAGTTTCCCGTTAAAATTGAGAACCCTGCATTACAATAAGCTGAAATGGAGTGAAAGACCGAGAAAAATATGGGGTCAGCAATGTCTGTTTCCCTAATAGAGTCAAGGATAAAAATGGCACCTACAAATTCAACCAAAAGGGAGAACACAACAATATTAACCGTGGTTTGCATGATATTGTTGAGTTGATCATCCCCCAAAACATCTTTCATAAAAAGGCCTTCTCTAAAGGAGGAACCACTCTTAAAAAAATAAGCAAAGAAGGTGGTAAAAGTCAACATGCCTAGGCCTCCTATTTGAAAAAGAATCATCAGGATGGATTGCCCAAATAATGTAAATTCAGAGCCAATATCAAAAACTACAAGACCCGTTACACAAACAGCGCTAGTTGAAGTAAACAGGGCATCTGTAAAGTTGATGCCATGCAGCGTGGCGCTGGGCAACATAAGCATAAATGTACCAATTAAGATGACGATGACAAAGCTCCCTACAAAGAGTGTGGCGGGATTAAAATAAATGCTATAAATAGTCCGCATTAAATACATTAATCGGATAAAGAAATAAAAGAGTAAGCCATATTCAATAACGCCACGATCAGCAAAAAAAGTGGCTATAATATCGCCCTGATAGTCCATGCTAATAAAGATGACTTCGGTGATAATGAGGGCAACTAGGATAAATAAGTTAGTGCGTGATCGCTTTTTGATGGCAGACTCATAGCGATACTTGATTACTTTATAGATATTAAAAGCTAGTAGTCCTAATAATATGGCAGGAAGCGCAATGAGTTTAAGCTGTTTGTATTCTGTGTGTGTAGTGAATCCAAAGTCAAAAATTAGAAAGGCCAATAACACCAAATCTAAAAACGCGATAAACAGGCTTGAGCTACTTAATTTCTTAGGCATAATTACCCTAATTTTTGTTTAATGACTTGCATTAATTTAGTTCCACCTTGCGAAAGTACACGTTTTGCAGCAGTTAAACCTTGATTTTGATAATTATCAGTCTTAAAATTTGAAGTGTCGATAATTTTTTTAGACCCATCTAAGCTGAATAAAGCGCCAGTAAACAGCACATTATCACCTTCGATTTTTGCCAAGGCTCCAATTGGAGCAGTACAGCCGCCTTCTAAAACGCGTAAGAATTCACGTTCAATATGCGCACAAATTTCGGTAGGGTGATGATTGAGTTGGGCGACGGCTTCTTGTGAAAACGAATCATTTTCTCTGGCTACAACCAGCATAATGCCTTGTGCTGGCGCCGGAATCATCCAATTGAGGTCAATGTAGTTTTCAGGTTTGAGGTTGATACGCTCTAAACCGGCAGCAGCAAAAATGGCGCCGTCCCAATCAGAATTTTCTAATTTCTTCAGGCGGGTATTGACATTGCCTCTTAAGTTTTCGATGTGATGAGTAGGATAGCGGTGCAACCATTGTGCTTTACGGCGTAAGCTGCCTGTAGCCACGCAGCCTTGATCTTGGTGTAAAAAATCAAGCCCTTTATGAATGAGTATATCTGCTACATTGGCGCGTGGTAATACAGCTGATTGTACAATTCCTTTAGGAAGAGCTGTAGGCACATCCTTCATCGAATGTACAGCAATATCTATCTTGTTTGTGATCATGGCCACATCTAGCGCTTTTGTGAAAATGCCGGTAATACCCATTTCGTAAAGTGGCTTGTCAAGGTCGAGATCACCAGTTGACTTGATAGGTACTAATTCTGTTTTGTAACCTAAAGTTTCGAGTTTTGACTTAACAGTATTGGCTTGCCATAGTGCTAATTCACTATCGCGTGTACCTATGCGGATTAGCTTTTCCATTTTAATTTAAATCTTCTAACTGAAATACATTTTGAATCAATTGCAAACTTTCATCTGTGTCGTCTTGACGCAGATGTTGAGCAAATCGATTCATAATTTTCTTGACAATACGATCCCCGATAAGTTCGGCTTGTTCAATATTTAGATTACCGTCTTTGCGTTGTTGAGCGGCAATTTCTACTGCTTTTATCGTATTGAGTTTTTCTTTCAGTGCTGTAATAGTTGGTACAAACTTACGCGTTTCAAGCCAGGTGTAAAAATCTAACTTAACTTCGTTGATAATCGCTTCAGCTTGAGGAATGTAAGATTTGCGTTGAGCCAAGGTTTCGTCAGTCATGGCCGATAGTTCATCCATATGAATGACTTGAACATTGGGCAATTGATTGATGGTGCTATCTACATTTTTAGGAATGGATAAATCTAAAATTAGTAATCCCTTTTTGAGATGCAGAAGCTCTTTAGTTATGGTCGGTTTTTGCGCTCCGGTAGCCACAATAAGGATGTCAGAATTTCTTATTTCTGCCTGTAAGTCGGCATAATCTTTTACGATTAAATTAAACTTCCCTGCAATTTGCTGTGCTTTAGATTTTGTGCGATTGATGAGTGTTATGCTATCGTTATTGGTGTGTTTTACCAAGTTTTCAATAGTATTTCGCCCAATTTTACCGGTACCAAAAAGCGTGATTTTTTTGCGATTAACTTGCTCAACGTGATTTAAAATATAATGTACTGAAGCAAAAGACACAGAAGTGGCACCCGATGAAATTCCGGTTTCAGTTTTGACGCGTTTACTAGCTTGAATAACAGAGTTTGTTAAGCGCTCGAGATAAGGTGTTGTTATGTTGTGCGCTTTGGAGAGTAAAAAAGCTTTTTTGAGTTGGCTAATAATTTCAAAATCTCCTAAAATTTGACTATCTAAACCAGCTCCTACGTGAAAAAGATGATTGATAGCTTCAGAATTTTTATATACAAAAGCTACTTTTTCAAATTCATCTAATGAACCACGAGTGTGTGCACATAAAATTTTGATGAGTTGATATGGGTTTTGAGCAAACCCATAAATTTCGGTGCGGTTACAGGTAGAGAGCAGAATAAGGCTTGAGTGTCCCTTGAGTTGAGCTTCTTCTAAAAGTGCTTCTTGTGCGGCATTATCTAAGCTAAAAAGGCCTCTTACTTCGGCATCTGCTTTTTGATAATTTAAGCCTATAGCATAAAAACTTTGATGTTTTTTTAAAATCTCTTCGTTCATAAACCCTGTGTAACAATCGAGAGGGCAAAGATATGTTTAAGTTGTCTTGTTAAATAACGGTATAAGTTCTATTAATGTCGCCATGAGCATAATGTAACTTTAAGCGACATGTTTTTAGATAAATTTTATAACTTTGTCCGGCATACAAGTCGTTTGCTGCTATTAATTTAGATTCATTATAAATAATAAATTCTAAATCATGGAAAAGAATACTGTAAAAAATAACGCTAAAAGTGCATTTGAAACTTATCAGATTGATGATGATTTTGTGTTATTGATTGCGCAAAATGAAACAGAAGAAGGGCAGAATTATTATAAATCGGTTGCAGCAAATATGATTCAATTTCATTTTTGTTTAAAAGGACAGGCTAATTATAGATTTAATGAAGGGCGCTATAGTCGTAATTTAGCGGAAGATTCAGCGCTGTTTTTATTTAATCCACAACAAGAGTTGCCTATTGATTTAGCTGTAGATCCCTATTCATGGACCGTATCTCTATTGGTTCCTATCCGTAAATTTCACGCGTTGTTTTCTGGAGATACTTCATATATTGATTTTTTAAAAGATGATCAAATCGATAAAAAATATTATAAGGAGCTAGCTCTATCTCCAGCGATGACAGTAGTATTGAGTCAAATTTTAAATTTAAAGCTCCACCATTCCGTACGTTCTATTTATTTAAAAGGAAAAATTTTAGAACTTATAGGGTTGTTTTTTAATCCGCAAGATGAGGTCAATGTAGAGCAATGTCCTTTTTTGGTCGATGAAGAGAATGTGCGGAAATTAAAAAAGGCTAAAGAAATAATGACAACCAATATGGCCAATCCACCATCACTTAAAGAGTTGTCAGAAGAAATAGGCTTAGGACTCAAGAAACTCAAGCAAGGTTTTAAAGAAGTCTATGGTGAAACGGTGTATGGTTTTTTGTTAAATTATAAATTAGACTATGCCCAGAAACTGCTTGAAACTGGACAGTATAATGTTAATGAAGTTGGACTTCAAATAGGCTATAGTACGGCGAGTCATTTTATATCCGCTTTTAAAAAGAAATTTGGAACAACACCCAAAAAGTATATTCAATCAATGAATACACGTTGAATAGTACCTTGTAATCGTTTAACTAATTAAAATTAATAACGCTATAAGAACAAAAAATGGTAAAAGTCTAGGCTTTCACCTTTTTGCGTTACTTTCGCACTCAAAAAAAACACAATGAAAGGAGTTTTATTAGTCAACCTTGGCTCCCCTAAGAGTACTGACCCTAAAGATGTTAAAACTTATTTAGATGAGTTTTTAATGGATGAACGCGTTATGGATATTCCGCGTTGGTTGCGCACCATTGTGGTTAGAGGAATCATCTTAAACACACGCCCTAAAAAGTCTGCCGCTAATTATGAGCGCGTATGGATGAAAGAAGGCTCTCCTTTAATTGTATATTCAGAGCGCTTTCAAAGAAAAGTAGACGAACTGACCAGTGTGCCCATAGCTATAGCCATGCGCTATGGTGAACCCTCAATCAAAACAGGTTTACAAGAACTCGTTGACCAAGGAATTGATGATATTTTAGTCATTCCGATGTTTCCACAGTTTGCTAATGCCACTATTGGAACCGCATTAGCAAAAGCTGAGGCCCTACAAAAAGAATTTTTCCCTCAGGTGAAATTTACAGTTGTCCCACCCTATTACAATCATCCTGATTACATTAAGGTGTTAGCCGAAAGTATAGGTGAGCAACTTAAAGATGTGGATTATGATCATTTACTGTTCAGCTATCACGGTTTGCCTGAGCGTCATATCCGTAAAAGCGATGTAACCGATGGGCATTGTAAAATGGATGGTCAGTGTTGTAAAACAGAATCGCCGGCACATCAGTTTTGTTACCGTCATCAGTGCTTAGAAACCACGCGTTTGGTAGCTGAATACTTACAGTTAAATCCCGAAAAATACAGTACTTCTTTTCAATCGCGTTTGGGCTCTGATCAGTGGCTTAAACCCTATACAGACGAAACTGTCAAAACGATGGCTAAGGCCGGTAAAACCAAATTAGCCATTGCATCGCCTGCTTTTGTAGCCGATTGTATTGAAACCATCGATGAACTCGGTCGTGAAGCTAAAGAAGATTTTGAAGCAGCAGGCGGCAAAGAATTTACGTTGATTTCTTGCCTTAACGACCGCTGGGATTGGGTGAGCGTAGTGAGCCGTTGGGTTGATGAATGGGCTAAACACTAATCTTTCAGACAACTCATTATAAAAGGAAATGCGGGGTTTAATTCTCTGAATTTCCTTTTTTTAATAGCTACATTTGTGAGTAAATAAATAGATATTATGAAAGTTCTTCACCTCGATATTAATCATCCGTTACTGCTCGAGCAATTGCAGGCTTACGGATTTGAAAATCATACAGATTACAGTTCTTCAAAAGCAGAAATTGAAGCTAAAATAGCAGCTTATGACGGTTTGATTATCCGCAGTCGTTTTACGCTTGATAAAACTTTTTTTGACGCCGCCACAAACTTGAAGTTTATCGGTCGATTGGGCGCCGGATTAGAAAATATCGATACCGATTACGCTGCGCAAAAAGGCGTGAAACTCTACAATGCTCCTGAAGGCAATCGCAATGCGGTGGGCGAACAGACTTTGGGCATGCTCCTGTCTTTATTTAATAAACTTAACAAAGCTGATCACGAAGTGCGCAACGGCTTATGGCAACGCGAAGAAAATCGCGGCCTCGAAATTGAAGGCAAGACTATAGGTATAATCGGCTATGGCAATATGGGAAAAAGCTTTGCAAAAAAAATAAGCGGATTTGATTGTGAAGTGCTTTGTTATGACTTAAAACCTGGCGTTGAGAATGAAGATGCTCGCCAAGTCAATTTAGCTGAATTTCAAGAAAAATGCGATGTGGTGAGTTTGCACACGCCGTTAAATCCAACTTCTGACAAAATGATTAACAGCCGTTTTATTGATGGATTTAAAAAATCATTTTGGTTTTTGACTACCGCACGCGGCGCCTGTACGGTGACTGCCGATGTGGTTGAAGCCATGAAATCTGGTAAAATTTTAGGTGCTGGGTTTGATGTATTAGAGTATGAAAAAAAATCCTTTGAAAATTTATTTACTGATCAAGCCGCAATGCCCGAAGCTTTTAGATATTTAATTGAAAGTGAAAATGTATTATTGATGCCACACGTGGCCGGCTGGACAGTAGAAAGCAAAATTAAATTGGCACAGACTATTGTCGATAAAATTAAAGCTGATTTTTAATATTATTTAGAATTATTATAAATAATTTTAGTACCTTTATTTAAATTATAAGGTACTATGTTGACAACAACTGCTTTACAGAAATTAGTAGATCAAGCGCCAATTTTAAAACAAATTATGGCGCTAGATCCTGTGGTTTGGCTCAATTCTAATCGCCAAAAAATGGCTGATTTGAGTGAGATGCCATATAACTTAGAGACTTTAGAAAAAGCCGCAGAGCTTTGGGATAGATTTGCTCCTTTTTTTGAGAAGGCTTTTCCCGAAACCCGGTCAGCTCATGGCTATTTGGAATCGCCATTACGCGAGCTTCCTCAATTAAAAAAGATCCTGAACACCTCTTTCTCCCCTAGCATACAAGGTCAATTGTATTTAAAATGTGATAATGCATTACCTATTGTAGGCTCTATCAAAGCGCGAGGTGGATTTTATGAAGTCTTGCATTATGCGGAACAAATCGCATTAGAAGCCGGTATTTTATCAGAAGGAGAAAGTTATGAAGCTTTTGCTTCTCCGGCGTTTAGAGCTTATATGCAGCAGTATACAATTGGGGTCGGATCAACAGGTAATTTAGGATTGAGTATAGGAATTATCAGTGCTAAACTCGGTTTTAAAGTGCGGGTTTATATGTCAGCAGATGCCAAAGCGTGGAAAAAGCAGCTTTTGCGTGAGCAGGGTGTTGAGGTAGTTGAATTAGCGGGCGATTTTAGTGAAGCTATTTTGGCAGGGCGTCGCGAAACTCAGACTGATCCGCAGGGGTATTTTGTAGATGATGAAAATTCAGATTTGCTGTTTTTGGGCTATACTGTTGGGGCACTTCATTTGGCAAAGCAGTTAGAAGAAAAAAGAATTGTGGTTGATGCGCAACATCCTTTAGCGGTTTATTCGCCTTGTGGGGTAGGAGGATCACCAGGAGGTACCGCTTATGGATTAAAGCAGATTTACGGAGATAACGTACATTGTTTTTTTGCTGAGCCTACGCATTCACCGGCAGTTTTGACAGGATTAGTCACTGGAAAAATGAGTGACATTTGCGTTCAGGATATAGGTTTAGACAACAATACGGAGGCTGATGGCTTAGCTGTAGGACGACCATCAAATTTTGCGACACAGTTGAGTAAGGAGCTTATTAGTGGCGTCTATACGGTAAAAGATGAGCGTTTATTTGAGCTTTTGGTACAATTAAAAGACAGTGAGTCAATTTTTCTTGAACCTTCGGCTACCGCGGGATTGGCTGGTCCACAACGAGTTATTGCTTCAGGATATTTTTCTAAATTAGGTATCGATGAACGTCAAGTGACACACGTGGCTTGGGCTACAGGAGGTGACTTGGTACCTGATGAGGAGCGCTTAGCATTTTATAAACGCGGATATAGCTTGTTAGCTTAACTAATGCGAAAGTGACATTCAAAATAGACGAATCTTTCGGTTAAAATTACAAATCTCTGCGTTAAAAATGCTCATCATAGCTCTGGCTATGCCTGTGCTTTTTGCCTTGACCTTTGAAATTTTTACTACAAAATATTTAGTCTATTTCAAAAATCACTTTCGTATAAAAAGGGAGCTCATGAATTATCAGAACTCCCGTTTGTTTTATAAGTGATTTAATCACTGTTTATTCAGCTTTATACACATTGTTACTGCGGTTAACATCAGCCATTCTTCCTGAAGGATCAATTTCTATTTTGGTGATGTCAGCTTTAGGCGCATCAATAGTTAATTGATAACTTGGATAAGCCCAAGGCCAATCGTGTTGTACATTTTCGGCACCGGGTTTTGTCCAATACATCATGCGTAAAGGAATGTAGTAATTTTTGGTACTACCATCGGTAAAGCTTACCGCTACTTCAACAGGCATTGGCATTAATCCGATACGTTCAAGAGTCACAACGCTAGTGTTGTTATCTTCAGTAACTGATTTGATTCCGTAATCAACTGTGTTGGTGGTTTTAGTCCAGTCAGTTAAATACCATTGCAATTCAGCACCAGAAACTTTTTCGGCTACACGGATAAAATCATTTGGGGTAGGATGTTTAAATTTCCATTCGCTATAATAACGTTTGAGGGTTTTAGAGAGGTTCTCTTTGCCGATAACATAGCCTAGTTGAGATAAGAAAATAGCTCCTTTGGTGTAGGCATTCATCCCATAATTCAGGTTCGTTTTATAACGGTCAGCTTGTGTGGTTAAAGGTTGTTCTAATCCTGAATTAGCTAATCTGACATAGCCTTTGTAAGCGCGCTCTAGCGGGAATGATGAATTTTGATTGAGGATTTTATTTTCAGCCTGTGTAGAAATATACGTGGTAAAGCCTTCATCCATCCACGGGTGTTCAGATTCATTGGTGGCTAAGATAAATTGAAACCAAGAGTGTGCAAATTCATGCGCTGCAGTACCAAACAAACTACCGTATTTTTTATCGCCCAAAATTAAGGTGCACATGCCGTATTCCATACCGCCGTCACCACCTTGAATAAATGAATATTGTTTGTAAGGGTAGGCGCCAACATGGGTTTCATAAAAGTTGTAAACTTTAAGCATGTCTTGTTCTAAACGCTTCCAATTTTTAGCAACACTTTCTTTATCGTCTTGATAAAAGAAGTGAAGTGTAACACCATCTTTTGTAGTCAATTTGTCGTGACGATAATCTGGGTCAGCGGCCCAAGTAAAATCGTGTACATTGGGCGCAATAAAGTGCCAAGTAATTGTGCGACCGCGGTGTTTTACCTTTTTATCAGGATTGCTTTGGTAGCCATAGCCCATTTTTTCAGGGTTTTGGAGGTAGCCTGTTCCACCGACAACATAATCTTTGTCAATGGTAATAGTGACATCAAAATCGCCCCAAACGCCGTGAAATTCACGAGCGATATACGGATCAGCATGCCAGCCTTCAAAGTCGTATTCAGCTAATTTTGGATACCACTGACTCATAGATAAAGCGATGCCTTCTTTATTATTGCGACCGGAACGGCGAATTTGCTCAGGAACTTGGCCTTCAAAATCGAGTGTTAATGTAGTGCTTTGTCCAGGCAGAAGTGGTTTGTTAAGTTTTACTTGATAAACGGTGCCGATGGTTTTGCCTTCAAGGGCATGGCCGTCGCGCTTGAGGTTCTTAATTTTCAAATAACCAATTTTATCTTTGTCGAGTTTGCTGATGCGATCCATCACACGTCTGTCTGGATCAGCGATGGTGCGCGAACGTACGTCCATTTCGCTGCCGGGTTGAAAGGCATTAAAATAGAGGTGATAAAAAAGTTGGTGTAAGGTGTCAGGTGAATTATTGGTATAGACTAATTTTTGTGTTCCGGTGTAGCGGTAATTTTTGACATTCATGTCAACATTCATCGTGTAATCAACATGTTGTTGCCAGTAAGCTTTGCCGGTGTGGTTTTGTGCCAAAACAAATGTGCTACACAAAAAAAGTAGTAAACTGATTTTCGAGGTCATAGGTTTGAGATGTTATTAGGAAGGGGGAAGATATGAAAAACTTGAGGAATAGCCAATTTAGAAATCAGCTTGCTTAAAAAAGAAAACCGCCTCCTTGTGGGGAGACGGTTTCAGCTAATCTTAATTTAATACCTAATGAAAGTGCTTATTTTACTTCTTCAAAGTCAACGTCTTCTACGTCGTCACCTTTAGATTCAGCATTCGCATTTTGTTGTGCTTGTTCTTGGTCTGCACCTTGAGCAGCGCTGCCATTTTGTTGTGCTTGCTGTTGAGCCTTATACATTTCTTCAGAAGCATTTTTCCAAGCTTCGTTGATGTTGTCTAAAGCTGGTTGAATTTGCTCTAATTCTTTTGAAGCATAAGCTTTTTTCAAACCTTCAAGAGCTTCTTCGACAGGTTTTTTCTTGTCGTCAGAAATCTTGTCGCCAAATTCTTTCAACTGTTTTTCAGTTTGGAAGATCATTGAATCTGCTTCGTTGAGCTTGTCAATTTTTTCTTTAGCTTTTTTGTCGGCTTCAGCGTTAGCTTCGGCTTCAGCTTTCATTTTTTCGATTTCTTCTTCAGTTAAACCAGATGAAGCTTCGATGCGGATATCTTGTTTTTTACCCGTTGCTTTATCTTCAGCGCTAACGTGGATGATACCATTGGCATCGATGTCAAAAGATACTTCAATTTGAGGAACGCCACGTGGAGCTGGCGGAATGCCGTCTAAATGGAATTTACCGATAGTTTTGTTGTCGGCAGCCATTGAGCGTTCACCTTGCAAGACGTGAATTTCAACACTTGATTGATTGTCAGCGGCAGTTGAGAATACTTGCGATTTTTTAGTAGGAATCGTCGTATTAGCTTCAATCAATTTAGTGTTGACACCACCCATGGTTTCGATACCTAATGAAAGTGGAGTAACGTCTAATAACAATACATCTTTTACATCACCAGTTAAAACGCCACCTTGAATAGCAGCACCAATTGATACTACTTCATCAGGATTAACACCTTTGCTAGGCGCTTTACCAAAGAATTTTTCAACAGCTTCTTGTACAGCAGGGATACGAGTTGACCCACCAACTAAGATGATATCGTCGATTTCACTTTTTTCTAAACCAGCATTTTTAAGTGCTTTTTCACAAGGCACCATAGTACGACGAACTAAATCAGAGATTAGTTGTTCAAATTTAGAACGTGATAATTTGCGTACTAAGTGTTTAGGGCCGCTAGCAGTAGCTGTAATATAAGGTAAGTTAATTTCAGTGTTTGAAGTTGAAGACAACTCAATTTTAGCTTTTTCAGCAGCTTCTTTTAAGCGTTGAAGAGCCATTTTATCTTGACGAAGATCCATGTTTTCTTCGGCTTTAAACTCTTCAGCTAACCAGTCAATGATTACTTGGTCAACGTCATCACCACCGAGATGTGTATCACCGTCAGTTGACAATACTTCAAATACGCCGTCACCTAATTCAAGGATAGAAACGTCATGTGTACCACCACCAAAGTCAAATACAACGATTTTTTGGTCTTGTCCCTTTTTGTCAAGGCCGTAAGCTAGAGCAGCAGCAGTAGGTTCGTTAATAATACGTTTTACTTCTAAACCAGCAATTTGGCCAGCTTCTTTAGTGGCTTGGCGTTGTGCATCGTTAAAATAAGCCGGTACAGTGATTACGGCTTCTTTAACATCCTGTCCTAAGTAATCTTCAGCAGTTTTCTTCATTTTTTGAAGAATCATGGCAGAGATTTCTTGAGGTGAATATTTGCGGTCATCAATAGCGATACGTGCGGTATCATTATCACCTTTAACTACGTTATAAGCAACGCGATGTGCTTCTTTTTCAGCTTCAGAGTATTTTTCACCCATAAAGCGTTTAATTGAAGAGATAGTTTTTTCAGGGTTAGTCACCGCTTGACGTTTTGCCGGGTCACCAACTTTAATTTCGCCATCTTCAACAAAAGCCACCACAGATGGAGTGGTGCGTTTTCCTTCAGAGTTAGGAATAACCGTTGGCTCATTACCTTCCATTACAGAAACGCAAGAGTTGGTTGTTCCTAAGTCAATTCCAATTATCTTACTCATTGTGCTATGTTTTTTTAGTTTTCTAATTTTTGTAGTTGATAATAGTCAATCTTTGTGCCATCTCGGTAATGGTGACAGGTTGTCAGGTAGACTAGTATTTTTTCAAAAAAAAAGCATCAACCGATAAGATTGATGCTTTTATAAATGCTTTTGAAACTAAACTTATTGTTGTACTAATTCTGAATTTACAACAATAGTGACATCTTTGGCTACAGAAGGCGCTCCATTTGGAGCTGTTCCGCTATAATTGATGTTGTAATCTGTACGGTCAATAGTTAGCTTAGCTGTAAAGCCAACGTGTGTTTTCCCTTTTTTATCTTTGAATTCACCGTTTTTAACGACATCAAATTTGACAGTTTTGGTGACATCACGAATGGTCAAATCACCTTTTAAAGTATACTTGTCTCCTTTTTTATGAATCAGCTTTGCGTTGCGCAAAGTAATTTCAGGATATTTTGCCGCGTTAAAGAAGTCGTCGGTTAACAAGTGAGCGTCACGAGGTGCTACACGCGTGTCAATAGAGTTGACTTGGATTGTAAAATTAAAACTGGCGCCGTCAAAATCAGTTGTAGATTTTGATTGCATTTCGCCTTCTAGCTCTGTAAATTCACCATCTACAAAAGAAATTCCCATGTGTTCAATTGAGAAACGGACATTGGTGTGCATTTTGTCAGCTTTCCAGCTAACTTGAGCAAATGAGAATTGCGTAAAGGCAAAAACTAAAGCGACTAAAAAAATGTTCTTTTTCATTATAACTAGTTTTGTGGTGAGTGTACGAAAATAGTTATTTTGAGAATCTTCTTGTGTTAATCTAGATTAATTTAATCTAATAATTTGTCTTGAAGAGGCGTTTGGGAAGAGCCAATTAAAAATAGAGCAAAAAAGAGTTGCTCCAATGCAACAGCTTTTATATTTTTGACCTCTATTGATCTTTATACTTAATTAAAAATGATTATGAAAAAAATTGCGCTATTATTTGTGGCTGCTCTTGTGTTAGCATCTTGCCAAAAGACTGAAAAAACAGCTTATGTTGATAACGAAGTATTGATTAAAAACTTCACAGATTTAACCGTATTGAATACAAAGTTTGATACTCAACTGCAAAGTTTACAGGAAGGTTGGCAAAAAGAAGGGCAAGCTTTCCAAACTAAAGTTCAAGATTTTCAAGAAAATGCTCAAGGCATGAGCCAAAAAAATCGCGACGCTAAGCGTCAAGAATTGTTGAAAGAACAACAAAGCTTACAACAAAAACAACGCTTTCAGCAATCATTGTTGTATCAACAACAACAAACTGCCCAAGATTCACTTGAAGGTATCTTAAAAGATAAAATTAAATCTTACGCTAAGTCTAACGGTTATGTATATGTGTTTGGAGCTAATCCCAATAACAATATTTACTATGCTGAAGATAGTAAGAATATTACTCAAGAAATCCTAGATCTCTTGAATGCAGATTCAAGTTCTGATGCTTCAAAAACTACAGAAAAAGCAGATTCAACAGCGACGAAATAAAAGAATAATAAAGCCTTAATATTAAAAAGACTGGTCTTATGGCCGGTCTTTTCTAGTTTTATGCACAGAAATTAATAATTAACAAACTATTATGTTTTATTGGTTCGGTTATTTACGAACTAAACGTAATTTTGCTTCCTGTAAAATCTGAGACATGAAAGCAGATGTAAATGAACTAGAAAAAATTGTAGAGGAAGTAGGGGTGCATTTTGAGCAGACCAAACACTTGCCTCCACTTGCAGCGCGCATATATGCGATGCTTATTTTGAGTCCGCGTAGTGGTTGTAGTTTTGATGAGTTAGTTGAGTTGTCTAAATCGAGTAAGAGTTCGGTGTCTACTAATGTAAATTTACTCCTTAATATAGGTGTTCTTGAGTATTACACTAAAACGGGCGAGCGAAAACGTTACTTTCGATTGAGTAAAAACTATCTAGCAGTAGCCCTTAAAAAAGCTAAAGAGCAAGTTGCAGAAGAATTAACTATTCTTGATAAGGTAAGTGGCTTTATCGGGAAATACTGTCAAGAGAAGAAAGAAAAACATAGAAAATTTGAATGTCTATTTCGCGATTACTTGCAAGCAGAGCACGATAATTTAGAATCAACAATTTTAAAAATGAATCAATTAGATAAATTAGATTAATACAGTCCCATGAAAAAAACGATAAGCTCAATAGCAGCACTTTTTGCTGTTTTCAGTTTAGTATCTTGTGGAAATAAACAAGAGAACGCACAAAATGCACAAGCCGCGGCAGCAAAGGCTGCGCCGGTGGTAGCTGTAAAAGTACCTACTAAAACTGTTACCACTTACGAAACATATCCTACGCGTATGCAGGGGATTATTAATAGTGAAGCACGTCCTAAAATTTCAGGATACATCACTGATGTTTTGGTTGACGAAGGACAAAAAGTCCATAAAGGCGAAGTGTTGTTTAAGCTTGAAACAGCATCTTTGTCTGAAGAAGCTCAAGCAGCAAAAGCTAATATCAATGCCGCTAAGGTTCAAGTTAATCAACTAAAACCTTTAGTAGAGAAAGGAATTATTAGTGAAAATCAGTTGACCACTGCTCAAGCTAAATTAAAGCAAACTCAGGCTAGTTATCAAAGTATTATTGCTAATATCGGTTATGCTACTATTAAAAGTCCTGTGGATGGTTTTGTAGGGTCTATCCGTATCCGTAAAGGAAACTTGGTAAGCCCATCTAGCGCTCAGCCTTTAACTACAGTTTCTGATGTTAGTAAAGTTTATGCTTACTTTTCAATGAATGAAAAGGAGTATTTAAACTTTTTAGCAGAAGCTGAAGGAGAAACTAAAGTTGAAAAAATAGCTAATATGCCAAAAGTGACTTTGATTATGGCTAATGGACAAGCTTATGAGCACCAAGGTACGATTGATGCCATCAACTCGCAAGTAGATCCGCAAACAGGGGCTATTTCATTTAGAGCTGTTTTTGATAACCCGGAACATTTGTTGTCTAACGGAAGTACGGGGAGTATAAAGTTGCCGCTTTTACATAAAAACAAGGTTGTCGTTCCTCAAAAATCTACTTATGAGCGTCAAGGAATTACTTATGTCATGACGATTCAAAAAACAGATAAAGGTACGGTGGTTAATCCTCAAGCCATAGACGTAACAGGACAAAGTGGTAATTTATTTATTGTAGCTTCAGGATTGAAAGCCGGTCAAGAAATTGCTGCTGAAAGCGTGGCAAGTTTACGTCCTGGAACCCCTGTTAAGCCAATGGTTAAACCATTTGACAGTATTGCTAAACCCGTGCCAACAGTATTTAAAAATTAAATCAACAGAACGAGAACATTATGCTTAAAACCTTTATAGAAAGACCGGTTTTATCAACCGTAATTTCGATCTTAATTGTCATCTTGGGGCTGCTTGGTTTGAGTTCCTTGCCAATTACACAATATCCGGATATTGCACCGCCAACCGTAAAAGTGACGGCTATGTATCCTGGTGCCAATGCTGAAACAGTATTGAAGAGTGTGGTTGTCCCAATTGAAGAAAAAATTAACGGTGTTGAGGGAATGACTTACCTTACTTCAACAGCTACCAACTCTGGTCAAGCTGAAATCACCGTTTATTTTGAACAAGATATCGACCCTGATATCGCTGCTGTAAACGTGCAAAACCGCGTGTCTTTGGCTACTCCTGTTTTGCCGCAAGAGGTAAAACAAACCGGGGTAACCACTACAAAACAGCAAAATAGTGCTTTGATGTTTGCTTCATTTTATAGCACTAACCCTGAATATGGTGAAACCTATATTGCAAACTACCTTAACATCAATGTCGTGCCGGCATTACAACGTGTTAATGGAGTAGGAGCTGTGCAGGTGTTTAGTTCAAAAAACTATTCTATGCGTATCTGGATTAAACCAGATAAATTGGCTTCTTATGGGCTTGAACCTTCTGATGTAGCAACAGCTATTAATGCACAAAGTCAGGAAGCTGCTGCGGGTACATTAGGCGAAAACAATGGTGAGAGTTTTTCGTATACCATTACTTACTCTGGTCGCTTAAATGAAGTTGAGCAATATAAAAATATCATCCTCAAAGCACTTGGTGATGGTGAATACCTCCGCCTAAAAGACGTTGCCGATATTGACCTTGGTGCAGAAAACTACGGAGTTGCTTCTAAAACGAGAAACTACCCTAGTGTGGCTATGGCTGTTTTTCAAACAAAAGGCTCTAATGCACAAGAAATTATTATCAATATCCAAAAGCAATTAAAAGACCTCAAAGCAGATATGCCTGAGGGAATGGATATTTTTATTCCTTATAACACAAATGAGTTCTTAACAGCATCTATTGATAAGGTAGTACATACGCTTATTGAAGCCTTTATCTTAGTGTTTTTGGTGGTGTTTATCTTCTTGCAAGATTTGCGCTCTACATTGATTCCGGCCATTGCTGTTCCGGTGTCTATTATTGGTACATTCTTCTTCCTGAACTTGTTTGGTTATTCGGTTAACTTGTTAACCTTATTTGCACTCGTTCTGGCTATTGGTATTGTGGTAGATGATGCTATTGTGGTTGTGGAGGCTGTGCATGCTAAGCTGGATGAAGGGGTAGATAATGCGCGTAAGGCAACTCATACAGCGATGCATGAAATTGCCGGGGCTATTGTGTCAATTACCTTAGTGATGGCAGCGGTATTTATTCCGGTAACTTTTATCAGTGGACCGACAGGGATATTCTATAAACAATTCGGTATCACCTTGATGACGGCCATTGTGATTTCAGCGTTTAATGCGTTGACCTTGAGTCCGGCATTGTGTGCCTTATTTTTAAAACCTCATCACGAAGACCACAAAGGCAAAAAGAAAAATTTGATGCAGCGTTTCCACAGCGGATTTAACCGTGGATTTAATGCGACTATTAGTAAATATGCTACATCGCTTCATTTCTTGTATAAACACAAGTGGATTACACCGGTAGTTATTTTGCTCTCTGCAGGTGGAATTTGGTGGGCGTCAAACGCTGTTCCTACAGGATTTGTGCCTAATGAAGACCGTGGTATTGTCTTCGTAAACGTCGAGTTGCCTGCAGGTTCGTCTTTAGATAGAACCGTTGATATTAACCGCCAACTATCTGAAAAAGCACTTCATATTCCTGGTGTTAAAGATTTATCACTCATCTCAGGATTTAGTATGTTGAGTGGACAAGGTAGTAACTTTGGTTTTGGTTTTATCAAACTAGACGATTGGAGCAAACGTGAAGAAGATGATAAATCAGTTGATGCTATTACGGCTAAGCTGTACGGTTTAGCAGCGACAATTCCAGGAGCACGTATCCTGTTTTTTGCACCGCCAAGTATTCCTGGTTACGGTTCGTCATCAGGTTTTGAAGTCAACTTCCTCGACAAATCAGGAGGTAGTTTTGACGAGTTGAGTGCACAAAATCAACAATTCTTGATGAAGCTCAATCAGCGCCCTGAAATTCAGTATGCCATGTCATCATTTAATACAGGCTATCCACAATATAGCTTAGATATTAATGTGCCAATCGCCATGGAGTACGGGGTGAATATCAACTCTATTTTTAGAACACTTCAAGGTTATATAGGTGGTATTTACACGGCAGACTTTTCTAAATTTGGTAAACAATACCGTGTCTATATCCAGGCTGCTCCTGAAGATCGCGCTGATAAATCTGACTTAGATAAAATGTTTGTGCGTACCAGTACCGGCGAAATGGCCCCTATCACGCAGTTTGTAACTTTAACCCGTACGTATGGACCACAGTCTGTAACGCGTTTTAACTTGTTTAACTCGACTAAAGTTACAGGAGCTGCGGCACCGGGATACAGTTCAGGTGATGCTATTGCAGCTATCGAAGATGTAGCGGCTAGCATGCCTAGTAATTATGATATCAGCTATTCAGGATTGACTCGTGAAGAGGTAAGTGCTTCAGGACAAACAGGTGTCATCTTTGCCTTGGTAATTATTTTTGTTTACTTCCTGCTTTCAGCACAGTACGAAAGTTATTTGTTGCCATTCTCAATTTTGCTATCGGTGCCGCTAGGTATCTTTGGAGCTTACTTTGTGACCATGTTGATGGGATTAGAAAACAACATTTACTTCCAGATTTCACTGATTATGTTGATAGGGTTGCTGGCTAAGAACGCAATTTTGATTGTTGAGTTTGCCCTGCAAAGGCGCAAAAAAGGCGAAAGTATTTTTGATTCAGCTATTGATGGTGCTAAAGCGCGTTTGCGTCCAATTTTGATGACTTCGTTTGCCTTTATCCTCGGGTTAATGCCTTTGGTGTTGGCATCAGGTGTAGGTGCTGTTGGTA
Organism: uncultured Flavobacteriaceae bacterium; assembly: GCA_964451785.1. GTDB lineage: Bacteria > Bacteroidota > Bacteroidia > Flavobacteriales > Flavobacteriaceae > JAJYSO01. The sequence goes on from CAYVJG010000014.1 coordinate 23,910, forward strand.
ACCGTTCAATCGGTACAGGTGCTGTTGGTGGATTGTTAATAGGAACACTACTTGGTGTCTTTGTAATTCCTATTTTGTATATCTTCTTCCAATGGTTGCAAGAAAAAGTTTCCGGAGGTCCTAAATTCTCAGCAGAAACAGAAAACAACGCTAATATTGAAGCTTAAGAAATATGAAAAGTTTATATAAAATCTTATTAGTCCCAGCCGCAGTCGTAACGATGCAATCGTGTTTTGTGGCTAAGGATTATGAACAACCTGAAGTTGTTGAGCAGGAATACTATCGCACTGATAGTATTCCGCAAGACAGCTTGAATATGGCTAATGTCTCTTGGCGAGATATTTTTACTGACCCATTGTTACAGAACTATATTGATTCAGCATTAGTTAATAATATTGATATCCGTATTGCTCTACAACAAATCCAAGCAGCTCAAGCTTATGTAAAACAAGGTAAGGCGGGTTATTTACCAACCTTATCAGCTGGTGCTAATTACACCTTGAGCTACCCTTCAAAAAACGGCCAACAAGGTGCGATGTTAGCCCAATTAGGAAGAGATCATGCACAAATCTTTGAACTCTCTGCTAACTTGTCATGGGAAGCTGATGTTTGGGGTAAAATTAGAAGTCAAAAACGCGCTTTTGATGCTTCATACCTTCAAACAGTAGCGGCACATAAAGCCGTTAAAACGCAGTTAATAGCAGGTATTGCTTCTGCTTATTATCAGTTATTGGCCATCGATGAGCAAATTGATGTAACTAATCAAACTATTGCTACACGTAAAAAGAGCTACGAAACGACTAAAGCGCTTCAAGATGCTGGTATTACCGGGATCACTACTGTAGCAGTTGAGCAAACTAAAGCGCAATACATTAACGCTCAAGGATTGCTTATTGATTTACAAAAACAAGCTCGCGTGTTAGAAAACACCATTTGCTTGTTGATGGGTGAGGCGCCACATTCAATTGCCCGTACTGATCTTGATGACCAACATATCACCACAAAGCTCAAAGTGGGTGTGCCTATGCAATTGTTGAGCAACCGTCCTGATGTCATTGCTGCCGAGCTTAACTATCGACAAACTTTTGAAATGACTAACGTAGCTCGTGCTAATTTTTATCCTTCTCTAACTATTGGGGCTACAGGAGGTATTCAATCCTTAGAAATTGAAAATTGGTTTAACGCTAATTCTTTATTTGCTAATATTCTTGGTGGTTTGACAGCCCCTATTTTCAATGGTCGTAAAATCCGTACACAATACGAAGTGGCTCAAGTGCAACAAGAGCAGGCACGATTGAATTTTAAAGGCACTATTTTAACGGCTAGTAAAGAGGTTTCAGATGCTCTTTATGCTTATCAAGCTGCCACTCAAAAGATAGATTTAAAAATACAAGAGCGAGCACTTTTACAACAAGCTGTTGAAGATTCTCAAGCTTTGTTGACCAGTGGTTATAACAACTTTAGTTATTTAGAGGTGTTAAGTGCTCAACAAAATGCGTTGAGTTCAAGTTTACAGGTTATCAATGCTCGTGTTAATCAATTGAATAGTATGGTTACTTTATACCAAGCCTTAGGTGGCGGTTGGAGATAATTGTACCCTTTATAATGTTTGTTTACACCCAGATGGATCGCAAGGTTCATTTGGGTTTTTTCATTATATCCTAATGGTAACTATTTAGCTACTTTGAAAAACTGATATTGAACCCACTCCGGGGTTCGTGAGCTATTTGCTTCTAGCCCATAGCTACACTACGTTTGCTATGGGTTAATCACATTAAACTCCTACGGAGTTTCCTCAAATCTACCTTGCAATCGTAAACTCTTTTTAGAGACAGTATCGAGGAAAAATTGCATTCCGGGAAGAACCTTATTTTTACACCCGTAGAATTAATGCCGTATGGATAAATTATACCTACAAAAAATATTATAAATCGGGCTAAAAAATAATTCTAATTGGTATAAGCTCTCAATTGATTTTTCAAAAATGGAATCGGAACTCAGTGAAATCCAATATTTGTAAAAAATCAAACTTCTCCCGCGCTCTTCACGTCTCCAAAAGAGACAACCCCACCTGCTGAATAGTTACCCATAATGATTAAATTGATACTATCCCTAAAAATAGGCTTTCAATTGCACGCTTCCTGTGTGTATGGTTGAGGAGCCTTGACTTTTTCGCCCGTTATAAGACAGGTTGAGGTCCAAATAAGCTGTGATTTTCTTTTGAAACAGCACTTGCCATGTAAAATTTTGGTCGGGTTGTAAGCCTTCTAATAATTCATAAGCTACTGGCGAGAATGGGTTGCCGTCATATTTGTTATAAATGTAATTTAAACTGCCATTGATACTGTATTTAGCCGCTTTAGCAAAATGGAAATTCAATCCTATCTTTTGTTGCGTTAAAGTTTCTTCTTGACCGATTTGATTTTGTCGATTTCGGTATTGATAATACACTTCAAATCTGGTGTTAGGATTAAGGATAAACGTGATTTCAGGACGTAATTTAAGGCCGTCAATGCGGTAATTTCTGTTTTCAAAACTCTCTGATTGGCTCGATGAATGGTCAATGCTACTCAACCAATTAATCAACCAGCTCAGCCCTAATTTGTGCCTAATTTCGAGCTGATGACTTTCTAAAGACATAGATTGCAAGCCGGTAGAAAATAAACTTTTAGATGTCGAATTGAGATAGGTGTAAATGCTGCTAAAATGCTGTTTCCCTCTGTTGAAATACAAACTGTTTCTAAAATTGCTGTTTACCGCTAATTCTTCACCTGAGGAGTGAAAAGGATTTAAATTAAAAGCATTGCCTTCGCGTTTCGTTTTGCGATTGACAATATAGGAAGTTTGATTAAAAAAATGTCCTAACCAACTCTTCTTAGCTTTACCTTGATTGAGTTGTTGAAAATTAAAGGTAACAATTTGACTAAAACTGTTTTGCCGCGTCCTGATATAAATGCGATTGGGCAATAACACACGAATGTATTTAGCCTGATCTGGGAAGGGCGAAATTTCAAACTCACCTAAATCCTGTACGCCATCATTGTTATAGTCAATCCAAGTGTATTGACCTTGCCCCGGTTCTACTTCCATATAGGTGTACTCTTGTTGAGGTAAGGTGCCGCTGGTGGTTTCGTAGGTTGTGTTGAGGGCAACGAGTTTGTCAAATAAATACTGCTGATAGAGGAGGCGGGAATTTAGAGATTTTTCATTTTGCTCCTCATCATCTACACGGTGTACTTGGCGGTAATTGACGTAAATGGACAAATTAGTAGTTTCCGATTGTAAAGCCTGGGCTTTGAGGTAGTAACTATCTGCATAGCTCACACGCGTCAATTGATTTGTTCTTACACTGTCTGTAATGCGGTGCTTATAGCCAATTTCAGCATATACTTTTGTACTATCACCTATACCTGTGAATAGATTATAACTTTGATAACGCTGACTAAAGGGCGTTAATTGATGAGTGGAGCTCGTATTTTCGGTTTGTTGATTGTTTTCTGTAGTATATCTAATTCCTGACCAAAGCGGATCGTAATGGTAAATGGCCTCAGCTTGTAGTCGTCCAAAGGTAGAAGTGTAAAGCTGACCGTCGCTATGTAAAATACTTGCGTTTACTGCTGTGCTCAGCTCTCCAAAATTTAAATTAGAATTTAAAACATGACGCGTGCCAGAATATGTATTCCCAAAATCTAAGTGCTGCAGGTGATAACGTGCAAAACCGTGTTGTGGACTGAGGTATTCTACGCCGGCGTCAATGAGTAGCTGATCGCCTTCGGGAATTTCTTGAGCTAAGCTGTCCTGAGGGGCGTTTAAGCTATCTGATTGAGTGTATACTGAATTTGAGGTTCCAATATTCCAATCGCGATTAAATTCGACATTGTACAAAGGTTCAATGCTTGAAAAATCAGATTGGATGTAATCTATTTTAGCAAAAGAGTTGATTTGACTTTGTGCAGTGTTGGTGTACAAACGCTGTTTAAGGTCTAGGTGTCCTGCAAATCCGCTGTTATTGCCATCGTCTAGATCAGAAAATAAGTTTTCATCGCGATTGCTGCCTGCCAGTTCAAAGTTTATTGCTGTTTTATCTGATGGCTTATAACTTCCATTGATAACGGCTAATTGCAATTTTTGGGGAGCGAAGAGTTGAGTGATAGGTGCATATTCTCCTTGAGGAATGCCATTAATGGGGCTTACGTATTCATAAATAGGGGTGATGCTGGTACGATTAACCAGTTTGTAATTGCCTTGATTTGGGCCTACAAGGCTAAATTTTACACGATACAAGTCATCTTGTGGATTGGTTGAATACACAAAAACTTCATGACCATTGATTGTATCTTTTTTGTAGAGCACTTTGTTTTCAGCAAAATCATCGCTAATGGCGCTTGGTGCCGTCATGTGTTGGGGGTCATCACCAGCATCGGCGAGGATAAACTTTTGAGTGTCGTTTAAGGTTTGTTGTAAAGGTTGATTACGCAAGTCATTTTCACTGTATATAAATCCACCTATGGTCCATTTATCACTGTGAAATTGTACCCCTCCTGTCGCAATGATTCGCGCATAATTGCGGTCGGCATATTGAAATTCAACAGTGATGCGCGAGTTAGCGGTAATCGGGAAGGTAGGATTAAACCGTATCTCTCCCGCATTGTAATCAATCACATAATCTTCGTGTTCACCGCGCTTCAGTTGAATTCCGTTGACATACACTTTTTCACTCCCTGAAACCACTAGGGCATACAACTCTCCATTAGGGCCCGACAGGCGATAAGGGCCTTGGTTGCCATCTTGTCCCATAATTTCATTGCGTGTATAAACCCCGCGTACAAGTCCGCCGGCAGCAAAAATTTCTGTTTGATTTCCGTCGGGATTTAAAGTAGCTTTAACCGAAATACCTTGAATTTTTTTCTGATAATTGGCAAAATAAGATTGCTGTTCTTCTAAATCGATATCGCCACCTCTGACGGCCCAATTTTGACTGTATAATTCAATAAAAATTTGATCAAATTCATTTAAGTTTTGCGAATAACCGCCTTGTTGAATCGGAATATTGGCATCTTGAATGGAAGCTCTTAAGTTGACCTTAGGCGCTATTTTTCCAGTAATTTGTAAGTCTAATTTTGAATCTAATACCGCATTTTGATTGGTGCCGGCAGTCATGCCTCGTGAAATGCTTCCACTGGTGTTTAACCCGTCAAATGGGGTGAAATCGCTACTGGGCTTGTTGTCTTGTTGAGCTAAATTATATAATCCTTTACGATTATAATCATGGTGAACAATTTGCTGAGGGTCAAATTGCTGATAGGTTTGGGTGATAAAAGAAGGGTAATGTCGGTAACTGATTTGAAGCGAATCGAATTGGCTTAGTAAACGATCATCGGGATAAAACACCGCTTTTCCAAAATCAACCTGATAAGCTGCTGTTGAAATAGAATCACCAGCTGTTGAATAGACCGCAAATCCAAATGGATTGATACTGACAGTATCTAAGGTGATGCTATCTTGTACAGGATAAGTTTTTTTTACCAATAACGGATTCGACTCTTGGGCAAAAGCCACAAAAGGGAAACACAACCAAACTAAAAATCCTAACCTTTGCATCAGTAAATTAAACTGATGTATATTACAAATATTTTATAAACTGTCAATAAACTGTTAATCTGTTTTTAGATTAGCTGTTATCAGCCGCATACCACTCGGCATAACTGGTTTCTGTTTCAGAAAGTTTAATAGAAAATAAGGCTATATTTTGAGGAAGTCTGGCGCCGATACATTCTGCAAAATGAGCTACGAGTTGTTCACTGGTCGGCTGAAAATCAACTAAAATCACTTCGTGTCCTTGCTCGCGCATGTCTTCGGCTAATTTTTTATGAGGAGAGTTGTTGTTAAATACGATGGCGTGATCGTATTTGTCAACTACTTCTTCATTGACAATTTTTTTGAGATCGCCAAAATCCATCACCATACCGTGTTTTACGTTATCCGGATCAGCTATGGGTTCGCCAATGATGGTGACTTCCATTTTATACCCGTGACCGTGCACATTTTTGCATTTTCCGTCGTAGCCATAAAGGGCGTGACCGGTTTCAAAAGTAAAGCGTTTGGTAAGTCTTATTTTTGCCATGTTCAATTCTCAATTCAGATTTGTACAAAAATACACAATCTGACATGAGAATTCAGGTATTAAGGTCTAAATAATTTAATGAGATTTGTGCCGTTGAGCTTTGCGATAGGCTTGAAGTTCTTCTCCTTTTCGGGGCATAGTTCTAAAAACGTGATCCCAAAAAGCCCAAGTGACGCCAAAAGCGCGATCATCTTCTCTAAAGTGATGAATACTGTGGTGTGTCCAGAGAATTTTGAAAAAGTTATCGGGAACTTTATAAGCGTGAATCATGTAGTGAATGCCAATATAAACGGCATAACCCACAATAAATCCGGCTAAAAAGCCATAAACATACTGACCGAGGAGTAACAAAAATAAAAAATAAAGAACTGCCGCTAGAGTGAGTCCTAAAATAGGAGGCATTGCCAATCGCGATTTATCTTTGGGATAATCGTGATGATTGCCATGCATGGTGTAAGAAATTTTTTGCCTAAACGGAGTGGTTGTTGGAATGTGATATAAAAATCTGTGCATTAAATATTCAACAAGCGTAAAACTAAACCAGCCTACAACAAATAAACCACTTAATTGAGCTATTGAAAAATCCCTATACGTATAACCGAAATAAAGTAGCCCAGCCGCTACAAGTCCAAAAATTAGGAGTGGAACAGAAATATGAGTGTGCGTTAGTTTTTCGAGTATAGGATTGTTAAATAACTGTGCAGACCCTTTCATTTTAGGGTGGTCGAGTTTGGTGTACGCGTAGTCAGAATCTTGCCCTTTCATAAGTTGATGTTTTAGAACAACCCGTGAACCTGCCCGTCAATTTTATTGATAATTTCACCGAGGTCTTCCGGGTTATCTACGAAGTTAATATTATTTACGTTAATTATCAATAGGTTTCCTTTATTATATTTTTCTATCCAGGCTTCATAACGCTCATTGAGGCGCGTGAGGTAATCGATTGATATAGAATTTTCGTAATCTCTGCCGCGTTTTTGGATTTGCTCAACGAGATTAGGCACACTGCTGCGCAAGTAAATGAGTAAATCTGGTGCTTTTGACACTTTTTCCATGATGTTAAACAAGGATTTGTAGTTGTTAAAATCGCGACTACTCATCAGTCCCATGGCGTGAAGATTGGGCGCAAAAATATGCGCATCTTCATAAATTGTTCGGTCTTGAATCACATCTTTGCCATGCTCTCTGATTTCAACGAGTTGACGAAAACGACTGCTGAGAAAGAAAATTTGCAGATTAAAAGACCAGCGTTCCATTTTGTTGTAAAAATCTTCTAAATAAGGGTTTTCTAGTACTTCTTCATACTGAGGTTCCCAGTTGTAATGTTTGGCTAATAAGGTAGTGAGCGTAGTTTTTCCGGCACCTATGTTTCCTGCGATAGCTATATGCATAGTGGTTTATTTTGATAGATTGAAGCTGTAGTGATAACTGTATTGACCATCGTAAAGATAAAGATTTTTTCCGTTGAGGTAAAAGGTTTTAAAATCGATTTTAAGAAGCTCTAAACGATGGCGCTTTTGGGTTTTTGAATTGAATAACACTAGCCCTTTGTCTGTTTGGATAAGGGCACTATTTTGATTGCTATGAATGTTCTCACCTCCTTTAAACGGCTGTTGAATTAACAAATTGCCATAGGTGTTGTAAAGGTTTAAATGCGAATCCGTTAAGACCCAACAAAAATTAAAATTGCCACTGATGGCGATGATTTCTCCGGCAATGGGCGCACTCTGCGCCACGGTAGTATTGTTTTGATAATTGTAAAGTTCTAGTTGACTGGTAGTCGCATTGATTAACCAAAGTTGATGGTCGGCAGCGGTTGTGGCAAAGTTGACTGTTTTAAAAGAAGGCAGTTGATTGAACTGAATTTTTTGAATTAAACTCAGCTGATCGTCTAGCAACACTACGGTATTCATGGCTTTGTAAAAAACAGTCAGTTTTAAAGGATTTAAAAGACTGACATTGCTGATATTACCGAGTTGCAAATCGCTGTATTGATAAGTTTTCTGTCCTGTTGTTTTGCTCAGTGTTTGCGCGGTTATCATGTATTGATTATCAAATTTATCAATGCCGATAAAGCGTTCTGTCTTTAACGGGGTCTTTTCAATTAAGTGAACCGGTATAGTCTGGGCACAAGAGAGCATTCCCCAGAAGAGCACGACTATAAATCCTATTTTTCTTAGCATGTGGTACACTTGATGAAATCGCAGCAAGCAACTTCGGTTACCCAAAAGTACAAAATAGAATTGAATTGAAGCCTGTGCTACACAACCGACCTAGGCGGTGGTAGAGTAATTGAAAAAACTAATAACTAACTGAAGTTTCGGAGGGAGGTAACAAATGAGAAATTAGAAGATGATGTATTTGGATATGCGATATTACATATTTGATAATCAGATGTATATTTCGATTTGCAACTAATAATAGTCTGTACGCTTCCTTTGATGTTGAACACCCTTCGGGGTTCAGCAGAGGTAGCCGTTACCTTGCCCCGTACTGCACTTCGTTTGTACAGGGTTTATCACATTAAAGGCCTTTGCCCTTTTTACGAAAATGAAAATTTTTATAGACTAAAAAACGGATTCCTTTAATTAGTCATACGGTATTAATTGTCATTACGGTATTAAAGCATACTTCTGTCAATAGTTATAACCAATCCTATAATGGTTGAAATATGATTAACCCTGAGTGTAACTCGGGGCACTGAGATTACTGTACTTTACAGAACTACGAAGTAGTTCAACCACAAAGATTGAGGTAGAATAATTCCGAAACTTGGGTAACTAATAAATAATAAAACTTTTTTTACATTTGTACAATTGAATAAGTAATGGTTAAATCTTTTCTCCTAAAGTCTAACTCATTAAAATTCTGTAAAATAAGCGCCATTTTATCATGAAACAATACCACGAACTTCTTCAAACCATATTAGACAAAGGAATTGACAAAGGCGATCGCACCGGCACCGGGACACGCAGCTTGTTTGGCTATCAAATGCGATTTGATTTGAGTAAAGGCTTTCCTTTAGTGACTACAAAAAAAGTACATGTAAAGTCTATTATTTACGAACTGTTGTGGTTTTTAAAAGGCGACACAAATATTACTTATCTCAAAGAACACGGCGTGCGTATTTGGAATGAGTGGGCCGATGAAAACGGCGATTTGGGGCCTGTTTATGGTCACCAATGGCGCAATTGGAACAGTGAAGGTATTGACCAGATAAAAGCGGCAATTGAAACGTTAAAACACAATCCAAATAGCCGGCGTATTTTGGTTTCGGCTTGGAATCCTAGCGTAATGCCGGATACCTCAGTATCTTTTTCTGAAAATGTAGCTCGAGGTAAAGCTGCCTTACCTCCCTGTCATGCTTTTTTTCAGTTTTATGTCAATCCGCCACATGAAGAAGGCGGGAAGCCACGTGTCTCTTTACAACTTTATCAACGCAGTGCCGATTCGTTTTTAGGCGTGCCGTTTAACATTGCTTCCTATGCCTTGTTATTGCTGATGGTAGCACAAGTTTGTGATTATGAAGCCGGCGATTTTGTACACACTTTTGGCGATGTGCACATTTATCAAAATCACTTTGAACAAGTTAAACTGCAGTTGAGTCGTGAACCGCGCCCATTGCCAACCATGAAACTCAATCCGGAAGTCAAAAATCTGTTTGACTTTACTTATGAAGATTTTACTTTAGAAGGCTATAATCCACACCCGGCTATTAAAGCTAAGGTGTCTGTGTGAAATTACGGAGTAGGTGCTATAAATCTTCTTTTAAGAACGCCTCTAAAAGGGTATTCGAGACTAGATATGATCTAAACAAAAATCCCATCGCAACAGGATGGGATTTTTGTTTAGTAAACTCTGATTTATTTTTCCGGATAGTGAAACCTAATCGGCGTTTCAATATCGGGATGTAAGCTGTTGTGCACCGGGCAATGGCGTGCCGTGTGTTCTAAAATCTTCTTCACTTTGTCAGTGTAATTTTCCGGAAAAAATACATTGACTTCTATCTTCTCAATTCGACGTGGACTTGCGGCCATGGTTTTGGTGATTTCGGCTGTGGCTCCTGTTAGGTTGATGCCTTCAGCTTCGGCTTTTATGCCCATTACCGTCAGCATACAGTTGCCTAAAGCTGTGGCAACCGTGTCAGAAGGTGAAAACGCCTCGCCTTTGCCGTGATTGTCTACAGGCGCATCGGTAATAAAGCTGTCGCCACTCTTGAGGTGCGTGTTATAGGTGCGTAGCTTACCGAGATATTCTACTTTTGAGGTCATAGTATGATTAGTTTAAAATAGTCAATTTTAATTCTTTGTCGTATTTAATAAGAAATACAGCATTGTTAAAATAACCATTGATTAATTTCTTTTGATAATTAAATCGGTTGCCAACATACTCGGTAGTCCCTTGTATTTTGTCTAAAGATCTAAAGAGGTCTGACGCACTAGCTGAGCGCAATAAGGCGTCATAAGTGATGTCAAAGCCTCTGATGGCATAGGCGCTAGGGGTAATGCCGTATTCCGCTTTATAGCGTTTGGTGAAATTGTCGCTTTCTTTGTCTACACCGCTTTTTGAAACCGAAGTGTAAGTGAAATTTAAGTGACTTAAAAAGATATTAGGCACTTCGTCATAAATCGAATTTTTATCGGTGGTGAATACGCGAATATCATAACTGTCGCGTAACGCGTTGAGGTAAGTGATGCTATTAGTGACATCGCCGTAATCATCGCTGGCAATAACGATCCAGTTGGGTTGTGTTTTGCTGAGGTGTTTGGTGTAATCGCTGTTTTGCAAATACTCTTCTTCCTCACGGCTTACCACGCGAGCTTGTGGAAAGATAGATCTGAATTTACCCGCAAAATAAGCGTGCTTGCTGTCGCTTAAAATCAAAAGGTTTTTCCCCGCTTGAAGACTGTCGAGGTAGGAAATCATAACCTTTTCTTCCACCATTTTTGTCGGACGTGTTTGAAAAACTTTGTCACTCCCTTCAATATCGCCATTGGTCAACGGGCTAAATAGAGCGACATCACTGTGACGCAAATCTTCAGCGACTAAGGCAATGTTTGAGGACAATACGGGACCGATGATAAAATCATTGCGATTCAAATTGTTGTCCGCTATAATAGAACGGATTTTAGCTTTGCTCTTTTGGGTGTCAAAAACCTGAGCATCTACTGAAATCCCTAGCTTTTGAACTGAATCAATAGCGAGTTTGATACCACTGTATAAATCGAGCGAAATTTGTAAGAAGGGATCTTTCTTTAACACCTGCTTTTTATTGACACTGTCTATAGCAAAGTGTTGTAGGCTAAAGGGAAGCAATACCGCCACGCGTTTTGTTGAAAAATTGGTGAGGTGCTGAGTTAAGTTGATCGTTTTAGCTGAAAAACTAGGAATATTACCGATGTTTTTATTGTTTTTAGGAATTTTCAACTCCATGCCGGCTTGTAAGCCCAATTCTTTTAAGATAGGATTTAAGGCGATCAATGAATCTTTTGAAATGCCTAAGCGATGCGTTAAGCTGTAATAGGTTTCTTTAGGCTGAACTTGGTAGTAGTCAAACAAATTCTCATCTTCAGGTTTTTTTACCGTTTGATTAAGCACCTTGAGCACTTGACCAGGATGAATGACTTTTACCAAAGGATTTAACGAATCTAACTCGGCTACACTCATGCCATACTGTTTGGAAATACCATATTTGGTTTCTTTAGGCATCACCACATGAATCAAATTGCGGAAAGAAGAGGTCTGTACTGAAGCGTTGAAATCTGGAAAACCATTGCTGAAAGTGGGAATGCGAATCAGATCGCCGGCACCCAATTCTTCTTTGTATAAATACGGATTGTATTTTTTGAGCTCTTCAATCGAAATATGATTGCGTTTTGACAAGCTATACAGTGTTTCCTTGGGCTTTACTTTATACTCTTTAAAGCGGACAGTATTGTCATTAGGCGTGTTTTCAGTCACCTCATGCGGTGGAATAATAATCACTTTATTGGTGATGCGCCCTCGCGTTAAATCGGGATTTAATTTTAAAATCGCCGCTTTACTGACTTTAAATTTCTCAGCTAAACTCTCTAAAGTTTCATCTTTTTGGATGCGATACGATTGGTATTGTGCCAACGCACTGCCACTGAGCAAGCAGATTGCAAAAAGCGATAAAATTAGTCTTTTCATAGGATGGTTATTCAAAAGCTAAACACAAGCCTTGTTACTCTTGCGTGTTAGGTTGTTGTTGCTGTGCTATAAGCGTTATTCTGTTTAAAATATTGCCGTAAAACGGGTGTAAATAGTTAAATCAGTTGAAAAACAGATGCTAACAATCTTTTAAGAACATCTCGTTTTAATCACTAATGAGCAACAAAGATAAAGGATTAAAATAAAATGACCCTTTAATCTGAACGTAGATTAGAGTCGGCTTAAAGTGGAGCAGTTGCTATTTAAACTTTACAGCGGTGCCGTACATTTGTAAGTAAAAAAACTGAAATCCGGGGGTGTCCATATCTACATCTTGATGCATGCCGATGACAGCATCAGCACCGAGCATTTCAGCTTGAGCCTCGAGTTCTTTAACCGCGATATAAAAGGCTTTGTCTAATCGACTTTCAGAATCCATGGCATAAGCTCCATACTGTTTATTCCAGGCGTTAAGATCAGTGTTATTAGCTAAGTTTAATTTGTATTTTTTGATGAGTTTACTCATTTTGCTCGTAAAGAAACCTTTGTTGCTCACCTGAAAATAAACCGGTCCGATAACGTCGTATTCGCGGTTGAGATCTGCAGTAGTAACTATAATATTTGCCATAATAGAAGAACTAATTAATAGTGCGATAAAATACAAAAAAAATAGACACCAGAGGACGAAACGACCATTTAAATGTCAACTTCATTTCATCTGTTACGTTGCTTTTTAAATTGAAAATTAGCGAGTTGACTAAAAATAAACGGCCTTTAAATTAGGTGAATTACTCAAAATTGTTAAGTTTGTGACAATGCTTAACGGAAAACATATCGCCTATATCTTACTCACGCTCTTTAGCGTGCAGTTAGCGCTGCAGAATCCTGTGGTCAAGGCGGCTGTTTTGGGCGATGTGCTAAAACTTGTAGAACCTTTGTGTTTTAAAAAGCAGCAGCAAAAAAACAGCACACGTGAAGCGCAATGGGAAAAAGCACCGCAATCACCTGTAGTGACAGTTGCGGTGAGTTGCCAACAAAATTTTGTGATTGACAACTTTCAATGGGCAGCTATTCACAATTTTAAAACCACTCAACGCCCGGTAAGTAAGCGATTGACTTTAGTGTCTATTACGCTCGATCAGTTCTTGCCGCCTCCTAAAAATGACAGTTTAAATTTGACGCTTTATTAAAGAAGTTTGAACACTGTTTTTAAACTTCTCATTTCTCATATTTATACTGTAATCAAATGCAACAAAATCCGAAAAAATCAAAATCCAAAAAGGCCAAAACTTATATTGAATACGGCTTTTTAATACTCTTTGTCGCCTTATTATTTACCACCGATTTAAAAGCCGAAGTCTTTGGCTTTGTGCAACGTGGCTTTTTAAAATTAGGCTTTTTTCAACCTGATATCGAACAAGTTGATCAAGTGTCAACCGTGTCTGACGAATATGAAAAACACCCTTTAAAATTGCGCGACCAAGATGGCAATGTGCTCAATGTAGCGCAACTTGAAGGTAAAGTGGTGTTTATCAATTTTTGGGCGACATGGTGCCCACCTTGTGTGGCAGAAATGCCGAGTATTAACGCCCTTTATCAAGATTATAAAACCGATAAGGATGTCGTTTTCTTAATGGTTTCTATGGATCGTAGCTTTGCTAAAGCTGAGCAGTTTTTAGAAGATAAAAAATTTGACTTTGCCATTCAAGAACCCCTTTCTGCAGTGCCGCAAGAGTTTCAAGCACGCGGCATTCCAAATACCTTAGTGCTTGATACAAATGGCAAAATAGTCTTCTCTCATGTAGGCATGGGCAACTATAATACAGCCGAATTTAAAACTTTTCTCAATGATTTAAAAAAGAAGTGATACGGAAATGATTTTTAAAATAGACTAAATATTTTGTCGTTAAAATTTCAAAGGTCAAGGCAAAAAGCACAGGCATAGCCATAGCTATGACGAGCATTTATAACGCAGAGATTTGTAATTTTAACAGGAAGATTGGTCCATTTTGAATGTCACTTCCGTATAAAATAGTTGAAAATTTGTAAATTCAACATAAACCCTGCTAGCTGAAAATTTAGTGGGGTTTATTGTGATTATCCCCTGTGTTTACAGAACTTATCTCTGCGGACTAACTTATTTTTAGAAAGTTTTACTGAAAAGCACTTTTTTAATTTTTATGTTAATAATAAGTTTATATTCACTTTTTTATAGCATAATAATTTTAATATGAAATGTATTGAATTTTTTTTAACTCTTTTGGTTATAGGGTTGAGCTTAACGGTGCAAGCTCAGGAATCTCAGGTAATTGAAATGCCTAAAAATAGAATTGATTTATCCTATTCCAATCTGTTTAGTGGTGTTGTTGTTGCTGATGGAAGAGGAGGAAGTTTTAGAGGTGGTGGACTTGAAATTGCGTATTCACGCTACCTTTTTAAAGATAGAGGCTATGCGCGTATTGCATATGGACGCATTTATGCGTGGACTGATGATGCTGAGTTTTTAGAGTGGTTGGCAGATAATCAATTTAGAGTCAGTGTTTTTTCGGTAGGTGTGGGCTATGACGTGATTAAAGAAGATAAATTTAGACTTGGACTTGAGGCTGGATTCTTAAATTTACGGTTTTGGTCATTGCATCATATTGATAGTTATCCACCGACTTATCAATACGGTAAAAATTCAGATGGAACCATTTACGCGCAGTTGTTGCTACAGTATAATTTAACCCCTAAGTTGGTATTGACCCCAGCCTTGATGTATGGGTTTGATTATAATAAATACAAAACCTCCTGGGCAAAGATCGGTTTAGGCTATCGCTTTTAAATGAGTTAGAGTTGATAGATTAAGGTAACAAAATCATTGCGCAGTAAAAATCTGCTTCCTTACAATCCTAAAGAAAGCAGATTTTGTAATTAACATGTTTTTGTGAAAACTATTCTTCTACTTGATACAGAGCGCTGAGGTTGCGGCCGAGTTCATCGTAATCTAAGCCATAACCGACTACAAATTTGTTGGGAATTTCACGCCCTATATAATCAATTTTTAGTGGCATCTTGTACACTTCGGGCTTGAGTAATAAGCTGGCAATACGGATTGATTTGGGCTGCTTTTCAGTTTCAAGATACTTTACTAAAGCTTGCATGGTGCGCCCTGTGTCAACAATATCTTCTACAATAATTACCGGGCGGTTTGCAATTGATTTGTTGAGGTCCATTTTCTTTTTAACTACGCCGGTTGATTGTGTGCCTTCATATGAGCTCATTTGCAAAAAAGCAACTTCACACTTGCCGGGATAATATTTTAACAAGTCAGAAAAGAACATAAATACGCCGTTGAGGACGCCAATAAAAATAGGTGTCTCATCTTTGTAATCTTCATAAATCTTTAAGGCTGTAGCTTTGACAAGTGCTTGCATTTCGTCTTCGTCAATATAAGGAACGAAGGTTTTGTCATGAACGGTAATCGTAGACATATAAGAATGATTTATAAGCTTTTGATAAAAGTAGAAATAAAGCGTCAAAAATCGAACTTTAATTGCACATAAACAGGTTCTTTAACGACTTTAACCTCCTTTTGAGGCAAGTTAAAGTTAGAAACGGCAATCCCGAGTAGGCGCACAGAGTTGAGCATGTGGTCTTGATAGAGGAGCTCACGTGCCGTCTCGGCAATTAAATCTTTTGAAGCGATGTAATATGGCAAAGTTTTGCTACGCGTTTGAATGCGAAAATCACTGTATTTTAATTTTAAAGTTACCGTTTTGCCGGCAAGGTGGTTTTTAGCTAAACGGCGCTCAACGGATTCGGCAATGCCTGAAAGGTGCTTTTCTAAAAACACTTCCGAAGAAATATTTTCTATAAAAGTGTGCTCGGCACTGAGTGATTTTGGGGTGCGTTCTGGTCGGACTGGTGATAAGTCAACTCCGCGAACAATATGGTAATAATGCGCCCCTGATTTTCCAAAATGTGTCTTGAGGAAATCGAGTGATTTGGTTTTTAAGTCGGCGCCGGTAAAAATGCCAAGTTGATACATCTTTTGTGTGGTGACCTTGCCTATGCCGTAAAATTTCCGAATTTCTAATTGTTCTAAAAAGGCTTCTACCTCTTCAGGCGGAATTGTTTTCTGTCCGTTAGGCTTGTTGATATCACTGGCAATTTTGGCTAGAAACTTGTTAATTGAAATACCGGCTGAGGCGTGTAAACCTGTGGTTTCAAAAATACGCTGCCTAATTTCTTGCGCAAGCATAGAAGCACTGGGATGTCCTTTTTTGTTTTGCGTGACATCGAGGTAAGCTTCATCGAGCGAGAGTGGCTCTACTAAATCGGTGTAATCAAAAAAAATCTTGCGGATTTGTTGCGAAATCTTGCGGTATTTTTCAAAGTCTGCCGGCACAAAAATAAGTTGTGGACAGCGGCGCTTGGCAACCATACTACTCATAGCACTACCGATACCAAATTTGCGCGCTTCATAGCTGGCCGTAGCAATCACACTGCGCTTCTCTTCACCACCAACAGCAATGGGTAAGCCGCGCAATTCAGGACGATCGCGTTGCTCAACAGAAGCGTAAAACGCATCCATATCAACATGTATGATTTTGCGTTGACTCATGATTGACAAAGGTACTTTATTTTTCAATGTCTGCAGATTGCCCTCGGGGTGCTAGGGTAGAATTTTACTAAAAGTATAAACACAGAAGTCACCTTAATAAGTTTAAAGTAATTAAGTAAAAGTGTTAATAATTTTAATATTTTAAACAAAAAAAATGGCTTATGAGTTAATTTTTATTTAAATTAACCCTCTATAACCTCTAAAAATAATAAAATATGCAGCAAAATTACACCAACCTCCAAGACCGCACATCCGAGAATTTACCTCTGAGAGTGCACTATTTTTACAGAAAAGTACTGGCTTCAGCATTTTTGAGTAATACTCAGTTTTTGATATGCGCTTTATTTTTTAGGAAAGAGAATTTTTCCCGCAAGGCTTATACTTCGTATCTCTCGTTGTAGATGGCATTATAAAAGACTCTCAACAAATCCTAAAAAATTAATCCCAATTATTATGAAATCACTACTACTACTACTACTCAGCTTTTTGATGCTTAGCTTAGGGCTGAGTGCCCAAGAAATTACCGCTATTCCGGATACCAGTTTTGAGCAAATACTGGTTAATCAAGGCATTGATTCCGACGGTGTTGTAAATGGCTATATATTAACCAGCGATGCTGAGAGCGTTACTACACTAGATATGACCGCTGATGATTATAGTCCTTTTGCTATTATTACGGATTTAACGGGTTTGGAGGCCTTTATTCATTTAGATTCTTTATCCTTATGGCATCATTCGCTTGACAGTTTAGATATTAGCGCCTTAACAGAGTTGACCTATTTATCTTGCCCTGCCAATTGGATTCAAAATCCTATAGATTTCTCAAATAACCCGCTTTTAGAAACTGTTATTATAGCAGTAGGTACGGATTGGAATCCCAATGGAGTTCTTGAATTGGATTTAAGTCACAATCCGCTGATTTCAAAGGTGGTGTTTGCTCCACTTGGAGGGGGTGGCACCATAAATTTAAATAACGGAAATAATAATGCAGACATGTTTCTTGATATTGGGTTTAGCGGTCCCATGTCGCAGCCTTATCCACATGTTTGTATCAAAGTTGATGACCCCCAGACCGCGCAAAATGGAGGCTATCCTTATTCAGAGTGGGAGATTAATCATGGGTCAATCACTTATAGTTTTACTAATGATATCCCACAATGTGTGTTGGGGACGGAAGGCTTTGAAAAATCTGCCGTACAACTCTATCCAAACCCGGCTACAGATAGGGTTTACGTAGAAGGTTTAACTACAGCGGTTGAGTTTAGCCTTTATACCCTGACCGGAAAGCGTGTAAAACAGATCAGCTTAGTGCCTGAAAAAAGGGCCATAAGCCTTACTGCCTTAGAGTCGGGTTTGTATCTTTATAGCTTGTCGAGAGCAGGAAAAGTGGTTAAAACCGGGAAGTTGATTAAACGCTAGTGCTGCTCAATCGTTTTTATTTAAAGAGGAATATTGAAGATTACACAAAACAAAGCCCAATCATTTCTGATTGGGCTTTGGTGATAGGTTAATCTTTTTGCTAACCCCTTGCTAATCCAAAATCAAATTTTATTATTGAGCATAACCGCCTAAGGCATAGTTAGACCAGCCTTGGGCAAAGCTGTCGTCAGCGCCGGTAGCTGCTTCATTAACGTTAAGTCCGGCTGAAACATCTACCGCGTTTTCTTGTGAATCTTGACCGATAATCGTGTTTGAAACACTGCTGAGTTTTCCGGTTACTACAAGTTTATCTTCAGTGATGTTGGTAATGGTTTGATCGTCTTGCACCTGAATGCCATTTTCAAAGTTTTTGATGAGTACATTGCTGAATTGACCAGCTGTACCGCGGCGTAAGCGCATGCCATCTTCAATGCCAATGCCTACTAAAGTGAGGTTGTTGATAGTTGGGTTTGACATCGGTTGTAAGGTGTTGTCGTTTTCATTGTTGTCAGCTTCAATACCTTTATCAGCTATACCTTCTTTGATAGCGATCCAGTTAGTGCCGCCACCTGTCCAGCCTTCAGTCCAGTCAAATGAATCGTCTTCATCACCTACAGAGATCAAGTTGTCTGCAACCACAGTTCCGCCGAAAAATTCAAACCCGTCATCTGAACCTTTAAAGGTTTCAAGGTTGTTGACGGTAGTGCCAGAACCTACAGCATAAAAACCGAAGCCATTGTACTCCACAGAACCCTCGATGATACCGGCACCGGCATATTCAACTCTGATATACGATAATGTGCCTGAGTTGTCAGCGGCATCTTGTCCGCCATAAGTAAGGTTGCCGTCAAATTCAGGCGAAGAAGTGCCACCAGGAATGTTGATAGGAGCTTTTCCTAAGATAACAACCCCTCCCCAAGAGCCGATTTCTTCAGATTTTTCAGTGAAGACAATAGGACTTTCAGCGGTTCCTACAGCTTCAATTTTAGCGCCTTGGTTGATGATTAAGGCATCGAGACCATCTGTTTTGTCGGCTATAATTTTTGTGCCGGCAGGAATGGTTAAGGTAGCACCATTTTCAACTACTACTGAACCGACTAGGTTATACGTGATAGCGGCATCTAGGGTTTTGTTTTCGAGAATTTGACCGGTTAAAACATTGGCCTCTCCAGGTTGTGGTTGAGGAGTGGTTGAATTGTCATCATCACTACAAGCAATAGTGAATAAACCGGTAAGAGCGAGTAAACTGAGTGTTTTTAATTTCATCGTGTTAGTGTTATAATTGATTGTATTGCGAAACAAATGTAAGCGATGTTTAGCGCGTTAATGTTAGCTAAAGATTAAGGGTTTATTACTCTTGTTTTAAAAGGTATATCCTACTGATAAAGAGAAATCTATGCCGTATTTGTAAGCGGACAAATTAATCGGTTTAGCATTGGAAACTCCAGTAGGGGTTTGTTGTAATTCAAAACTGTCGTTGAGAATATTTTCTACTTTTAAATCGACTGAAAAATCACCTATTTTATTCTTCCAGATAAAATTTAAGCTGTTAAAAGGCTGTTCATAGATGTCGTCTAGGTTTGAGCCGCCAACAGCGTAGATGCGTTCACCAAAAACGTTGTAAGTTGTAGTGAAGGTGCTGTTCCAGTTTTCGCTTAAATCAGTGGTATAACTCAAATCGGCATTGATGATGAATGGTGGAGCACCTTGTAATTTACGTGAAGCATTAGTCAAGAAGCGTTGGTCACTTTTAGTTTTGTCAAGGGTCACTTCAGAGTGCATGACGGTGGCATTGATGCCGAGTTTTAAATCTTCTAAAGTTTCTTGATTAAACAGTTGAGCAAAGCTGGTTTGGTAAGAAACTTCGGTTCCGTAAATCACGGCTTTTTCAGTGTTGGCAAACCCAATTGACGACCCGCCTGCTACCGGAGTGATTACAGTTTCAATAGGCGCATCAATATATTTTCCAAAACCGGTGATAGAGAAAACACCGCCTGCTTCAGGAAACAGTTCGTATTTTAAATCAAAGTTGTAGTTGGTTGAGTTTTCTAATTCCGGATTTCCGGTGATGAGGTCAAATGGCCCTACCAAATAGCGAATCGGTAAGATTTCGCGTACTCTCGGTCTGGTGCTGGTCATTGAAGCCGCCAAGCGCAAGTTACTGGTTTCGTTTAGGGCATATTTGACGTTTAACGATGGCATAACTCTAAATTTCTTGTCATTTTCAACTTCTAAGAAATCTGCATAAATACTGGTAGTTGGTTTGCGGTATTTGATAAGACGCTTAAAGTATTCACCACGTACGCCGAGCACCACTTCCCATTGATTGACTTTAAAGTCATATGACAAATAAGCGGCTGCCGAGGTTTCGTCAATTTTTGAAAATTTACTCGCGTCACTCCCATCTTGATAGTTGAGCCAGCCTTGGTCAAAGCCTTGATTTAAAAAGGCATCGGGATTTGCGGTGTTAATAGGAATCTCATTGATGGTGTTAATGTTAGAAGGATATTTTGTAGGGTCTACATTTAAGCGCACCACACGGTTAAAGAAATCGTAGTTAAGCTGATTAGCTTCTATACCAAATTTGAGGTGACTGTTATATTCATCTTCGTTATAACCTACAGCTTCCCCTAATCCCCATTGGTAGTTTGCCATGACATTGATATTGTCAATATCTAAGTCTACAAAAGAGCGATTTGGTTCACTTGAGTTGGCAATAAATAAGTCTGCATCTTCACCACGGCCTTCGGTGTAGAGCATTTTTCGGTCAGGTTCGCCGTAAAACCCAAAGCCATAAGAGGCTCCAAAATCGAGCTGATGACGTTTGTCTTCGGTGAGATTCCACTGTCCTAAAAGTTGAGATTGGTTAATAGTAATATC
This sequence comes from uncultured Flavobacteriaceae bacterium, assembly GCA_964451785.1. Lineage (GTDB taxonomy): Bacteria > Bacteroidota > Bacteroidia > Flavobacteriales > Flavobacteriaceae > JAJYSO01. Next base: position 45,110 of record CAYVJG010000014.1, read on the forward strand.
GCGATAACGACTTAAGCGAGAGAAGAAATCATCGTTAGCTTCAGAGTTGTAACCGTATTGTTCACGCGTAAAATTTGAAGTGGTTTGAATGAAAATATTGTTGAATTTCAATTCAAATGCTTGTTGTTTTTTGTAATTCAAGGCTAATAAAGCCGACTTTTTAGTAGTCAACTCATAGTCTTGTACATCTTTGTAGTTGGCGTTATAGCCACCTTGCGTATTTAAGCTGCGCAACACAGCATCAGGCGTTGTGTGATAGCTGTTTTCAAAGCTAAATCCGATGTAATAGCCCAAAGAATTTCCATTTTTGAGCTTTTCGGTATTACCATGCGTAATTTCAAGACTGGTTGACACCGGCGCTTGTTGTTCATCTACATTAAATCCGGTTTTGAATAAATGCTTAGAAGCATCAGGGGTTGATTGGTAACCTAATTTGACTAGGTTTTTGCCATAGACACTTGGTAAATCACGTTTACTGCCAGCGATGCCAAAAAATTCAGAGCTACTTTCGTTGTCAATTTTAAAATCTTTGAAAGTTGTTTGAGAGTTAGCGCCTACCCCCACTTTTATGGTAGTGGTGGGTTTATAAGGAATATCTTTAGTGACGATATCAAAGCTGGCTCCGGCAAAGTCACCTGACAGGTCTGGTTGAAAAGTTTTGTACACATTGATGTTGCGCACCATGTCCGTTGAAAAATTTTTGAGCGGAATGATTTTTTTATCGGGATCGCCAGTGATTATAGGAAGTCCATTAACGGTCAGATAATTGTAGCGTTCGCCTAAACCGCGCACAACGATTCCTTTAGACTTTTGTTGGGTGACGCCAGTGATTTTAGTCACTCCTTCAGCTACATTGCTCACGCCTTTTTTAGCAAATTCTTGAGCGCCGATGGCTTCAACCATGACTTTTGATTCTTTTTGATCCATTAAAAGGGCTTCAACTTGCGCGCGACTGGTGCTGACTTCAATGACAATTTCATCTAAAGTAGCACTGCTTTTGATTAAGCTGGCGTTAACCTTAGTGGGTTTTGCAGCACTGACCTTGACATTAGGGATAACTTTAGTTTCATAGCCCATAAAACTAAAATGCAAGGTGTAGGTGCCAGGTTCAACATTAGTGATGGTGTACTGACCGTCCATATTTGTTGTAGCTCCTTTGGTGGTGCCGGCAAGCGTAACGTAAGCAAAGGGAAGCGTCGTCTTAGTGTTTGCTTCGGTAATCGTTCCTGTAATTGAGCTCGTTTGATCTGCTGGCAAAGGCTGAGGTCCTTGGGCTGAGCAGATTAAGCTGCTGAATGCGAAAATTAAACTTAAAATAATTCTCATGGTGTTTTTGTTTTGTTTGCCGCAAATAAACTAAGACTATACTAGTTTTATGTTAGCTTAACATTACCTAACATCACGCTAAGGTTAGCTTTAAAATTGAATTGATAATACTTTCTTAACCTGAGGCTATCAGGTTTCGTTTTATCTTTGTTAACGCAGATGCACTTTGCCTTAAGAGTTAATTAAAGTATTGATATTCAAATGAAAAACGAAGAAATAACAATTTTGCTTGTTGATGATGAACCAGATATATTAGAGATTATAGGCTTTAATTTATCGCGAGAAGGTTTTCAAGTGTTAACGGCTGAAAATGGTGAAGAAGCCCTTAAAATAGCTTCGCGACGAAAACCTCAATTAATTATTCTCGATGTCATGATGCCTAAAATGGATGGCATAGAAACCTGCGAACGCCTAAGGCAAATGAGCGAATTAGACAAAACCTTAATCAGCTTTTTGACGGCTCGAGGCGAAGATTATTCTCAAGTGGCCGGATTAGGAGCCGGAGCAGATGATTATATCACTAAGCCTGTACGCCCTAAAGTGTTGGTGAGTAAGGTAAAATCGCTCTTGCGTCGCTTGCATGCCTCAGACGCTGAACAAGAAGTTATTAAACTCAAAGATTTAATAATTAATAGTGAAGAACACCGTGTGTACAAAGGTGATGAAGAATTTAACTTGCCGCGTAAAGAATTTAAATTGATGGCTTTACTGGCCTCAAAACCAGATAAGGTGTTTACGCGTGAGGTGATTATGGATACCATTTGGGGAAATGAAGTTATTGTTGGCGATAGAACCATTGACGTACACATAAGAAAACTACGCGAAAAATTTGGCGATCATCGCTTTGAAACTATCCGTGGCGTAGGCTATAAATTTGTAGAATAGCTAACGGCTTTTAGTCAAAGGTACTTTTTTTGCAACTTTTGATGCTGTACCTTTGCGGTAATGAGCATCCCTTCTATTGACATACAACTTAAAACGCTGCCTACAGGTCCCGGAGTTTATCAGTATTTTGATAAAAACGGAAAAATTCTTTACGTAGGTAAGGCTAAGAATCTCAAACGCCGTGTGTCTTCCTATTTTCATAAAACACACGATAGCCATCGCATTGCTTTATTGGTCAAAAAAATTGTAGAAATCCAGCACATTGTCGTCAATACCGAAACTGACGCCTTGTTGTTGGAGAACAATCTGATTAAAAAATATAAACCGCGGTTTAATGTGATGCTTAAGGACGATAAAACTTATCCTTGGTTGTGCATTAAAAATGAAAAATTTCCACGTGTATTTTTGACCCGTCAGGTCATTAAAGACGGCAGTGAATATTACGGTCCTTATCCTAGTGTGCGTACGGTGCGCGTTATTCTCGATTTGATTCACGAGCTGTTTCCTTTGCGTCAAGGCAATCTCAAAACCTGGGAAGAGGATATTGAAGATGGGACCTATAAAAATCGTGTAGGCTATCAAATTAGACCTGCTTTTCAGCATTCTGACCAATGGAAAACCGAAGCGGGTTATATGGCAAATATTGAAAAGATTCGACAGATTATTAAAGGTGATTTTAAAATCTCTCTGGCTCATTTTAAAGAAAAAATGCTCGCTTATGCGGCAGATTTAGAGTTTGAAAAAGCTCAAGAAATCAAAGATAAAATCGAACTTCTCGAAAAATATCAAGCTCGGTCAACAGTGGTCAATCCCAAGATTAACAATGTTGATGTTTATGCCATTGTCAGTGATGAGTCTTATGCGTATGTCAACTTTTTGCAAATTTCACATGGCGCTATCATTCGGTCGCACACCATTGAAATGAAGAAAAAACTAGACGAAACGGATCGCGAGTTGCTCGAATTGGGAATTACCGAAATCAGACAGCGCTTTGAACAGAATTCCCCCGAAATCTATGTGCCTTTTGCAGTAAATGTAGGCGAAGAAGTTAAAGTTACTGTACCTAAAATTGGCGATAAAAAAGCTATTGTAGACTTGAGTGAGCGCAACGCAAAATACTTTAGGCAAGATCGCTTTAAGCAAATGAAATTTGTCGACCCAGATCGGCATACAAACCGCTTGATGGCGCAGATGAAAGTAGATTTGCGCTTGCCCGAAGAACCACGGCATATTGAGTGTTTTGACAACTCCAATATTCAAGGTACAAATCCGGTGGCGGCGTGTGTGGTGTTTAAAAATGGAAAACCTAGCAAAAAAGATTACCGCCGATTTAATATTAAAACTGTCGAAGGACCAAATGATTTTGCGTCAATGGAAGAAGTGGTATATAGACGTTATAGCCGTTTGCTAAACGAAGGTCAGCCCTTGCCAAATTTGATTGTGATTGACGGCGGCAAAGGTCAATTAGGTTCGGCTTTGATGGCTTTAGAGCGCCTTGATTTACGCGGGAAGGTGCCAATACTAGGCATCGCAAAACGCTTAGAAGAATTGTTTTATCCGGGTGATGAGTTTCCACTTTATCTCGACAAAAAATCAGAAACTTTAAAAGTTATTCAGCGCGCACGTGATGAAGCACACCGCTTTGGGATTACCTTTCACCGTAACAAACGCAGTAAAAGCGCCATCGATACCGAATTGCAGTCCATCAAAGGTATAGGTGAAAAAACAGCCGTTGAATTACTCAAACGGTTTCGCTCAATTTCTAAAATTGCTCAACTTTCAGAAAGCGAACTCGCTGAGGTGATAGGGCACGCTAAGGCAAAATTGGTATTTGCATATTTTCAAAGTCAAAACAACTCCTCATCGTGTGAAAATGATGAGGTGTAAATATGCAATTAGATTGCATGTAATGAGTGGTTTATGAGATGTGGAATTTCTTTTTAAAACGGCACGGTCTATCACAAGATTTCCCCATTTCGTATAAAAACAGTTTATCCTCGGTTCTATCTTTTTAAAAAGCTTTAAATTAGCTGTTTATTAGGGCAACCAGGCTTTTAAAACCAGGGTTATGAGGTATATTTTTTCTTTTTTAGCAGCATTTTGCAGTTTAACGCTCTTTGCACAGCAGACTTCAGATGATGATTTTAAAGTTGGGTTGGTGCTCAGCGGAGGTGGCGCTAAAGGCTTAGCACACATAGGCGTACTCAAAGAAATTGAAAAGGCAGGCGTGCAGATTGATTATATTGGTGGTACCAGCATGGGCTCTATTGTCGGCTCATTATACGCGGCGGGTTATACTGCTGATCAATTGGATTCTATTTTTAGAACAGCCGATTTTATACAGTTAATTCAAGATCAATTGCCGCGCAATGTCAAATCCTTTTATCAAAAGGAAGGCGCTAATCGCTATGTGTTGAGCTTGCCATTTGATCACTTTAAAGTTTCTTTTCCATCAGGACTTTCTAAAGGACAGAATATTTATAACCTGTTGTCGCAGTTGTTTTATCCGGTGCGTCATGTACATGATTTTTCTAAACTACCCATTCCATTTTTTTGTGTAGGAACCAATATTGAAACCGGCGAAGCTGTGGTATTAAATAAAGGCTCTCTAGCAAAATCTGTGCTAGCTAGTAGTGCAATTCCATCGCTATTTACCCCAGTTGAAATTGACGGGCAACTGCTCAGTGATGGCGGGATTGTCAATAATTACCCTGTAGAAGAAATGCGCAAACGCGGAGTTGATTATATCATTGGGGTAGATGTTCAAGATAGCTTGATGACGCGCGAGCAGTTAAAATCGGCGCTGGACATTTTAAATCAAATGAGCAATTTTGAGCGGATTAAGGCGGTGAAGTACAAAAAAACCTTGACAGATTTGTACATTAAGCCTGATATTACAAGCTTTACAATTTTGTCTTTTGATAAAGGAGAAGCTATTATAGAATCAGGAGTAACTGCTGCAAAACAATATGAATCGACATTTGATTCAATTGCAGAATTACAAGATAAAACTCAAATTAGACCACATTTGCAAGTTCAAGATTCTATTACAATTGCTCAAATCCAGCTGAGGGGCAATTACAATTATCCGCGTAGTTTTATTCGTGGAAGACTGCACATTCCTATAGATGAAGAAATTAGTTATAAGCAATTTAATCAAGGTTTAGACAATCTAGTAGCTACAGAAAATTTTGAACGCATTGACTACAGTCTATTTCCACAAGACGATGGGAGTAATAAGTTGCTGTTGCAGTTAAAGGAAAACAATCGCAAAACCAGTTTGCGACTCAGTTTGCACTACGATGAGTTGTATAAGAGTGCAGCTTTGGTTAATGTGACACGTAAGCAATTGCTGTTCGATAATGATATTATTTCGTTAGATTTTATTGTAGGTGATAATTTCAGGTATAAATTTAACTATTTTATTGACAAAGGGAATTACTGGAGTGTTGGCTTAAAAAGTAGTTTAAACCAATTTGAAAAAGATGTGTCTTTTGATTTTATAGCCGATCAAATACCAGGCGAAAATTTTAATGTCAATAAGATACAATTGCATTATATGGATTTGACAAATCAGTTTTATGTCGAAACCTTTTTTGCTAATGCTGTGCGCTTTGGGGCAGGTTTTGAGCACAAGTATACTAAATTAGAAACGGAAACTATTTTGGTGCCCTCTATGTCTGGTGATCAACAAAATGTACCATTTACAATTTTAGAAGAAGGAAGCCGATTTGGTCCTTATGGATATTTAGAATACGATAGCTATGATAATCATCACTTCCCCAATCACGGATTTTATTTTAGAGGCGATTTACATTTTTATTTATTTGGGATAGGCCCGGCCTTAGATTTTGAGCGGTTTTCTGTCATAAAGGGAAAAATTGGCTATGCCTTTACGCCATTTAAAAATTTTGCTGTGCGCTTGCAGTCTGAAACAGGCACGCATATAGGCCATCCACCAACAAAGAGTCTAAATTTTTATTTAGGAGGTTACGGCAATGATTTTGTGAATAATATTCAGTCTTTTTTGGGTTATGATTTTTTAGCTGAATCAGGAAATAGCTATATAAAAGGATTGATTCAACTGGATTATCAGCCTATTCCGCGGCATCACATATTAGCAACTTATAACATAGCCAATATAGGTGATGATTTATATGAAGGGGGAGAGGTGTTTAGTCTGCCAGATTATACAGGAATGGCAATTGGTTATGGTATTGAGTCGCTGGTAGGCCCTTTAGAGATTCATTATTCTTACTCGCCTGAACGCGGATCAGGGTTGTTTTTTGTCAGTCTGGGTTTTTGGTTTTAAATAACTCAAGTTTCGGAGAAGGTAATAAATGAGAAATTAGGGAAATATGTATTTGTGATACTATACGTTTTTATTTGTTTGATAATTAGATGTATACTGCTAGTTATAATTAATAATAACTTGTATGTATACTCCCTTTGATGTTGAACCCTCTTCGGGTTCAGCAGAGGTAGGCGTTACCTTGCCCCGTACTGCACTTCGTTTGTACAGGGTTAATCATATTAAAGGCCTTCGCCTTTTTATACGAAAATGAAAATTTTTATAGACTAAAGACTTGATTCCTTTAATTGGTCATGCCATATGTTTACAATCAGCAAAGCCAAAAGCTGAAGCTGGTCTATATTATACCAATTAGAATTATTTTTTAGTCCGATTTATAATATTTTTTGTAGGTATAATGCCGTGGGTAACAAATTAATAGTACAATGAGACTGCTGTCGAATTTGGACTATATAATTTGTCCATACGATAAAAGCATACTTCTGTTTATAGTTATAACCAACCCTGTAATGGTTGAAATATGATTAACCCCGAGTGTAACTCAGGGCACTGAGATTACCGTGCTTTACAGAACTACGAAGTAGTTCAACAATAAAGATTGAGGTAGAATAACTCTGAAACTTGAGTGAATAAGAGTAAACTAAGTAATCGCGAGAAGGTGAATTTCTCGCGATTGTTAACTAGTTAGAGTTTCATTTCGGGGATATCACCTTCAATGATAAGTGTACCTTCGGTAGCAGCTTTAATATCTTCAACGCTAACTCCCGGAGCACGCTCAAGGAGCTTGAAGCCTTTATCGGTGACTTGCAGTACAGCCATGTCAGTCACTATGGTGCGCACACATTGTACGCCTGTAAGTGGTAAAGAGCAGGCTTTGAGTAATTTTGAACTGCCGTGTTTACTTTTGTGGCGCATGGCGACGATAATATTTTTGGCTGAGCCTACTAAATCCATGGCGCCTCCCATGCCTTTAACCATTTTGCCGGGGATTTTCCAGCTGGCAATGTCTCCATTTTCAGCTACTTCCATGGCGCCCAGTATGGTTAAGTCAACATGTTGCCCTCTAATCATCCCAAAGCTGGTTGCCGAATCAAAGAAGCTAGCTCCTGGTAGGGCCGTGATGGTTTGTTTTCCGGCGTTGATGAGGTCGGGGTTTTCTTGCCCTTTAATGGGGAAAGGCCCCATCCCTAAAATTCCATTTTCACTTTGAAATTCAACTTCTATGTCATCACGAACATAATTAGCTACAAGGGTAGGTATTCCGATTCCTAAATTAACGTAATAGCCATCTTTAACTTCTTGGGCTATACGTTGTGCAATTCCATTTTTATCTAGCATGTTTTTGTGTTTGTTGGTTGTGAATAAGCCTGTAGTTTAGGCCTCTCTTACAGTGAGCTGTTCAATGCGTTTTTCAAAGGATTTGCCTTGAAAAATACGTTGCACAAAAATTCCGGGAATGTGGATATGGTTAGGATCCAATTCACCTGGCTTAACGAGTTCTTCAACTTCAACTACGGTAATTTTTGCTGATCCGCACATACAAGGGTTAAAATTGCGAGCAGTGCCGTTAAAGACTAGGTTTCCGGCGGTGTCGCCTTTCCAAGCTTTAACAAAGGCAAAATCGGCTTTAAAGGCGCGCTCCATGACATACATTTTTCCGTCAAACTCACGCGTTTCTTTATTGAGTGCAGCTTCAGTGCCATAGCCCGCAGGCGTGAAGATGGCAGGGAAGCCTTGTTGAGCGGCTTGACATTTGGCGGCTAAAGTACCTTGAGGAGTGAGTTCAACTTCCATTTCTCCGCTGAGCATTTGTCGTTCAAATTCTGCATTTTCACCTACATAAGAGGCGATCATTTTTTTAATTTGTCTTTTTTTAAGGAGTAAGCCAAGGCCAAAATCATCAACACCTGCATTGTTAGAAATGCAGGTGAGATTAGTGACATTGCGTCGCACGAGCTCAGCAATACTATTTTCAGGAATTCCGCAAAGTCCAAACCCGCCGAGCATGAGGGTCATCCCATCTTGCACGTCTTTGAGGGCTTCCTGGACATTGGCAACCGTTTTGTTGATCATAATTTTATATTTTCTTTAAAAATATAAAATTATTCCCAAATTACAGAGGCTAAAATTCTTAATTTAAGCGTATGTGTTCCAAAAGATTGTCTTCTTCTGTATCTTTAGGGGTTTCTGTTGAGTCTTCTGAAGCATTGGCGTCATCACAGTCCACCTGGATGCTTAAATTTTCAGGAACCTCAAAATCTTCTTTCGAAATGTTAAGCTCTTTATCTGCATAGAGTTTTTTCATGTAAAGTCCCCAAATAGGTAAAGCCATTGTAGCACCTTGACCGTAACGAATGCCTCTAAAGTGTACTGAACGATTAGTACCACCTACCCATACGCCTGTACATAGGTTAGGGACAACCCCCATAAACCAACCATCACTTTGGTTTTGAGTGGTTCCTGTTTTACCGGCAATTGGATTGGTAAAGGCATAAGGGTAACCTGTTACTACATCTTTGTAATACGTATTGTTTTTAAGCCATTTACTGTTAGTGCGTAGGCGGACACCAGTACCGTGTTGGGTAACGCCCTCCATAAGTTTAATAGTGACATAAGCACTTTGAGCATTCATGACGTCACGAGTTTGTGCGTGATTTTGAAAGAGAACGGTTCCGTTTTTATCGGTGATGCGTTTTACCATGATGGGCTTGATATAAACCCCTTTATTGGCAAAGGTGCTGTAGGCAGAAACCATTTCATAAACACTCATGTCAACCGTACCCAAGGCTATGGCCGGAGCTGCGGGGATATTGGTGGTATCAACACCTAGATCACCTAACAAATCAATGACGGGTTGAGGGCCTGTTTTGTCAATAAGGCGAGCGGTAATAGTGTTTAAAGAGCGAGCTAAGGCTTCTTTGATAGTCACCATGCCGCCGTATTCGCCACCTGCATTGCTTGGCGACCAATCTTCAAGCAAGCCGTAGCGTCCTTTAGGAATGGTAAATGGACTGTTTGGGAATTTTTTACAAGGTGAATAGTGTAACTGATCAATGGCAGTGGCATATACATAAGGTTTAAATGTAGAGCCCACTTGACGTCTTCCTTGTTTGACGTGATCGTATTTAAAATATTTGTAATCGATTCCGCCAACCCAAGCTTTTACGGCGCCGGTTTGGGGGTTCATAGACATCATGCCTACGTTTAAGAAAGATTTGTAATAACGAATAGAATCCATTGGCGTCATGACAGTGTCTATATGGCGATCTTTATTCCAAGCAAAAACACGCATTTTACGTTTCTTATCAAAAGAAGCCATAATAGAATCTTCAGCAATACCTAGATATTTCATGCGTTTATAACGGTGACTATTGTGTACAGCACGCGTCATAATACCGTCAATTTGCGCTTGTGTTATGCCGCGAAAAGGACTGGTGCTGTTGTTTTTGTTTTGTTTGTTAAAGGCGCGTTGTAAGTTAGCCATATGGGCAGAAACCGCTTCTTCAGCATGCTTTTGCATGCGTGAATCAATGGTGGTGTAAACTTGCAATCCGTCGCGATAAATGTTGTACGATGAGCCGTCAGGTTTAGGGTTTTCTTTAGCCCACTGTTTTAAGAAACCACGTAAGTAGCTTCTAAAATAAGTCGCAATGCCTGATTGATGGCTTTGTGGGTGATAGTCTATTTCAAGTGGAGATTGTTGAATAGAATCTTTTTGTTCTTGCGAAATATAACCTGCTTTAGCCATGAGATGTAAGACAACATTACGGCGATTCGTGACGCCTACAGGATTGCGCAAAGGGTTGTATAGGGCTGAGTTTTTAAACATACCGGCCAGTATAGCCGATTCATTGATGTCTAATTTATCAGGAGATTTTCCAAAATAAATGTGGGCTGCAGAGCGAATACCATCAGCATTATTGGTAAAATCATAGATGTTGTAATACATGGCTATGATTTCTTGTTTAGTATAATTGCGTTCTAGACGAACTGCGATCACCCACTCTTTAATTTTTTGAATGATGCGTTTAAAGGTATTTGTAGAACCTTCACCGTGAAAAAGCTGTTTGGCTAATTGTTGAGTGATAGTACTGGCTCCACCTTCGGTTCCGAGGTAAACAACAGCTCTGAGGGTCCCCCAAGGGTCGATTCCAGAGTGGTCAAAATAACGGACGTCTTCAGTGGCTACTAAAGCGTTGACAAGGTTTTCAGAAAGCTGCTCATAGCGTACGGGAGAACGGTTCTCTATATAGTATTTACCAATAACTTCTCCATCTAATGAATAGACTTCAGTAGCTAGATCTGTTTCTGGATTTTCGAGTTGTTCAAAGGAAGGCATAGCGCCAAAAACACCCCAGCTAGCACAGCAAAAAATGAGTACAGCAAAGAGTAAACCAAGTGCATATACCGCCCAAAAGAGCAGTACCCATTTGCGTTTAGAAATGCCCTTTTTAATTTGTTTTTTGTCTTTCCCTTTGGTATCTTGTTTTGCTTTACTCACGACCTGTTGAATTGGTTAGATTAGTTTTTTCAATGCGAAGACCAACTTCTGTAATGCCTTTTAGCTGTTTAATGCCTTCGGTTTTGCCATTTTGTCTCATGGCTTGGCGTATTTTAAAGGTGTAGGAGCCTTGTTCTTTAAATTGAACCTGTTCTTTATACCACAGTTTGGAGAGTTTAACTTCGCCTGTGCCTTCGCCTAGCCATTGTCCTGTTGGAGCCGCCATGGTGTATTCTAAAGTATCTTGGATGACTTTTCCTTGTGGAAAAATCATGTCAGTAATCAAAAAAATATTACTGAATTGATAATCATCTGTATTCCTAATATTGATAAACAAGTTATAGGTTTGTGTACTGTCAAGCTCATTGACTTTAAAGACTAAAGTCGAGTCGCGATTCCACTGGTTAGGCAAACTTTTATACTGATCGTAAACCCTGTTTTTGTCACAACTGCTCAGGGATAACAAGGCTATCAATGCTAAGAAAACGGAAGATTTCATCATTTATTTGGTGATTGTTTGCGTCTTTTATTTCTGCGACGACGATTGTTGTTTTTCTTTCGTTTAGGTTTATCAAATCGTGTAAGACTGTCTTGACCTACAACATTGTTAAAATCTTTTTTCTGTTCTTCAATACATTCTAATTCAGAAGAATACTCTTCAATGCTAGCAACAATTTTGCCATTTTTGGCAGACTCGATAATATGTTTAGCCTGTTTGGTGTTCAATTGATGCCAATTCATCCAATCACCTTCATAGGCATACCACAGAATCCCTTTAAAAATATCGATTTTTTGACAAACGGCTTTTCCTTTTTGGGTTTCGAGTTTAATTTCTTTTTTAGGAAAATCTTTTAAGGCGTCGAGGTATGAATCGAGTTCATAATTTAAACAACATTTTAATTTTCCACACTGACCAGCTAGTTTTTGTGGATTTAAAGAGAGTTGTTGATAACGAGCGGCACGAGTTGAAACGCTTCTAAAGTCGGTTAGCCATGTTGAGCAACAGAGTTCACGTCCACATGAACCTATACCTCCTAGGCGAGCAGCTTCTTGACGTAGGCCAATTTGACGCATTTCAATACGCGTTCTAAATTCACGTGCAAATTCTTTGATGAGTTGTCTAAAGTCAACGCGATTATCGGCAGTGTAATAAAAGACGGCTTTGGTGTTGTCGCCTTGAAATTCGACATCACTGATTTTCATTTTGAGGTTTAAACCCATCGCAATTTGGCGTGCTTTAAGCTTAAAAGGATCTTCTTTTTTGCGGGCTTCTTGCCAGGTGTCTATATCACTTTGTGAAGCTTTTCGGTATATTTTAGGAATTTGGCTATAAGGATCAGTGTGTTTTTTGCGCATTTGCACTTTTACAAGTTCTCCAGTGAGTGAAACTACACCAATATCATAACCTGATTTTGCCTCTACGGCAATGACATCACCAATGTTAATCTGTAAATCTTTAGGGCGTCTATAAAATTCTTTTCGCGTATTCTTAAACCGTACTTCAACACCGTCAAATGGTTCTTGCCCACTAGGCAACTCCATATTTGATAACCAATCGAAAACATTTAATTTATTACAACCTCCTGAACTGCATGAGCCATTGCTGCCGCAGCCTTTACTAGAGGAACAACCTTCACATCCCATATGTATATATTTAGAAATAAACACTTAACCGATTGAGCGTACTCATCAATTGAGGTTTATTGAATATTAATTTAGCGAGTGTAAAGATATAAATAATATGGGCTGCAAGTTAACACTGAAGCATATAATACGAAAGTGACATTCAAAATAGACGAATCTTTCTGCTAAAATTACAAATCTCTGCGTTAAAAATGCTCGTCATAGCTCTGGCTATGCCTGTGCTTTTTGCCTTGACCTTTGAAATTTTGACTACAAAATATTTAGTCTATTTTAAAAATCACTTTCGTATAATCGTGCACAAACCAAGAATAGAACGCAAAAAGAGAGACGATCGGTGTGTCTCTCTTTGTGTACGTTGGTGTTTTAAACCGAATTAAGCTTTGAATTTTAGTGATTCAGAGCGGCCTTTTTTAAACTTGTTGTCTTTGGTTTTCTTGCCTTTGCGCAAGAGGCGTTGTTCTTCAAAAGGTAAATTGTGAATGTGTTGACATTCATCAGAGCAGCAACCGTCCATTTTTTTAGCACATTCATCACATTGAATAAACAATAAGTGACAAGCGTCATTGGCGCAATTGGTGTGGGTGTCACAAGCTTTACCACATTGGTGGCAATGAGCGATGACATCGTCAGAGATACGCTCACCTAATCGGTTGTCAAAGACAAAATTTTTACCGATAAATTTATTTTCAAGGCCTTGACTTTTTACTTCACGGGCATATTCAATGATGCCACCTTCCATTTGGTAAACATTTTTAAAGCCCTTGTGTTTAAAATAAGCGCTGGCTTTTTCACAACGAATACCTCCCGTACAGTACATGAGTAATTTCTTATCTTCCTTACCTGCTTTAAGGTCTTCTTCAATAATCGGTAATGATTCTCTAAAGGTATCTACATCAGGAGTGACTGCGCCTTTAAAATGCCCCACTTCGCTTTCATAATGATTGCGCATATCGATGCAAACCGTGTTAGGGTCGTCTAGTAATTCATTAAACTGCAAAGCGTTGACGTGTTGTCCTTTATTAGTGACATCAAAGCTGTCGTCGTTTAATCCGTCGGCAACAATTTTAGGACGCACTTTGATTTTGAGTTTTAAGAACGATTTTAAATCGTGTTCTATAGCGATGTTGAGATGGACACCTTTTAAGAAACTGATATTGTCAAGCGAAGCTTTAAATTCTTCAAAACGCGCACTCGGTACGGATAATTGGGCATTAATGCCCTCGTGAGCAACGTAAATACGTCCCAATACATCTAAGGGGTTCCAAGTGATAAATAAGTGATTGCGAAACAATTGAACGTTGTCAATTTTGGCGTATTGATAAAAGGAGAGCGTCAAGCGTTTTTCACCAGCTTCTTCAAGTAAAGCGGCGCGCTCCTCGCTACTTAATTTGTTGTACAGTTGCATGCTATACGGATTTTAAGTTACAAGATAATTTTTGCAAAGATATAAAATTCTAAAAACAATCTATTTCTGTAAGCAGATGTTATGCTTATTCATTTTGATCGGTGGCGCTTAGGGTTTTGAGGATTTGAATATCACTGAGGAGTTTGTCCACTTCCTCGGGATTAGTACCGTCATAAAAGCCTCTGATGCGTTTTTCTTTGTCAATAAGCACCAAATTTTCAGTGTGAATCATATCGTATTTTCCACCGTCACCATTTGATTTGACCACACAATAGCCTTTGCGGGCCAGGTTGTAAATCTCTTTTTTAGAGCCAGTGAGCAGATTCCATTTTCCGGTAATAACACCATTTTTTTCGGCGTAACGTTTAAGCTGCTCTACGGTGTCAATATTAGGGGTTACCGAAAAAGAGGCTAGCATAATTTCATCATCATTGAGGGTTGCTTTTTGAACACGCTCAAGTGAATTAGTTAATTTAGGGCAAAATGAGGGGCAAGTGGTGTAGAAAAAATCAGCTACATAAATTTTACCTTCGTAATCTTTTTGAGTGATGGTATCACCATTTTGATTGAGTAAGGCAAAATCCGGAATGGTATGAAATTTTCTGACATACTGAATAGAAGGGTCAACCAAGGATTCATCAATGATATTTGGATTGTAAATCGGAAGCATTGGAGGAGGCTTTAGTAAATTGTAAATAAACCCCATCGAGACAGTCGAAATGACAAGTAGGGAGATAATGAGAATCCAGTAGTGCTTGAAAAATTTTTTGATGGTCATAGCTCAAAACTTTAAACCGTGCACAAAAATAAGCCATAAAAGCTTGATTATGCTTTAGAAAGACTAATTCTTTGTTAAGGTGTACAGAAATTTATAGTTACTCATAATTCGATTTTTATAAGCGAACTTAAACGCTTATTTTTGAGCCAATTGTTTTTAGAAGTATTCTATGAGTCCATTTATGATCAAAGCACTGCAATTATTGTTGAGTTTATCAATATTGATTGTGCTTCACGAAGGCGGACACTTTGTCGCCGCTAAAATTTTCAAGACTAAAGTTGAGAAATTCTTTTTGTTTTTTGATGTCAAATTTGCCCTGTTTAAAAAGAAAATCGGCGACACGGTTTACGGAATAGGCTGGTTGCCCTTAGGAGGCTACGTCAAGATTTCAGGAATGATTGACGAAAGTATGGATACAGAACAAATGGCTAAACCGCCACAACCTTGGGAATTTCGCAGTAAACCGGCTTGGCAACGTTTGATTATTATGCTCGGTGGGGTAACGGTTAATATGATTTTGGGCTTTGTCATCTTTATGATGATTCTCTTTGTATGGGGAAAAGATTATGTAACTCCACAAGATTTGCCTCAAGGATTTATGGTGTCTCAACAGATGGAAGATCTCGGATTTAGAGATGGTGACTTTGTGTTAGATGTCAATGGTGAAAAGCTCACCAATATGCTTGATATCAATAAATATTTGATGGTTCGCGATGTTAAAACGGTGACTGCTAAGCATGCCGATGGTACAGTTGAAACGCTTTCTATTCCTGAAAATATAGGCAAGACTTTGTTTAAATCAGGACAGATGCAAGCTTTTGTACCTATGCCATCTACCCAAATTGATAGTGTTGTGCCCAATACGCCGGCTGCAAAAGCAGGATTGCTTGCAGGCGATAAAATTGTTACCGTCAACGGACAAAAGATAAAAAATTATGCCCAGTTAAACACTATCAAAGATGCTAATGCAGACAAGATGCTGACTATGCGCGTGGTTAATGAGGGTCAAATGCGTCAGGTGAAAGTGACACCAACAGCAGATGGTAAAATAGGCTTTTTTGCACAATTCGATATCACAACTTCACATCATACCTTTACGTTTGGCGAAAGTGTAGCGCACGGATTTAGCTATACTTACTGGACCTTACACGACTATGTGGCACAATTTAAATATGTATTCACCAAAAAAGGGGCTTCTCAATTAGGAGGATTTGGCGCTATAGGAAGCTTGTTTCAACCAACTTGGGATTGGGCCAGCTTCTGGCAAACTACGGCTTTTATTTCAATCATTCTAGCCTTTATGAACATCCTACCGATTCCGGCTTTAGATGGCGGGCATGTGATGTTTTTACTTTACGAGATGATTTCTGGACGTAAACCCAATGAAAAATTCTTGGAATACGCACAAACTGTAGGAATTCTAATTTTATTAGCTCTGGTGTTGTATGCCAATGGAAATGACGTGTATCGCTATTTCTTTAAGTAGATAAACTTCTGAATAAATTATAGATTAAGGGATGCGGTTGCATCCCTTTTTTAATGTATTCATAATTAAAAAACCTAATGAGTGATTTTTGAATTGTTGATTGAGTTCAAAACGAAGTTTAGATTGCAATTGAAAAGCTGATTTTAAAGCAGTTTGTTAATGTTTTTTGCTAGAACAGTTGCGTAGATTAAATGGAAGTAAAACTGATTAAAAGCGTATAAAAGAAAGGTTTAATACACGTCAAAAAGTTAAGCCAAGAGGTCTCTTTGATTTTGATTCCGTCCTAAAAAAGGGGAATCAAGGAGAATTGGGCTTCCTTTAGGGTTAGGGGTAAAATCAATTTTCCGACAAAGCATAGAAAGTATTTTTGTCGTGTACTAAAAAAAGGTGTAAGGCTAAGCCTTACACCTTTTATATTTAACCGAATAAGCAGTTTATACCAATTAGAATTATTTTTTAGACCGATTCATAATATTTTTTGTTGGTATAATACCGTGGGTAACAAATTAATAGTGCAATGAGACTGCTGTCGAAATTGGACTATATACTTTGTCCATACGGTATTAGTTATACCCGGGAGTTTGTTCAAGTTTAGGATTACGGCCAATCATATCTAGAGTAATTGGCAATACAATTTTGTAAGCATTGCCTGCATCTAAATAATCAACGTGGTCTAACACAAAACTTTCTCCAGCGCGTCTGAGATCCCACCAACGTTTGCCTTCGCCTATAAACTCTTTGTAACGTTCTTGTAAGATGGCTTCAGCATTGGCTTGCGGTGAGCTATTGATATAAGCCATGGTATTAGGGTCATAATTAACACCGTAAGCGCGTTTTCTAATTAGATTTATCTCAGTTGAAGGATCTTGAGTTAAATTGTTTTTGGCTTCTGCGATGAGCAATAAAACATCGGCATATCGGTAAACCGGTAAATCGCCATCAAAAATACGCTCACTGCCATCAGTACGACCTAAAAATTTATTGAGAATAGAGGCTGTGTATTTATCTTCGTTAAATTCATGGTAGCCTTCTCCATTATTATCATCACTATACATGCGAATAAATGTAGCATTGCGACGAGTATCTAGTGTGTCATCAGTGATTTCTAAGGTGTGAATACTTGGGCCATAACGACTAGCGCCATTAATGACAAACCCATCCATGGTGTGACCTTCTTGGTTGTATTGTTGATAAATTTCTGTAGAACGGCCTGTAAAGGAGTTATAAAAATTTTGCGCTTCATTTTCAGCGTATTGAATAGCGAAAATAAATTCAGAATTATTTTCATTGTCAGCGCCCCATAAATCGGCGTAGTTGGCAACGAGTTGCACATTGGCAATTTGTGGAATTTTCTCAAGAGCAGTGAGAGCAGTAGTGTAATCTTGGTCTCCACCGTCGAGCAGTTTGCCAGACCAAATGTAAACATCACCTTTTAGGGCAAGTGTAGCTGCCTTTGACCAATAATTGCGATTGCCATTCCAAAAAGAAACGTCGCTACCAAAGGCGTCAAGTGAACGTTCAATATCAGCTTTAATGAGCGTCATGATCTCTTGTTGTGAAGCACGCTCTTTACTTAACCCCTCAGCTGAAGTAGATTGAAAAGGCTCAGTTGAAATAGGCACGCCTCCCCAAGTTTTCAGAAGGGTGTAATAATAAAAAGCTCTGAGACCATAGGCTTCTCCCATAAAATGGTTTTTGTCACTTTCATTTACAAATTCAATTTCAGGAACATGAGCAATAAAGTCATTCAATTTGTGGATGTTAGCATAAAATCCGGCCCAGCCTCCAAATGGAGCTGTAGAGACGGTAAAATTAGATTCGATTAAATCTACATTTGAGGGGCTTTCAAAGGTCGGCCCGCCCCAGATATCGCTTCTGATTTCGCCTAGTAACCACAGGGTAGAGGCTTCGCTACGCAATGAGCCGTAAAGGCCTATGTGTGCAGCTTGAGCGCCGTCTTCACTATCCCAAAAGCCATTGTAAGTCAACTCGCTTTTGGCATTTATATCTAAAACACTTTCGCAAGAGGTTAGCGTAAGTAGGATTAAAAATATGGATATGTATTTTTTCATAACTAATTATATTTTCATGGTTAAACCTAAAGTTAGGGTGCGCGGCATAGGAAATTCACCGTATTGATAACCGCCTTCTTCAGGACTAGGTCCACTATAAGATTTGAAATAGTAGAGGTTAGATCCAGTTACATAAACTTGAAACTGTTGAAAGAAGTTATTAAACCATTCTTTTGGTAAATTGTAACTAAGCGTAGCTTCGCGTAAGGCTAAGTAATCTCCTTTTTCCCAAAACTGACTATTGACAGTTGCCTCGCTTCCTCTAAAAATATTGCCTTGAGGGTCCGTAAATACATAGCGAGGAATGTTGGTATTTCTATTATCAGGCGTCCAAGATTGTAATACGAGGGCATCTGGATTTAAGTTGCCTTGTGTTTGAGCTAAACCTTTTCCGCGAATATGGTTGTAGATGAGGTGACCTACTGCAAAATCGGTTTTGACGTATAGCGAAAATCCTTTGTAGTTTAAGGTAGTTGATAGACCACCAAAGAAATCAGGAGTTGTGCGCCCTATGACTTGTCGGTCATAGCTGTTAATTATGCGATCACCATTGACATCTTTCCAAGCTACATCACCTGGATAGCGCTTATAAGGGTCAGGAAGTATATCGTCGCGGATATCTGCATCTTGAGCAACATCATCAGCATCTTTATAGATATGATCCTGTACATAAGTAATTACTAAATCTGTGCCGACGCGCTGCCCTTCTTGTAAACCACCAACCCACTCGAGTTCTCCTGTGGCTGGATTGTAAATTTGAGCGCCTCCTTGACGGTTGTTAGGATTGTCGTTTTCAGGCAACTTTACTACATAGCGTTTCACCTTACTTAAGGCGCCATGGATGCTCCATGTAAAATCTTTAGATCGGATGATGTCTGCTTTAAACTGCAGTTCAAATCCTTTGTTGCGCAAAGAGCCGTTATTGGTAGTGATACCGCTAAAACCAGTCCAGTACGGTAAGGTGAGTGTCGCTAGTTTATTTTCAACATCGCGAATGTAGTAGTCGGCAATAAAGCTAAGTCGGTTGTCAAATAGAGACAAGTCTAATCCAAAATTGAGTGTTTTTGAACGTTCCCACTTTAAGTTGTAGTTTGGTAGAGTGGTATTGCCATAGCCTGTTGATCCATCGTAAACACCTTGAGAGCCATATGAACCAAAGGATGTAAAATTGCCTAACACACTGAGGTTTCCATTCACCCCATAACTGATACGCGGTTTTAACTGACTGATGTAGTCGGCGAGGTCTGAGTATTTAATAAAATCTTCATTTTGAGCATTCCAGCCTACAGAAACGCCAGGGAAGAATCCAAATTTTTCATTTCCTAATTTAGAAGAACCATCATAGCGGAAAGTAAATCCTAAGAGGTACTTATCGTCATAATCATAATTAACGCGCCCGAAAGCTGAAGAGATAACATTGCGTGTCCAAAAGCTATACGGCACGCCATCAGCTTCAGCTCCAGCATTCATTGTAGGTATCAAATCAGTAGGTGAGTTTTTAGTTGCTGCACTTAAGCTATAGTCTTTATTGCTGTAGTATTCAGTTCCTATCAAAACGCTGAGGTAGTGCTTGTCAAAGGTGTGTGTGTAATCTAAAGTTCCTGTTAATTGATTTCTCAGCACTTTATCTGTACTAGCAGAAGCGTTGCGTGTATCAATAAGAGAACCGCCATTTAAATAAGCCTTATTAAATGATTCGTTAAGATTATTAATGGCGAAATGACTGCCGCGAACAGACAAGGTTAAATCCGGAATAATATCCCATTCTACCCCCATTGACGCAGTTATACGTTGTTCTAAATTACTGCGTTTAAATTTATCAATATAATAAAGTGGATTTCCAAAGCCTAGGTTAGTCCCAGGATTTAAAACATCAGAAAGACTGCCGTCAGGATTGTTGTTATAAGTACGCGACGTAGGTGGTTGGCCAGCAAAACGTCTAAACACACGATCATTACTCCCCAGAGGACTTTGGTTGAGGTTTGAATGCGCATAGATAATATTGGCAGTTACGCGTAAGTTGTCATAAATATTATATGACCCGGTGAATTTTCCGGTAAAGCGGTTAAATCCAGACCCTAAAATGAGTCCTTCGTTTTTCATGTAGCCTAAACTACTGTAAAAACTTCCTTTTTCATTTCCTCCTTGAAACGATAAATAGTGATCTGTAGTGTGACTAGGTCTATATATGAGTTCGTTAACCGGATTGTTTTTAAATAAGATTTTTTTACTAGGATCAACCGGATCGACTACAGTGCTCCAGCCGGGGTAGTTTAATAAATACTCATTATTACTGTTTAAATACATCGTAGTAAAAGGAGAATTGGTGGTGTTATTTCCTGTTCCAAAAGCAGTTGCCCCATCTAAAAAGGTTGCATTAAAATTTGTTCTTCCGGTCACTTCATTATAATAAAGTACAGCTTGACGATTATAGGTAATAAAGTCAGCAGCATTGAGGTAGTTCGGTAAATCACGGTGATAGTTAAAGCTATAAGTTTGCTTGTAAGTGATGGTTGTTTTACCACTTTTACCTTTTTTTGTGGTCACTAAAATGACGCCGTTTGCGGCACGTGCACCGTAAATAGCTGTGGCAGCAGCGTCTTTCAATACTTCAATTGAGGCTATATCATCAGAATTTAAGGCGTAAAAACTACCCGGTACGCCATCGATTAAAATTAAAGGCGAGCCAGAGCCATTAAATCCTGTTCCACCACGTAAGGTGATTTGTGGAGTTGATCCAGGTTGCCCTGTGGCATTGGTGATTTTTAAGCCTGGGATTTCTCCTTGTAAGGCTGTAGCCGCATTTGAGCGCGCTGAAGTTTCTAGTACACGCGTATCCATTTTGGCTACTGAAGTGGTCAATTTACTTCGTGTTTGTTTACCATAACCAGTTACAATGACTTCATCTAAGGCGGTTCCTGCATTAAGGGTGACGGTTAAAGTATCTGTGGTGACTACTACAGATTTACTTTGAAATCCTACACTGCTAAAAACTAGGGTTTGACCTTGTTGTACTTCGATGCTAAACTGCCCATCAAAGTTGGTTGCTGTTCCGTTTGATGTGCCTTCCACAACAATATTTACTCCTGGTATAGGAATCTGATTCTGATCAGTAACTGTACCAGATACGCTTAAGCGTTCTTGCGCAAAACTGGTGTGGAAAAGGCATAACAAAACGAAAGAAAAAAAAAGACGTAATGTTGCTTTCATAATTAAATTTGTTAACGTTTGTAAACAAATGTAGTTAATAAAAACTTATTAATTGTGAAAAATTGAAATTATTTTTATTTGGCATCTGTGTTTTATTCTATATAAAATGCTTTATAAATAGTTATTTACAGGGCTGGCGATTATGTTGTTAATTTTTGAAATAGTTAAAAAAATAAATATTTTTAGTTTTTATTATATGTTTCTATTTTTTATCTTTACTTTTGAAAAAGAACTTATTTAACATATTGAAACCATAAAATTAAACCAGTCAGCTTTTGTTTGACTAAAATTTAAAAGTATACTATGCAAATACAGAAATTAAAAGGCCTGATTGCCGCTCCTTTTACCCCAATGAAAAAAGATGGCAGTGTTAACCCGGAGGC
>CAYVJG010000015.1:0-62865 GCA_964451785.1 uncultured Flavobacteriaceae bacterium
ATCCTATTTTTTCATGGGAGACTAAATCTTTACCCACACAAATAATGGTAGAACCTTTTACTTTAATGTAGGTTTGTCTTTTAATCCTTTTTAGAATAGGGTTCAAAAATCAATTTTAAAGACGATTCATCTTCATCTGATATTGGGTAAAAAATAACATCTTACTGATATCTAAAAGAATCTTGTTTAAAACAATGAACGCCCAAACGTTAACAATAGATCAATCGCCCTTTTTGCTATAATGGACAAAGATTAGCCGTGGAAAAGTTTAAATTTACCGGATAGTTAAGCCTGAACACTTATTTTACCAATGAACCCAACTGAAACCACATTATCCTGGAGTGATTTTACCAAAGTCGAAATGCGCATTGGCACCATTATTAAAGCCGAACTGTTTCAAGAAGCTAAAAAGCCTGCTTATAAAATGCAAATCGATTTTGGTGAATTTGGCATCCGAAAAACATCGGCGCAAATCACCAAGATTTATACTCCTGAAGAGCTAATAGGTCAACAAATCATCGCTGTCTTAAATTTCCCACCTAAACAAATTGCCAATATTATGAGCGAATGTCTTGTACTTGGCGGTGTAGGTGATCAACAAGAAGTAACTCTTATCGCTCCTGAACGTGCGGTAAAAAATGGTACTCGAATTGGCTAAAGGTATTGAGGATACACTGCAAGATTGAACAAATCGCTGCACGGCCGGAAACATTAATGCACAACCGGAAAATATACGCACGGCTGGATTATCTGGTGAGGATTTTTTCAAAGGCCTTGCGGTAATCTCCTCTAAACGAGACTTCTCCACAATAGGTATACCCTAATTTTTTTAAAATGTGTAGCATCGCGCCATTGTCAAAATTAGTATCTATCTTAAGGCTAAACACTTCGCGTTCAACTGCTAGCTGCTCTACTAACTTAATCAAAGATAAAGCATAACCTTTCCCTTTTGCAACTTTTGCTGTGGCTAAACGGTGAATTATGACATAAGTATCAGTAGTCAGCCATTCGCCTTCTAAATTATCATAAGCCGGTTCGCCATCAAAGCTAATAGCTGCATAAGCCACAACTTCATCACAATCGATGAGTACATACCCCCATTGTTGCTCAATATCATTCGCTATGGCAGCTTCATTAGGATAGCCATCTTGCCACTGTTTGCTGCCGTCTTGCTTGCGCTGTGCAATGGCATCTTGTAAAATCGTCCAAATTTTAGCGCTATCGGCCTGGGTAGCTTTTCTCAATTTCATAGTTAGGGATTAGGTGCTATTTCTATAAACACCATTCAAATTTTGTTCGCTTGTAAATATAAACATTTTAAAAGCCGTTTAAACCGCTGTCATCTATTTCTACACAGTTTAAAACGTCTACTCTCTACGTGCGGACAATCAAATAAAAGCTTATACACTACAAATTAATTAACAAAAAGTTGTAATTTAGAACTATGCTTACAACTTTATCACTTCCCGTTTTAATTTTGCTGTTTATCAGCGCTGCAGTCCTCGTTTGGATTGCGGGAATTCACTTGTCTAAAACTACTGACATATTAGCCTCGCGCTGGGGTTTAGGTGAAGCTCTTGGCGGATTAATCATTTTAGCCATAGTCACCAATCTTCCGGAAATAGCCATTACTATCAGTGGCACCTTGAGTGGAAATTTAAGTTTAGTAACCGGTAATATTTTGGGTGGAATTGCTATTCAAACGGTGGTGCTAGTCGTTTTAGATTTAGGCATGCGCGGCAAAAAGCCACTGACCTACTCTGCCGCTTCACTAAGTTTGGTGTTAGAAACTTTACTGGTCATTGCTGTTTTGACTTTGGCCGTTATGGGCACGCAATTACCCAGCAGTTTATCAATTGGTAATATTGCGCCGGCAGGGGTGTTAATTTTAGCTTTATGGCTCATTGGATTGTGGCTCATTGGCAAATCTGAAAACCGTTTACCTTGGCACGGACAAGGTACTGCTCCTCATGCCCAACCAGAGCCCAAAGGTCATTCTAAACACAAAAAAAACAAAACAGCTCAAGCCAAACAAATCAGCAGTACACAAACTCTTTTAGTGTTTATAGGTTGTGCACTGATTACCTTGCTTTGTGGTGTTTTATTAGAAAAAACAGGCGATTTAATCGCGGCACAAATCGGTATGGATGGTATTATTTTTGGTGCTGTAGTTTTAGCTGCCGCTACGGCACTTCCCGAAGTTTCTACGGGATTAACTAGTATTCATTTAAGCGATTACAAATTGGCTGTCAGCGATATTTTTGGAGGTAATGCCTTTTTGCCTACTTTATTTTTCTTTGCCGCCTTAGTGTCAGGACAAGCTATCTTACCACAAGCCGGCAACACAGATTTATACTTAACGGCTTTAGGCACGCTCCTCACTGCAATTTATGCCGTAGGACTCATCTTTAGACCTCAACGTAAAATTTTAGGTATGGGCTTAGATTCCTTTATCGTTTTATTAGTTTATAGTCTAGGCATTGTCGGGTTAGTAGCTGTTGCTAGCGGAGGATGATTCTTTAAAAATACACTTTACAGTTTGGTAAAGCTGAAATAATGCGTTCTTGCTCTGATTTAGAAATTGGATTACCTGTTAAAATCAGTGTTTTAAGCTGGGTTAATTCGGCGATATTGTCAGGCAATTTATGCAATTGATTTTCTGATACTATCAACACTTCAAGTTGAGACAACTGAGTAATTTCTTCTGGTAAATGCGTCAAATAATTAGCGTTGAGCAGCAATATTTCAAGCGCTTTAAGTTGACTTATTCCTTTAGGCAAAGCGCGCAAATAATTGTGTTTTAAACTCAAAGATTTTAAGTTAGACAATTCATAAAGATACAATCTGAATTCGTGTAACTGGTTAAAACTTAAATCGAGCACTTCCAATTGCTTCAAGTTTGTAAATTCTCGAGGCAGATACCGCAATTGATTATTGTCGAGTTCTAAAACCTTTAGCGTCTTCAAATTACCAATTTCAGCTGGCAGATAAGTCAACTTATTAGCCGATAAATACAAGTGTGTCAACTGCTGCACCCCCCCTATTTCTGTCGGAATTTTTTTAATGGCATTATCTGCTAGATTAAGTCTTGTCAAGGTGTTAAGCTCAGCCAAATCTGCTGGAATAAACTGTAAGTTATTCAATCTAAAATTGAGTACTTTTAAGTGCTTTAAGTCGAATAATTCTCGAGGCCAGTATTCAAAATTATTACGCATAAGGTTTATAAATCGCAGCTGTTCTAACTGCACTAGATCTGCTGGAACTGAAAAGCGTTCTTGATCACGTAAATTGAGTTCTGTTACCGGTTCAGCTGCAGCCAAAGCTGTTTTTACGTTATAAAACACCTGGTTTTCTATAGGATCTAATCCTTGGGCATTGCTGTATTGACAAAACCATAAACAACTTAAAAGGAGACAGGTATATTTAAAAATTTGCATATATATAGCATAAAAAAAGATTGGCATAACAACTGGGTTACACCAATCCTAACAAACAAAAACACGATTAATTCACCGCTACTTTAAAGGTTGACGAGTCTTGGCCAACAGTTATATTTACAAAGAGAATTTGCTCCGATTGCACCTGATCTTTTACATTGATTTGCAAAGTATTATTTGACAAACTCTCCTCTATTTGTGTTGAGAAGAGTTCTTGCCCAATAATATTATACACCTTAACGCTTACAGCTTGACCTTTATATTCTGGCAATTGGATATTGATGATGCCATCAGTCGGATTAGGATAAACCTTTATGTCTTCTGCTGATACGGATGTCATGCCTAAACCTATATTGTCTTTTAGTGAAAACACTACAGTTGCTGAGGCATCAAAAGCCACTTGATTGCCGGCGGCATCGGTTTGTGGTACATTAGAGTCATCAGGACTTTGAACTGAGAAAAAACCAAAGCGATAATCAGGTGAAAATGTCAACCCTGTAGGTTCAGATCCCGCCGGCATTGAAGCAAACAACTTGACCTTAGGATTAGCTTGCGTATGTTCAGAACTCACCACCCAAATGTAATTGTTTCCACCATCTTGCAACACCCATAAATTGCCATCACCATCAAAAGTTAAGTTGTCATTTCCGTCACCCCAAGGTTCGCTGATTGCCCCCTGAGCGGTTTGTAAGCTATAAGCTTGACCGCCAACAAAAGTTTCAAAATCAGTAAATGCAGCTCCGTTATCTTGAAAACGGTAAACGCGATCGTAACCTTTAGCTGTAAAATAAATCATTCCGGTAAGCGGGTCTATTTCGCAATCCTCCACTCCATTAAAGCTTGTTCCTCCCAAAGCTGCCGCAGCTGTATTAACCGTATTGCGCTCAGCTTTTGTATCGTTAGGTACTTGAATCCAGGTTCCTGCTGATGATACCGGATCATGTGTAGCATTTAAAGGATCAGAAAGTTGTAATACATACAAGTTTCCTGAAGTTAAATCAAAAGGCGTATCGGCTACAAATTTATACACGCAGTGTGTACCGCCATCTTCACCAAAATAAGCCGTTGTACCATCAGCTGTTACCACTACATTTTCATGGCTCATACGCCCTAAAGCCCACAATTTTTCTTGTCCGCTACCATAGTCTTTTACAGAAGCAGTCACCGGATCAATTTCTACTAACCAACCCACATCTTGATACCCGTCATTATTGAGGTCTCCGGCATTAGTTGATTCTTCTGCTGTAATGATGGTTCCCCACGGGGTAACCGTTCCTGAGCAATTGCGAGTGGTTGTCACCAAAGCCTCGTTATACAAATCAACAGGACGCGAGTTCTCAACTTCCCACAACTGTGTATTGGTATTAAAATGAAGATCTAAAATCGATACCCCACCAGGTGTATTTTCATGATTTACTGATAAATACCCGTGTTCACTACTGCCGTTAATGGGCACATAACCTGTAAAATCGTGATTGCCGGGCACTAATCCAGAGCCATCCAGATATGGTTCTCCTTGCTTAAACAGCATTTGAAAGCGATGTGTATCGGCAATAATCAAAGAATCCGTTTGGGCTGTAGGCGCTATGGAAGTAAAACAAGCTAATTTGTTTTGGTCACATTGCGCGTGTAGTTGTTGCATCCCTAAAGTCAATGTCAATACTGCTAAAGAGTGTGTAATTTTTTTCATGAGAAATAAGTTAAAAGATTTATCTGCCGTAAAAGTATAGAGCTGTAGTTAAGTAAACATTAAGGCGAGTTTACACTTGTGTCATCACTGAGTTATCACTGCGCTGTTTCGTCAACTTTTTCGGCGGCAAAAGGATTATCGGTCAAGCTTTTCATAAACGCAATAATGGCCTCTATTTCGGATGTTGTCAGTTGTAGAGAATCAGCAGCTAAAGTTTGATTAGTCACCTCTAAACCTATTCCGGCACCCCCGCCGTGATTGTAAAATGTCATCACCTCTTCTAGCATTTTATAGGCTCCATTGTGAAAATACGGCGCTGTAAGTTCTACATTACGCACACTGGTAGTTTTGTGTGATCGCTTGTAAATCCACACCTGATCTGCTGGAATACCACTGGCATAACGTCCCAAATCATCACTGAGTTTTGGCATTTCGGGTTGCGCTAAAACACCTAATATTTCACTTTCTGAATCTGTGTAATACGGCGGTACTAAACCATTAAAAGTCGGCACAAAATGGCAAGTAGCACAAGCGGCCTTACCCATAAATAAGTTGAATCCTGTTTTTTCTAAAGCCGTCAAATTATGATTTTCACCACTGACATATTGATCAAATTTACTATTAAACGAGCGCAAGGATAACACATAAGACGCCAAAGCCTTACTAAAATTTTCGCGATTTACTTCTCCTCGTCCAAACAATTTTGCAAAGGTCTTGACATAAGACAAATCGGCCTTTAGCTTTGAGACAATTTCACTATAAGCCGTATTAAATTCTAGTGGATTAAAAATCACATGCTCCACTTGTTGCTCTAAACTAAACGCACGCAAGTCATAAAAATAACGATCGGCATATACCGCATTTAATAAGGTAGGTGCATTGCGCATAACTGATTTACCGTGAATATTACTCATTGATTTTACACGTCCATCGGTATAAGCCTTTTCAGGCTGGTGGCAACTGGCACAACTCATTTTTCCATCATTACTGAGATTGCTATCATAAAACAATCGTTTCCCGAGTTGACGTAAGGCCTCGGAATCTTCATCAGCTTTGAGTTCAGTATAGTAATAAGGGTTTAAAAAATCAGCAGCAAACAAAGATGTACTCTTAGGATTCCAAGCTGTAATTTTTGCTAATGAGTTTGGCAAATCATCTGTCTGATAAGCGAGCATTGCAGCGTATAGCGGATCTATATGTTCGGTTAAAAAAGTCAACCTATCAAAACTTTCAAAATCAGAAGCTTGTTGTAAAAACGCAATAGCCGAATCAAAATCAGTTACTAAAGTATCCTGAGGAGGAAGAATTTTTTTAGTTTTTAAAATTTGTAGCATACTTTTTAATGACTGAGTTGATTCAGCAATGCCATTTAAAGAGCCAGGCGTATCAAATCCACTCACTCCTAAAGCATAAATACGCACCAATTGCATGCGCATAGCTATGACGAGTTCTGTAGAACTCACCTCTAACAAATCCAATTGAGGGCGCAACACGGTGAAGGCATTCTCTAGTTTTTGTGCAAGAGCAGATAGTGTTGAACGCTGCTCAAACGCGGCTTCAGCATGCACCATTTCATCTAAAATCTGTAAGCCTTTAGGAGGGACAACAGCAGATTTATGACGCTTCGTATCTGGTTGTAACAAAGGGGCGCCATTAAAGTTTGTTTTGGCAAATTCAGGAAACTTATACGCTACCCAAAACTCAATGTTTTTATACGCCATTCGCGTATGAACCACCAGTTTTTTAAGTGAATCTTGGGTAATATCACCCTGTTGAAAAGCCTTTGCTCCGATTGTTAACTCTTGTAGTGATTGTGCAAAATCAGCTACGTACTGCCGAAATACAAGTTCATTAACTGACGGTTGAGGAGATTGACAACTCATACTACTTACCCCTATTAACAGCGCACTGATTAGCAGTAAGAAAGCAGCTTTAAACTTTTTTAAAAACATAATTACAGATTAATGACTTAATGCGCGCAAATCAACAGTATCCCTACCAATAAGGCGTTACTTAAACATTAAATCTCTGTCAATTATCTTTAATTATCCCTTTAGGGTTTACCCTTACCATTCACATATCCCTCGATTTTTTATACGCACAAGCCCATTCCTCCATTTTTACTTTAGGTCTGTAGGGCTGGGATGCGGCACATATCACTACAGATACTTATTTTGGCTGTTTTTTTAATTTTATTGTGAAATATTAATTTTTAATGTACATTTGTTAAGAAATCAACATAAAATATTATGAAAATTTCACCTGTTTTAGCTTTTCTCTATTTTTTTATTGGAAGTATTTTGTTTACTTCTTATCAGAAGAATACATTGAATCCGGTTGATTCACAACGAGAAGCGCTGTCAGTAAAAGCTTTAGAGGAATCTCCTGAGAAAAGAGTAGATAATTTTCATTTACAAGCTGAAGCCATAGTGGTTAAAGAAACTAAAAATGGGGTGATACTATTTTTTAAACATCAGCACAATTATTATAATGGTGCATTTGCATTTTACACAGCACAGCATAAAGCGGAATTGATACATTTTATTGAGGGAAATGATTTGTATGTCGAGTATGATGGCGCTTACATCAGGTTGAATAATGGCAAACAAAGCTTATATTATATCGTAAATAATGAAAAAGGACGGAACTTTGTAAAGCAAAAAACGCCGCAAAATGTTGTTTATGGAGATGGGCTAGCTTATTTATTCGATCATCATTTTCATTTAGATAAACTGCCTGCTGACAATGAAATATCAACTGATACAATGAATGAGTCACTTTCATTGTCACTAGATCTACAGCTTCCTGCGGGTGATGAAGATTGTATAAGTGGTGGAAAAGGCGCTACCTCATGTAGTGTGAATGATACGTTTTCAGGCTGTTCTGTGAGTTGTGCTGACGGGTATTATGCCTGTTGCAAGAGTTCAAACAATACTTGTTCGTGCAAGAAACTTTAGCATGTTGATAATATCACCACAAAGCTCAACTGCTCAATTGACTAAAATTATTCACTCGAATTCTGAATAAGCAGCTGGATTTTATACCAATTAGAATTATTTTGGCTCTATGCTAAATATAGTGGGTAACCAAAATTTTGATTTTCCACAATAAAGTAAGCCCTAAAATTAGTGAAGTGTCTTTATATGGAATATCTTGGGTAAAAACCTTCCTTTTCACTATTCAACCCTTTCAGGGTTGTTAGACGTGTAGTCTGTTATTCCCCGTAGGCTTTGCCTACGGTTTTAGCTATTAAAGCCCTTCGGACTTTTTATTACTGACACGTTTTAAAATAAGATTCGATCTGATTTTATTTACCCACTCAAAACAACATAAATCCATTATTTTTTAGTCCGCTTTATAATATCTTTTGTAGGTATAACCATGTAATGGTTGAATATGAATAACCCCGAGTGCAACTCGGGGCGCTGAGGTTACCATATTTTACAGAACTACGAAGTAGTTCAACAATAAAGATCGTAGTAGAATAACTCCGAAACTTGAGTTTAATTTATAAATCGACATTTTCAATAATCGCGGCATAGCCTTGACCGACGCCTACACACATGGTTACAAGGGCGTATTTTTTACCAGTAAGTTGCAGTTCGAGAGCTGCAGAATAGCAAATGCGGGTTCCGGTAACGCCCAATGGATGACCAATAGCAATAGCGCCACCATTCGGATTGATACGCGGATCATCATCTTGCAGTCCCCAAGCCCTAATGCAGGCTAAGCTCTGAGCCGCAAAAGCTTCGTTGAGTTCAATGATATCCATATCGTCCATAGTCAAGCCAGCTTTTTCGAGGGCTTTATTTGATGCCGCTACAGGACCAATGCCCATAATACGTGGCTCCACGCCTACTACAGCTGAGCTCACAATACGCGCCATAGGCTTGAGCTTGTATTTTTTAACCGCTTCTCCAGAAGCAATAATGGTTGCTGCAGCACCGTCGTTAAGACCTGAAGAGTTTCCGGCGGTTACTGAACCATTTTCTTTGCGAAAAGCCGGACGCAACTTGGCCAAAATTTCCTTAGTAGTTGTAGGTTTGATAAACTCGTCTTCTTTAAAGATAAGCGATTCTTGCTTACGTCTTGGGATTTCAACCGGCATAATTTCTTTGGCTAATCTACCATTTTTTTGAGCTGCAGCAGCTTTCATTTGGCTGTGATATGAAAACACATCTTGATCTTCACGTGATATTGTGTATTTATCGACTAAATTTTCAGCCGTAAATCCCATTCCATCGGTGCCGTACATGTCGTGCATTTTAGGGTTGACAAAACGCCATCCAAAACTGGTATCGTACATTTTTGAATCGATGCCATACGCCGATGAAGCCTTAGAAATGGCATATGGTCCACGAGTCATGTGCTCTACACCACCAGCGATAAACAGCTCACCATCACCAGCTTTGATAGCACGATTGGCATGCACGATTGCAGATAAGCCACTACTGCACAAGCGATTTACGGTTTCTCCAGGTACAGTGTAAGGCAACCCGGCTAGAAGTAAACACATTCGGGCTACATTTCTGTTATCTTCTCCTGCTTGATTAGCGCAGCCCATGATAACATCGTCATAAGCTTCTTTAGGAATATTAGGATTGCGTTTCACAATTTCCTTAATCACCAGCGCCCCGAGATCATCGGTACGTATCGGACCAAGAGTGCCTTTAAATTTTCCTATAGCGGTGCGGATTCCGTCAATGATATATGCTTCTTTCATAACATGTAATGTTTTTAATTAGTGTTTTTCTCGTGTCCATTCGGCTTGCGTTCTATAAACTACACCTTTAAAAATGGCGACGAGTAAATCACCCTTTTTAATGTCAATGGTATAAAACGCCAATTTATTTTTGACACTTTTTTCATAAGCCTCAGCCGTAATGATATCACCAGCTTCTAAGGCTTCAATGTGATTAACCGAAGCTTCAATAGACACCGATTTACGTCCGTGTGAATTACTGGCAAAGGCAAAAGCTGAATCAGCAAATGAAAACGTTATTCCACCGTGCGCTTTACGCATCCCATTGAGCATCTCATCGCGGATTTGCATTTGGATTTTACAGTAACCTTTATCGACATCTAGCAATTGTACGCCAAGCCACTGACTAAATTTGTCGTTAGCCAGCATTTTTTCGGCAATTGCCCGCGGAGTCATTACTTCTGCTTTAGCCATATTTCGTTTTTTAGTATCGTTAAATAGCAAATGCTTGTCCCGTTTTTGCTAATCGACGTAAAATTGGACTACATCGGTAGCGGTCTTCGTGGTACAAATCATACAGACTATCCATCTTTTCAACACACCACGCCATACCTTTTTCATTAGCCCAAGCGAGTAAGCCTTTAGGATAATTGACGCCTTTAGTCATTGCTAAATCTATATCTTTAGCCGTAGCGATGTGTAAGAACAGGGCTTCGGCTGCTTCATTAATCAACATTATTAAAATGCGATCGAGAATTTCTTGAGCTACTTCAACTGGTAAATCTGGTTCTTCAGTAGGAATAATTTTCAGATTTTCATCGTAATTATAAAAACCTCTTCCTGATTTACGTCCTAGATAGCCTGCTTGCGCATAGCGTTTTTGTGTGAATGAGGGTTTGTAACGCGGATCGAAATAAAATTCTGTAAACACCGTTTCGGTGACTTTATAATTGACGTCATTACCAATAAAATCCATCAATTGAAAAGGACCCATTCTAAAGTGCCCTAAATCTCTCATCACCTTATCAATTTGTGCAAAACTCGCCACGCCTTCTTCATAAATACGCAAAGCTTCGGCATAAAATGGACGTGCCACACGATTGACAATAAATCCCGGGGTATCTTTAGCCACTACACCAACTTTTTTCCAATCGGCAATAATTTGAATAGCTTTCTGCTTGACAGCTTCAGAAGTTTGAACAGCTGGAATAATCTCGACTAAGGGCATCAAAGGCGCCGGATTAAAAAAGTGTAAGCCGATGACGCGCTCAGGATGTTTTAAAGCTGAAGCAATCGAAGCAATAGGAATAGACGACGTGTTAGAGGCAATGATAGCGTCTGTACTTTGACAAGCTTCGAGCGCCTTAAAAACAGCTTGTTTAACTTCTCGTTTTTCAACAATAGCCTCGATGGTCAAATTGGCATCGGCCAAATCAGTCAGCTGATTAACATAAGTAATATTCGCCTGGATTCTCTGTTTTTCATCTTCATCAATACGTCCTTTTTCAATCAGACGATTGAGGATTTTTTCTAATTTAGCAGCACTTGTTTCTAGCGCTTTTTGTTGTGTGTCAAATAATTTTACGGCACATCCGGCGGTAGCGGCAATTTGTACGATTCCACTTCCCATTGTTCCGGCACCGATGACAGCTACATTCATAAGTAATTTTTTAGTGAGGTGAAGGTGTTGTGACATCCTCCATATTTTTATTATATCTAATTTAAAAGAGCAGATTAGGTTTTGTTATCTATCAGTCTAAATCTCGTTTTAGTTCTTATTTATTCGCCTTTAAATACCGGAGAACGTTTTTCGACAAAAGCAGTTACCCCTTCGTTATAATCATAACTTTGAGCAGCTTTAATTTGTTCTTGAGCTTCTAAATCAACTTGTTCAGCTAAGGTATTATTTAAACTTTGATTGAGCAATTGCTTAGTTTGCGCTAAGGCTTGAGTAGGCATTTGGGCTAATTTTTCGGCTATTTTTTCAGCTTCATCAGCAAATTCTTCTGCAGAAAACACTTTGTAAATCATCCCCATTCGCTCTGCTTCGTCTGCCATCACCTTATCTCCAAGAAGCATCAAGGCTGAGGCTTTTTGAAAGCCAATTAAGCGCGGTAAGAAAAATGTCCCTCCACTGTCGGGAATTAACCCAATTTTACTAAACGCCTGGATAAAAGCAGCCTTAGGATGAGCTACTACCACATCACAAGCTAACGCTATATTAGCTCCTGCCCCGGCAGCTACACCATTTACAGCTGCAACAATCGGTTTTTGAAGCGCGCGTAGCAAACGGATAATCGGATTGTAATGTTCATAGAGAATTTTTTCAAATCCTGGATTGTGTTCTATATCGGTAACTTCTTTTAAATCTTGGCCGGCGCAAAAGGCTTTTCCTTCACCGGTAATCAAAACAGCGCGCACCGCCTTGTCAGCATCGGCTTGTTTCAGTACCTCTTGAAGTGCTAAAGCCATCTCGCGATTAAAGCTATTGAAGGCTTTAGGTCGATTAAGATTGATATGGGCTACGCCATTACTAACCTTATAAATTATAGTTTCGCTCATAAAAGTTTTATTGTGATGTCAACGCGATTGACATCAGTTGGTTTAAATTAAACATTTAAAATAATCAAAGGGTTCACCACAATCTTGACATACAAAATGAGCCTTGCAGGCGGTAGAACCAAATTGGCTGACCATCTTAGTGTTTTTGGAACCACAATGCGTGCAGGTAACTACGTGTTTCTCCCCCATCAAGGCGCGTTTATCGGCAGTAGCTTCTAAAGGTGGAGCTATACCATAATCGGCTAGGGCCTGTTTCCCTTCTTCAGTAATCCAATCTGTAGTCCAAGCGGGAGCTAAAATAAGTTTCACCTCAGCAGTATAACCCGCTTCCGTTAAAGCTGCCCTGACATCATCACCAATCACATCCATCGCGGGACAGCCGCTATAGGTTGGGGTAATTTTAACATAAGCCGTTTTGCTCTCTAATCGTGCTTCTCGCAGCACGCCTAAATCTATAATTGAAATCACAGGAATTTCCGGATCCGAAACTGTTTTCAAAATCGGATAGAGTTCATCTTCTATATAAATTGTATTCTTGATCATTAATTCATTCCTCCTAAAGATAGTCTTGTTGTATAGTTGAATCCTTGTGCTAACAAAAGAGAGTAGATACTTATACGCTGTATCAAGAAGCAGTATTTGCAAAGTTTTAAAGCAAATTTACCATTTCATATTAGGAAAAGTGCGCTGCATGTACTGCATTTCGGTTAACAGTGGCCCCATGTGTTCAGAATGTTGACCTAGTTTCCCTCCTTTTTGGAAGAAAGCTAACTCTGGTACGGTCAAGGTTGCTTCGACTAACTTTTCAGTCACATTTTTATAATAAGAATCTTTTAAGCTGGCTACATCAACAGCTACACCTTCAGCAATCATGGCTTCATCGGCTGCTGTTTTATGAAATAATTCGTCGGTATATTCCCATAAATCATCAATAGCTTCTTGTATACGGCGGTGACTTTCTGCAGTACCATCGCCGAGGTGTAAAATCCAATCACCTGACAAATCACGATGGTAAGCTACTTCTTTAATACTCTTACGTGCAATGGCAGCTACGGTAGCATCTTTGCTGTATTTTAATTTATCGAGCAACAAGAAATGAAATTGATCGAACAAAAATTGACGCGCAATGACATAAGCAAAGTCGCGATTAGGCTGTTCTACCAGCAAGACATTTCTGTAGTCGCGTTCGGTGCGCAAAAACGCCAAATCATCTTCCGTGATATCTTGAGCTGACAATTCAGCGGCATATTGAAAATAAGAGCGTACCTGTCCAAACAAATCGAGTGCTACGTTAGTCATTGCCATATCGAGTTCTAAACTCGGACCGTGACCTGTCAAAGCGCTCAGGCGTTGCCCTAAAATCAAGGAGTTATCGGCTATACCCAGAATAAAGCCAAGTTTTCCATTGTCTTTTGGGTAAGGCGTTATATGTTCAGTTGTATTCATAAATAAAGACCTTTTCAGTAGCAATTACATGTGTTTTACTTCGTCAGGAAGCTTGTAAAATGTTGGATGGCGGTACACTTTATCTTTAGCAGGTTCAAACAATTCGCCATTCAAATCAGGATTTGAGGCGGTAATATTTTTTGATTCCACTACCCAAATGCTCACGCCTTCCATACGGCGTGTATAGACGTCGCGGGCATTTTTAAGGGCCATTTCGGCATCAGCGGCGTGTAAACTTCCAAAATGGCGGTGTTCTAATCCGTTTTTACTACGTACAAACACCTCCCATAAAGGCCATTCACTATTGGTATGTTTATCAGACATATGTTTTTATTTTATCTCAAATGCAGCTTTTAAAATATTCAGCTGTCACTTACAGTTGATTAATTATCCTACTTTTTTGACTTGACGAGCCGCCTTTTTGTTGGCATAAGCCATGGCTGCTTCACGTACCCATTGGCCTTCTTCCCAGGCTTCTTTGCGGTCGCGAATACGCTGTTTGTTACAAGGGCCATGTCCTTTAACGACTTGCCAAAACTCATCCCAATTAATTGGGCCAAAATCGTAATGACCGGTTTCAGCATTCATCTTCAAATCTTTATCGGGCACAGTTAATCCTAAGATATCAGCTTGCGGTACAGTTTGGTCGATAAACTGTTGGCGCAATTCGTCATTGGTTTTGCGTTTCAACTTCCACTTCATAGACTGAGCAGTGTGTTTAGAATCCTTATCTTCAGGACCAAACATCATGATTGACGGCCACCACCAGCGGTTAAGCGCATCTTGCGCCATTTCTTTTTGTGCTTTGGTACCCCGTGACAATTGGAGCATAATTTCATAACCTTGGCGTTGGTGAAAGCTCTCTTCTTTACACACCCGCACCATGGCGCGCGCATAAGGCCCAAATGAAGCATTACACAAAGGTACTTGATTGATAATAGCAGCCCCATCAACCAACCAGCCTATAGCGCCAATGTCGGCCCAGGTTAAGGTTGGGTAATTAAAAATAGACGAATATTTGGCTTTTCCAGACAACAGCAATTCGGTCATCTCATCACGCGAAATACCCAAAGTTTCAGCAGCGCCATAAAGATACAAACCATGTCCGGCTTCATCTTGCACTTTAGCCAACAAGGTCACTTTTCGGCGCAATGAAGGTGCACGGGTTATCCAGTTTCCTTCTGGTAACATACCGACAATTTCAGAATTAGCATGTTGTGAAATTTGTCGAATATGGGTTTGGCGATACTTTTCGGGCATCCAATCTTTAGGTTCAATCTTCTCATCATTAGCGATGCGTTGCTCGAAGATTTCCTCCATATTTTTTAGTTCTTGCTCACTCATCATTCAAGGTTTAAGTCTTAGATATCAAAATCGACCACCAGAGTTTCGGTAGTCGGGACAGCTTGACAGCTCAAGACAATGTTTTTATCTAGTTCATCTTTTTCTAGGGCGTAGTTCTTTTTCATCTCAACCGCCCCTTCTTTTACTTGACATTTACAGGTGCTACACACGCCGCCTTTACAAGCAAAAGGTACGTCAGCGCCAGCCGCTAAAGCCGCATCAAGTACGTTGTCATAATCCTCAGACATGGCAAATTTAAATTCTTTACCCCCGTCGAGTACGGTTATTTTAGTGCCATCAAATCGATTTTCGAGTGCGGCAGCAGCGCGTTTTTTATCGGCTTCAGATAAGCCTGTTACAAACAATTCGTAATGCATACGGTTTTTAGGTAAACCGTATTTTACCAACTCATCGCGTAAAAGGAAGGTCAAATCTTCAGGACCACATACAAAACAACCAGTCACTTTATCTATGTCGATTAGTGTTTCAGTGAGTGCCTTAATTTTTGCCGCATCCAAACGCCCGTTAAACAGTTCGATATCACGGTGCTCACGGGTTAAGAAATACGCCAATTCAAAACGCCCAAAATAACGATTGCGCAGTTGCTCTAACTCTTCTCTAAAAATAATAGATTTAGTAGTTCTATTGAGGTAAAACAATTGACAAGTACTCTGTGGTTCTTGCTGTAAAAATGTCTTAACCAACGAGAGTATAGGCGTAATTCCGCTGCCGGCGGCAAAAAACAAATAGTGTTTTTTCTTTTTGGGCTCCACTTGTGTTTCCACTCCAAATTTTCCTGTAGGAGCCATCACCTCAACTACATCTCCGGCTTTGAGTTCGCGATTGACATAGGTTGAAAATTTACCTTCGGGAATTTGCTTGACACACACGCGCCATTCGTTATCATAAGGATTAGAACAAAGCGAGTATGTACGGCGAATTTCTTCGCCATCAATATATTTTCTAAAAATGATATGCTGCCCTTGTCGGTAAGCAAATTCATCCTGCAAGTGTTCAGGGATCGTTAACTTTACCGAGGCGCAATCATTGGTCTCTTTGCGCACCTCTTTTACGCTTATATCGTGAAATTCTGCCATTGTTTATGTGTAATTGCTGGTCAAAACTAACAAATGTTAGTTAGTTTTACAAGTACGCCTTGTTAAAGTTAAGAAATCTTTCAGCGCTGACCTATTTAAAAAATAGATTTAACGCATCAGATGTTGAGTATAAAATCCATCAGAAACAAGAATTTTAGCACTACCCTAATTGTTTGTTTTAAGCTGGTGTAGGGAAGTTTAAAGTTGACGTTTTTGCAGGTTACCTTTTTTTGTTTAATTTTAGAAAAACACTTTTACTGAAACTAACCTATTCTCCCTATTGACTAGATGTAGATTGGAATGCCTATGAATTTGCTTCCTACTAAAACCCTATCCCTTCCTATGAAAAGCTCCATGTCATTAGAAGTTAAACTCATAACACTACTAGGCGTTCTTATTCTTATTACAATTGGCCTGTTTATTTCTGCCATAAACCAGCGTTTAGCATTACTAACTCTAGCGCTCTCTATAGGTTTAGGCCTGCTTTTTATCTTATTGCTTATGCGTTCATTGCGCAAAATAGAAATCGGTCAGCAACATCTTGTTTTAAAATATCGTTTTGGGCAATACATTATAAATATTGAAGAGGTCACTCAACTATCGAGATTAAATTTTAGTCACTTAACCATGTCATGGGGCAGCAAAGGTATTTTTGGGTTTAATGGCAGCAGTATGGGAGGCGAACAAGTATCTGTCAACAACAGATCAAAAATGATCAAAATCTACTGCCGACAAAAGACTTTTATTGTGAGTGTAGATAACCCCGATCAGTTTATTGTGCTCCTAAATACTAAACTCAAAAACAATCGAAAAAACCTATAAACACAAAGTACTCAAGGGCTAATTTAGGTGTTATAAATTAACTATTTACCACACCATACAACAAATCTTTTTGCAAATTTTCTTGTAGCGTTTCCTGATTAAAGCGTTTGTGTTTGGAGTACCACAAATACAATGTACGCAAAGTAGAAAGCATATTAAAAATCAATATTTCAGGATGTCTATCTTTTAGTTCACCAGACTGAATACCTTGTAAAATAATTTTTCTAAACTCATCCTCATAGCCATCGCGCATCGCAATATAAGCTTTGCGATGTTCTTCATCAAGTTGTTTCCAATCGTCATTCATACAGGCCAGCGCGTCCGTTTTCTGCATTGTAATTTGTACATGCATACGGATAATTTCCTCTAATTTTTCAGTAGTTGTCAAATCACTAGTTGCGGTTTGAGCCATATGCGATGTAAAACTGCGTGCCACATCCATCACAATGATAGCTAGGATTTCCTGTTTTGATGAGATATGATTGTATAAACTCGCCGCTCTTATCCCTAAATTATCAGCCAAATCACGCATAGAAACGGCATTATAGCCTTTATCATGAAATAATTTAGCAGCAGTTTGTACAATTTGTGTTTTGCGATCAATATTCATATAAACAGGACTAAGCGGAGGACAAATGTAAAAAATAATAAATTAACAGATTCTATTTTATCGTATTTAAGCATTCTATGCGTTAAACAGAGGTTTAAGCTTAACATTTTTTTTACCTTTACCCTTTATTTTATTGTTGCCTTATGAAATTAAAAAACCAACTCGTAGTGCTTTGTCTGCTATTGATCAGCCTATCCTCATTCACCTATGCGCAAACGGAGTCTTCTACTTATGATATTCCGGCGCATTACACCAAGACGGAAGTGGATATCCCTATGCGTGATGGTATAAAATTGCACACTACCATTTACAGTCCTAAGGATCAAAGCGAAGCTTATCCTATTATCATGATGCGAACGCCATATAGTTCAAAGCCTTACGGAAAGGACAAGTTTCCCACATCTGCTTATCGTATGGGGGCCAATGAATACTTACTCAAGGAAGGCTATATATTTGTAAAGCAAGATGTGCGCGGTCGTTGGATGAGTGAAGGCGACTTTGACAATATGCGACCTTATATTCCAAATAAAACGGGGACACAAACTGATGAAGCCAGTGATACGTATGATTCTATTGAATGGCTAATTAACCATGTACCCAACAACAATGGTAATGTAGGAATTTGGGGAATTTCATATCCTGGATTTTACTCTACTTACGCCCTACTTTGCAATCATCCGGCATTAAAAGCTGTTTCGCCTCAAGCCTCCATTAGCGATTTCTTTTTTGATGATTTTCACCACAACGGGGCTTATATGTTGAGTTATTTTATGGCGACTGCGCTGTTTGGCAATCAATTTCCGCCAACTAGCAACACGCAGTACGATTTCCCCAAACTCCTGTCACAGGATCAGTACGCTTTTTTCTTAAAAAACACCCCTATTTCAAAGCTCGACAAATATTACCCTAACAATTTCTTTTGGAATCAACTAAAAGAACATCCTAGCTATGATGAGTTTTGGCAATCGCGCAACATCATTCCTCATCTTAAAGACATTAAGCCGGCCGTACTTTATGTCGGTGGTTTCTTTGATGCTGAAGATCTTTACGGCCCTTTTCAGAGCTACAAACAAATTGAAAAGTCGAGTGACAACTTCAATAGTATCACTTATGGACCGTGGAGTCATGGCCAATGGGTTGACACCCAAGTGCGTCAATCATTAGGCGATATTTATTTTGGAGACAGTATTTCAATTAAATTTCAACGCGATGTGATTACGCCATTTTTTAATCACTTTTTAAAAGGCGACGCCAATTTTAAACTTGCGGAAGCGCATATGTATGACACTGGCGCCCGTAAATGGGATAATTATGCTACGTGGCCGCCTAAAAACACGGTTAAAAAACGCTATTACCTCGGCGCCAATCAAGATTTAACTGCGCGTCCTCATCCTGAATTTGCCAACACCTTTATCAGTGATATTACTAAACCTGTGCCCTACACACAGGACATCAAAATTGTTTTTACGCCGCGTGAATATATGACCGGAGACCAACGTTTTGCGGCGCGGCGCCCGGATGTACTTGTTTTTGAAACGTCTGTTTTAAAACAGGATGTTAAATTTGTCGGTGAAATTACAGCAGATTTACAAGTGGCTATCACGGGTACTGATGCCGATTGGATTGTTAAAGTTGTGGATGTTTACCCCGCTTCGGCCGAGAATTATCCCGAAACGCGTAAGGGAGAAAACATGTCAAATTATCATATGATGGTACGCAGCGAAGTGATGCCGGCACGTTTTAGAGAAAGTTTCTCTCAGCCAATTGCCACAATGCCAAACCAAAAAACACAAATTAAATTTCAGTTACAAGGCATTAATCACACTTTTA
This sequence comes from uncultured Flavobacteriaceae bacterium, assembly GCA_964451785.1. Taxonomy (GTDB): domain Bacteria; phylum Bacteroidota; class Bacteroidia; order Flavobacteriales; family Flavobacteriaceae; genus JAJYSO01. The sequence goes on from CAYVJG010000015.1 coordinate 19,541, forward strand.
AAAAAGGCCATAAAATTCAAATACAAGTACAGAGTTCTTGGTTTCCATTGATTAATCTCAATCCACAAAGCTTTGTCCCAAATATTTTTAAAGCCGAAGAAAGCGATTACAAAACCCAAAGGCACACTGTATTTGGCGATTCATACATTGAATTTAACCAAATCCCTTAATTTTTCACCTTAAAAAAACAAGCAAATTATATCCTAAGGCTTATCTTCGCCCATAAAATCACATCTCATGAAAAAAACACTTACCTCTATCGGTCTATTTTTAGTCCTTTTTATCGCCGTTCCAAGTATGAGTTCATGCGGCGCTTTAAACAGCAACGGCAACTCACTGCAAACCATTAGTAAAGTGGCTAATGTCGTGTCAACTGCCAAGCAAATCACTAGTGTTTTAGGACCAATTATCGGGTTAAAATCTGATCAAAAAACAAGTTTTACCGACATTTTTTCAGATTATATCACCGGCTCAAACAAGTTATCACCATTAGCCAGCACTGACAAAAACGCCTACAAAAGTCAATTGCTCAACCTCAACAAAGGTACTTTAGGTAAATTAGGTAATGTTTTAACAATAAGTCAATATGCTAATTTATTAGGACTTGGCAAATCTGGTTCAGACCAAAAAGCTGATAAAGGTGGATTTATTGAAAACATCCAAAAAAAGAGCGGCAATAAATTGTCATCAGATGCCATCAGTGTGCTCAGCGGGTTATTGCTCAACTAACATTAAGCCATTAAATCATTCTTTAAAGATCGCCTCAACAGGCGGTCTTTTTTTATGTTTAATTTTTTGACACGGTGGATTCTAGGGCGGATTCAAGTCACTAATGCAACAGCCTCCTATTTAAACAATAAGGTTTAAAATACGCCTTACCTTTCTCAATCATTCCCCAATTTTGCCTATCTTCACTACAGAAACTTAGAATCTGTAGTTAGAATAATATGGAACAACGTCCCAGACTAAAATTGACCTTATCCCTTTCTGACAAACTGCTTGAGCTTTTAGGCTGGGGAGCGGTTATCAGTATTTGGGTTATCGTTTTAATATATTATCCAGACTTGCCTGACAATATCCCGACGCATTACAATGGTCGAGGAGTTGTGGATGCTGTCGGTGATAAGGCTAGTATTTTTACACTTCCTACTGTGGCTACCCTACTTTTTATTGGTTTAACAATTTTGCATAAGTTTCCACACCGCTATAATTATTTAGTCACAATAACGCCTGATAACGCCCGTCAACAATACACATTAGCTACGCGAATGCTGCGTTATCTAAAGCTTGTAATCGTTATTATTTTTGGGTTAATTGAAAGGCAAACCATCAGAAATGCTCTAGCTGAAACCAATGGCTTGGGCCGCTGGTTTTTACCGTTTACTTTAGGACTAATTTTCATCCCTATCTTGTACTACGCGGTTAAATCCTCTAAAGTCGTATAGAAATTGAAAAGCAAAAAAAAAAAAAAAACGCTTCAACTAAACCTGTCAGCTGAAGCGTTTACTATTAAATTTCTGCTATAAAACAGAAATCAAATCTATTGATTATTCCAAGCCTGCATGCCTCCTGAAAAATCTTTTACGTTTTTAAAACCGTGTTTCTTTAATATTGAACAAGCTACAGTTGAGCGTGTTCCTGATTGACAGTGTACAATCAATTCTTTATCGGCTTCAATTTTATCGAGTTGTTCAGCTAGTGTTCCTACAAACACATGAGTAGCTCCTGAGACGTGTTTTGCTGTAAATTCAGCTGTTCCACGCACATCTACAATTTGAGCTTTAGGATTATCAATATAGGTTTTAAACTCATCTAGTCCGATAATCTCTGTCGTCTCTAACGGCAAGTTTAAATCGTCAATTTTAGAAATAAATCCATAGACATTATCCAATCCAATAGCCATCAATTGACGCGTTAAAGTCGGGATTTGCGCTTCATCAGCAATCAACATAAATTGTTCTTGGAAGTCGAGTGTCCACCCAGCCCAAGTTGTGAAAGATTTATTACCTTGAATATTGATTGTTGCTGGCAAATGTCCATTAGAAAAATCAACTTTAGAGCGTGCGTCAACAACAGTCATTCCTTTGCCATAAGCCTCTAAAAATTCAGCTTTACTCAATTGAGGCACATGAGGTACGGCAATTTTGAGCGGACGATCTACCTTGTTGTAATACTTCATTTTAGCAAAGTATTTTGGAGGTTCAGGTTGACCGGCAATCAAAGCTTCAATAAACGCTTCTTCATCCTCGTACTGCAAAGCCCAGTTTTGTAGTTTTTCATAACCTACAGTTGAACTTGGCACAGCGCCTAAGGCTTTACCACAAGCTGATCCGGCACCATGTGCGGGCCAGACTTGAATGTAATCAGGAAGGGCTTTAAATTTTTTAAGAGAAGCGAACATCTGCTTAGCGCCTTCGCGTTTAGCGCCTTTAACGCCTGCAGCTTCTTCTAGCAAGTCAGGACGACCTACATCACCTACAAATACAAAATCACCTGTAAAGAACATGGTAGGTTGATCTGAAGCCGGGTGGTCTGTCAACAAAAAGCTCAAACTTTCGGGGGTATGCCCGGGTGTGTGTATGACTTTTAAAGACAAGTTACCAATAGTAATAGTATCGCCATCTTTTAAGCCAGTGTGCGGAAATTCGTAAAGCCAGCCCTCACCACCTTCATCAGACAAGCACAATTCGGCATCTGTAACAGCCGCTAATTCACGGGCGCCTGACAAGAAATCAGCGTGGATATGCGTTTCAGTAATTTTAGTAATTTTAAGGTTCTTTTTGCGAGCTACCTCAAGGTATATATCGATGTCGCGTTTAGGGTCGATAACCAGGGTTTCTCCTGTTTTTTGACACCCAATCATATAGCTGCCTTGAGCTAAGCTATCATCGTAAATGTGTTTGAAAAACATAATTAATTATTAGTGTGTTCGAGTTTCGGCTAATTTAAAACTATTCTGTCAAAATCGGTTTAAATTAGCCGTGAAACTGCTGCTAAATTTCAGATAAACTACTAAAAAATCTATTACTGATTTTGATTTTTAGCGTATTTGCGCCAGCGTTCAATACAGGCTACCATATCCTCAGGAATATCTGAATTAAAATCCATCCACTCTCCTGTTACCGGATGCTCAAAACCTAAAGTTTTAGCATGTAAGGCTTGACGAGGTAAGGTTTTAAAACAGTTTTCTACAAACTGGCGGTATTTGGTAAATGAAGTTCCTTTTAAAATTTTGTCACCACCATAGCGTTCATCGTTAAACAAAGTATGACCGATGTGCTTCATGTGCACTCTAATTTGGTGTGTACGTCCGGTTTCGAGTTTACACGAAATCAAAGTGACATAGCCAAAGCGTTCAATGACTTTATAATGTGTTACGGCGTGTTTGCCACGGTCTTCATCTTCATCGTTATCAAAGACAATTTGTTGTAATCTATTGCTGGGATTACGGCCTATATTACCTTCAACAGTACCTTCGTCTTCATTCACATTTCCCCACACCAAAGCGATGTACTCGCGCTTACTAGTTTTGTGAAAAAATTGTGCCGCCAGATGGGTCATGGCGTGCTCTGTTTTGGCTACTACCAACAACCCGCTAGTGTCTTTATCAATACGGTGTACCAATCCCGGACGATCACTTGAGTTTTTAGGTAAATTTTCAAAGTGATTAATCAAGCCGTTGAGTAAGGTACCTGAATAATTGCCGTGGCCGGGATGCACCACTAAGCCTGCCGGTTTATTGACCACCAACAAAGCATCATCTTCATATACAATATCAAGTGGAATGTCTTCAGGAACCAACAAATATTCATAAGGAGGATGTTCAAACATCACCTTAACCTCATCAAAGGCTTTAACCTTATAATTTTGTTTTACAGCCTTACCATTGACAAAGATATTGCCACTTTTAGCTGCTTTTTGAATTTTGTTTCGCGTTGCGTTTTCAACAAAATTCATCAAAAATTTATCTACACGTAAGGGTTCTTGCCCTTGCGCGGCTTTAAAATGGTAATGCTCATACAAGTCATCACTACCATTTTCTAATTCATTTTCTATCTCTTCACTCATTTATAAGCTATCTACTTGTGTACTATCTACAGCATTTGCTGGGTTTGCTTCATCAGGATCACCACTGCCGAGCACTAAATTGATAATGGTAGTTTTCATCACCTGATCACCAGGCATGATTTTGTGACCATTAGCATACAACTCTAACACGGCATCGCGCGCAATATCTGGTTTATAAGTAATTTCACCGATTTCAAATCCCATAGACTTTAAGGTTGGAATAACTTGACGTTTTGTATTGCGAATCAAATCAGGCATGGCAATCATAGGATAGCCAGACGGATTCAATTTAAGGTAAATTGTACGTCTTTCTTTAACCTGATCACCGGGTTTAGGATTTTGTTCAATCACTGAATATTTAGGAAAATCTGGATTGTAATTTACAGAATCTAGAATTTTGTAATTTAGATTCAACTCGTCTAACTTAGCTTTTACGTCATCTATTTGAAGGCGTGATAAGTTAGGAACGCTGATGGTTTGCCCGTGATTGGTTTCATTTTCAAGCCATTTCATGGTTAAAAAAGCCAGAATTATAGTGATGATAATAGCTAGGACAACTTGTATCCAAAAGGTTTTGCTAAAGATAAATTTAAAAAAGTTCATGTTTTCTCGAGAATTGATGGACAAAGATATAAAAACACGTGTATTTTTGTTGTGCTATTAAGAGCTGTTGTGAAAAAAAACAGACTCTGCTAATTATTTTGTTATGAAAAAGAACATTGGTGTAGCAATGGGCGGCTATTCAAGCGAATATGAAATCTCATTACAAAGTGGGGCTTTCATCTGTGAGCAGCTTGACAAAACTTTGTTTAATATATATGCTGTACACCTTTTAGAAAATGAGTGGTATGTGCTGTTGGAGAAGGAGAAATATCCTATTGACAAAAGTGATTTTTCGGTGGTCATCCAAGGCAAAAAAATTCAATTTGACTGTGTGTTTAACATGATTCACGGTACTCCGGGAGAAGATGGATTGCTACAAGCCTACCTTGAACTTTTACACATTCCACAGACAGCTTGTGATATGTATGCCGCGGCATTGACGTTTAACAAACGAGATTGCATCAGCGTGCTGCACAATTACGGCATTAAAACGGCGGTGAACTATTGCTTGCAAAAAGGCGATTCATATGATTGTGATGAAATTATTGCAAAAGTAGGCTTGCCGTGTTTTGTCAAAGCTAATCGCGCTGGTAGTAGTTTTGGTATTTCTAAAGTAAAAACTAAGGAAGAGCTGCCGGCAGCCATTGACTATTCATTTACAGAAGATAACGAAATCATTATCGAATCTTTTTTAGATGGCACTGAAGTAGACGTGGGTGTTATTAAATATCAAGGAAAAATACAGGCCTTACCAGTTACTGAAATTGTGTCGGCTAATGAATTTTTTGATTATAAAGCTAAATATTTAGGGCAATCACAAGAAATTACGCCGGCGCGAATTTCAGAAGCCGATACACAAAAAGTACAAGCTTTAGCCAAACGCATTTTTAAGCTTTTAAATGTCAAAGGATTTGCGCGAGCTGAATTCATCTTTCATCAAGGCGAACCTCATTTTATCGAAATCAACACCTGTCCGGGGATGAGTGCAGCCAGCATTGTTCCTCAACAACTCAAAGCGGCTCAAATTGACTATAAAGATTTTTTCAGTGATTTGGTATTAAAATCAATCCAAGAGTCTAATTAATTTATTATCTTAACACATAAAATTTTCTTTTTATGAAACGTGCTGTATTTCCGGGTTCTTTTGATCCCATTACTATTGGTCATTACGACATCATTCAACGGGGATTAAAGCTATTTGATGAAATTATTTTGGCCATTGGGGTTAATGCTGACAAGAAATATATGTTTAGTCTTGAGGAGCGTCAACGTTTTTTAGAAGAAACCTTTAAAGATGAGCCTAAAATAAAAGTCAAAACTTATCAGGGCTTGACCGTCAATTTTTGTTTACAAGAAAACGCAGCTTTCATTCTACGTGGTTTGCGCAATCCTGCTGATTTCGAATTTGAAAAAGCTATTGCACACACCAATAGACAGTTAGAACAAATCGAAACTATTTTCTTACTCACCTCTAGTGGAAAAAGTTACATTTCCTCTTCTATTGTGCGCGATGTCATTCGTCACAATGGCGATTATACCAGCCTAGTTCCGGATGCTGTCAGGGTAAAATAAGAATTTCTTAAGCCGTAAATCACGTGTAATTCCTTATTTTTGGCCACACAAATCTTGTAGTTCAAATGATAAAAAATACGAGCTGGCCTAAACATTTGATTATTCGTGTGGTGGCTCTTCCCTTAATTTACGGAATAGTTTATTTAATCCTCGGTGATAAAACCGGAAATACTGTTGGCGGTATTCCTATTACTTACGCCATTGTATTACCCTTATACACTTTAGTTTTAGATGCAGAAGTGATTCATTTATTCAGACACCGCAAGATGCGCAAGTTGTTTTGCAATGTCGGCATTATACTCAGCATGATTTTAGCCGCTTTTGTCATGGTAGGCTAAGCTTATTCAGTTATTTTTTGAAATACTTCCTCGTTAAAATCGAGTAAAGAATCTAGTGTAACATCTGCCAAGCTATAGCGCAAATCTTTTCTGTTTTTAGGATCTGGCACGGCTACAACATTCATTTTAGCCGCCTTAGCCGCCGTTAATCCAGTGATAGAATCTTCAAATACCAAGCAGTTAATCGGATCTGTATCTAAGCTTTTAGCACACGCTAAATACACCGCAGGGTGTGGCTTGCCATAAGTATGGTCATAACCGGTATGTGCTGTATAAAAATAAGGCTGAATCGAGAAATGATTAAGTACCGTAATAATAAACGCCATTGGTGACGAAGATGCCAAACCTATTTTCATCTGCTTTTGCTTAAAAAATTCTAGTGTTTGATGTACGCCTGGCAACAATTTGCTACGCGCAATAACTCTAGCTTGAACATCAGCTACAATTTCATTGGCAACTTCTTCATTTGTTTTTCCTTTATAATCAAAAAATTGCCCCCAATATTCCACTACTTCGATGGTGCGTAGCCCCATAGTTTTAGAATAATCAATGCGATTAGGGTCTATCCCCATACGAGTTAAAACAGCATCCATAGCTTCTTGCCAAAGCGGCTCGCTGTCTACTAACAACCCATCCATATCGAAAATCACTGATTTAATCATAAAACTATTTTTTAATAATGAACGACAAATATAAGCAATAGGCTTGGAGAATCTACAAGTTTAACCTGACATGTTTTTTGATCTTCTTCACACTTATTCCGATTAATCTTTTACTTTAGCTCACTCAATAATCCACACTTCTATTTAGGATATGACAAAAATCTTATTACTCAGCGACACACACAGTTATATGGACGATACGATTTTAGGTTATGCCGCTCAAGCTGATGAGGTATGGCATGCCGGAGACATAGGTGATTTAACAGTCACTGACCAACTAGCCAGTGTTACCAAATTAAGAGCCGTTTACGGGAATATTGACGACACAACCGCGCGGCAGGAATTCCCGCTACACAATCGTTTTTTCTGTGAAGAAGTAGCCGTTTGGATTACGCACATCGGCGGCTATCCCGGGCGTTATTCACCTAAAATAAAAGCTGAACTTCAAGCGCATCCTCCCCGCTTATTTATCTGTGGACATTCGCATATTTTAAAGGTGATGAATGACAAGAAGTTGGGTGTATTACATATGAATCCTGGCGCTATAGGGCAACACGGCTTTCACAAAAAGCGAACGATGTTGCGTTTTGTGATAGATGGCGCGCAGATAAAAAATTTAGAAGTTATCGAATTTAATCGCTAAACAAAGAAACGCCTCTAAAAATTGCTATTCAGAGGCGTTTTTATAATTATGTAAAAAGGAGACTTTTTATTTATCCATTCCTTTTTCGAAAGCTGACATCACTTTGTCACTCACTCCCATTTTGGTAAAACCACCATCGTGGTAAAGGTTTTGAAGAGTTACTTTTTTAGTTAAGTCTGAAAAGAGTGAAATCACATAGTTTGCACAATCATCAGCATCGGCATTCCCTAGAGGAGACATTTCTTCAGCATAAGCAATAAATCCATCAAATCCTTTAACGCCTTGCCCAGCTGTGGTAGGTGTTGGAGATTGAGAAATTGTGTTTACGCGCACATTAAATTTATCGCCAAAGAAGTAACCAAAGCTACGAGCAATAGATTCTAAATAAGCTTTATTGTCTGCCATGTCGTTATAATCAGGGAAGACACGTTGTGCTGCAGCATAAGTTAAGGCCAAGATGCTTCCCCACTCATTCATAGCTTCTTTTTTGTAAAGCACTTGCATGGTTTTGTGGAAAGAAAGTGCCGAAACATCCCATCCTTTTTCAGTAAACTTGTAGTTGTTTTCGGTGTAGTGTTTTCCTTTGCGCACATTGACAGACATGCCGATAGAATGAAGAACAAAGTCGAGTTTACCACCTAAAATTTCAGTAGCTTTATCCACTAAGCTTTCTAAATCTTCAAGGCTAGTAGCATCAGCAGGGATGATTTCAGAACCTGTTTTTTCAGCCAATTTGTTCAATGTCCCCATGCGTAAAGCCACTGGAGCGTTAGTTAAGACGAATTTTCCGCCTTCTTCATGTACGCGTTCAGCAACTTTCCATGCGATAGAATTTTCATCTAATGCGCCAAAAATAATACCGCGTTTTCCTTTTAATAAATTATAAGACATACTCTTAGATTTTATTTCTCTTTTTAAGAAGTGGTAAATATAATAAAATTTAGCGTTGTGAAAATTTTTTACGCTGTTCATCTCTATTTAAAGCACAAACAGCAGATAAAAAATTTAGCACTATTTTGTAAGATCTGTTTTACTGTGAATCTCTTGAGTCAACTCCTTTAAGCTTTTTCGGCGTAAAATTTTTAAGGTACTATCCCGCACCTCTAACATCAGTCTATTGACACCACAACCTTCTTCATAAGGACAGTCGTCACATTTTTCATAAAAATTTAAACTCACACAAGGCACCATAGCAATAGGTCCCCCGAGCAAGCGAACAATATCAACCATAAAGACTTCTTCAGGAGATTTACGTAAATAGTATCCTCCTCCTTTTCCTTTTTTAGCAGATAAAATTCCTCCTTTTTTTAAAGTCAATAAAATCGACTCTAAAAATTTTCGTGAAATGTTTTCGGCCTCAGCAATAGTAGCAATTGCTATTGGAGCCTCATCTTCGTGCTTACAGATATAAGTAAGCGCTTTTATTCCGTATTTAGTTTTTCGCGAAAGCATAGCGCAAATTTACAAAAGTTTATCATATCTACACAGTCTTATTAAACTCCGATGATTTAATTCTTTTACAGGCAGTCAAGAAGAAGTTTAGGCAACCTTAACCATAGAGGATTTATGTAGTGCTTTCTTCTTATTGCACAACACAGGGTAACATTAGCTAACGTATAGTGATATACTAGTAGAAACGAACCAGAAACGCTAAATCAAGATGTTCCGAAATATACTATTTTCTCTCAGTTTTTTAGTTGTAAGTGTATCTGTACTTTACGCTCAACAAGCAGTGAAATTAAATACTTCCACAACCTCTTTGACTTGTAAACCGACGCCTATATATGAAAATTTCAATCAAACTTCTGGCAATTGGATGCGCAATAATGTCAACTACAGCGGTAGTCATGTTTATCCTTCGCGTAATTCAACGCCTGGTAAATCAGGAGCTCCTGATGACCGCGCACTAGAAGGTTTTGACAAACCTGGTACTGATCGTTTATTTAATCAGATAGATTACTCTGGAAACATACTAGGTTGTGAAAATTATTTATGCTTTGATTTTAAAGTCTTGAATAGCTTTAAAACAAAAGGCGTACAGCCTACAGTTTATTTTTATCAAGGAGATCTCAATGCCGATCCTCCGGCACTTAAAAGGCAAGTCATTTTTAAATCTTCTAAGCATTACACCCATGCCGATGGTTGGGTGCGGATTTGTATTCCCTTACATCCAGCTATTGACAGCCTTCCCAACGGTACTGCAGGCAGTTGGTCTATTCGCGGTCGTTCAAAAAACACAACTCAAGATGTCGTCATCTATAATAAGGTAATGACAAATCTCAATGGCATCTACTTTTGGCTTGACCTCAATAGAGATGATCCTCGAGAACGTTATGTTTTTGACAATGTTTGTTTCAAGACAAATACTCCGGCTTTGAGTCGTTCTACTGTTCAGTAGAGTGAATTTTAATTCCTTCCACTCATTGGTGAAATATCGAGCTTAGAAAGCTACACTAGCTCTGTCTAAAACTTTAAAATACAAAATTTTAAGTAATCTTCTCACTTATATCCCTAGGTAAAAGCAGGATTAATCAATCTCAACTAACTCATCTTATCTTTTTTTACCCATTCAGTTTATTTTACAAGCATAGGGGTAACATTAGAACATTTTGCTTGATATACTAGTGATTACTAACCATAAAACTCTATATCATGATGTTTAAAAATTTACTTCTTTCTTTAAGTTTCATTTTTGTCTGCATGTTTACACTTCATGCGCAAAAAGTGGAAAAAATGCGTCGACTACCTATCATTGATAGTGTTCCTTTCCCTCCTTCTTCAGATTGTGAAGATTTTAATACCAGTCCAGGTCACTGGATGCGTAGTAATGTTTCAAGCTACTATGGCAATCATGTGTACCCTAGCACCAACACTGAAACAGGTAGCTCCGGTCAAGCTGGTGATTACGCCTTAGATGGATTTGACGACTCAGGAGCTGATCGTTTATATAACCAAGTTGATTATAAAGGCAATATCTTAGAACGCGGCGAGTGTTTTTGCTTTGATTTTAAGGTGATTAATAGTGAACTAGCAGATTCCGTTCAGCCTGTTATTTATTTTTACCAAGGAGACATTTCTACTTCACCTGTTGATATTACTAAACAGATAGTCTTTAAAGCCAATCACTATTACACCAATGAAGACGGTTGGATCCGGATATGTGCCCCTTTAGAACTTGCCGTTGATGGACTACCTAGCAATGGAGAGGGACAGTGGAGTGTCTCTGGTTCTACTGGAAATACAGCACAAGACATAGCTAATTTTAATGATGTTATCACCAATCTTGACGGTATTTATTTCTATTTAGATATGTGCAGTGATCCTCGTGAAGTATATGCCTTTGATAATATTTGTATCAGTGATGATTGCTCGAGTTCAGATTCGGATGATGCCCCAATCGGTGGTGCTTTTTGCTGTGATCAATCTGAAAACCTTATTGCCAATGCCAACTTCGAACAGGGCAACTCCGGCTTTACCAGTGAATATACAGCCAACAGCAGTACTCTTCCTGGGCAATATTCAGTTTCTAATTCTGCTTCAGCTTTTAATGCTACGGTTAATGATCATTCATTCTGTGCTGATCCGGTGCAATACGCTAATCACGAAAACTATCTCTTGATTAATGGTCTTACCAATCAACCTGCAGGAAGCGCTTCTGTAGTTTACAATCAAGAGTTAGCACTTACTCCTGGAGAAGAGTATAGATTCTGTGCCAATTTTAAAAATTTGCCGCAGTGTAATTTTGATGTCTTACCTAAAATCCAGATTGAGCTCAACGGCGAGATTATTGTTCCTTATACCACTATAGATGCGATAGCCACAGATCCTTGTGACTGGATTAATCTATCAGGTTGTTTTACCGCTCGTGAAGAAGCTAAAGCCGAACTCAAAATTTATCTAAAAGGAGATGGCATAGGTGATGGCAACGACTTGGCTATAGATGACATTTCTATGCACCAACTCAGTGATCCCGGCTACAGTTTAAACGTTACACATAACGGCGGTAATCAAACAGTTACAGCGACTGTTAATCCATTCCCATTTTTAAATGAATTGTGTGAATTTGAAGATAGTGCTGATCATTATTGGTTTGTTTATAAAACAACTACCCCTAATAATCCATGGCCTATCACAAGTAGTTTTGCCTGGAGTGACAACTCCGGTAGTTATGGAACTCCAGTTACCGGAAATGCACCTTGGACAGTACCGACGACTAACTTCCCTACTTATCCAACATTTGCAGATAATGCCTTTTATGTGGTAGGTATTTATGTTCCCAGCTGTTGCGAAACTTGTCAAACTGATGGTTGGGCTTACCAGATTACATATAACACTTCTTCCTTAACCACAAGTTCATTAAGTACTCGTCAAGATGATGTGCTAACCGATGCGATAAAAGCCAAAATTAAATCGCTTTTTATAAAATCAAGTGGAGATTTAGGGTTCAACGCTCCTGAAAAGCAAAACGGAATGAAACTTTACCCAAATCCGAGTAACGGAGAGTTTAGAGTGCAACTCAATCAGCCCAGTACAGGAAGTTTACAAGTGTTCAATATCGCAGGACAACGCCTGTTTACAGATAGGTTTAATACTCAACAGCAAGTTAATGTTAATCTATCTCACAAAGCTCCTGGGGTATATTTTGTAAAACTCAAAACTAAAGAGAACCGTGTTTATACTAAAAAGATAATCATTAAATAATACCGTATGGACAAATTATATAGTCCAATTTCGACAGCAGTCTCATTGTACTATTAATTTGTTACCCACGGCATTATACCTACAAAAAATAGTATAAATCGGGCTAAAAAATAATTCTAATTGGTATAAGTTCATTTTTAGTATGAAATGAAGTGGGTTAGCTATTGTGTTGACAAGGCTTTACTGAATGGCTTAGCCAACACCGTTCTTCATTTCATGTAAAAGCAGCCTGTAAAAGATAATTTACAGGCTGCTTTCTGTTATATAGTTTAGGAGGCTCACGATGATACTATCCCTAATTTTGCTCGAAGCCGACAGCCTAAAATTAGCAAAAAATGGTCAAACGAAGCCGTTTCCCCGCTCTTGCGTTCAAACCGCTTGTTCTCTGCTGGAGTTCTCCTTTGTCTCCATTTTTCGTTACCCAATAATTAATCATCCCTTTTGAAAGTAGAGAATCTTTTTCCGGTGCTTTCATTAGCCGAAAGTCATCTTCCAACTTGATTTCAAATTTATAGATGTTGGAATAGTCTTTTTCTGTTAGTTCAAATTCAAGTTGAATACCTCTTTTCAAAAAAGGCTCATTTTTTATTTTTCGCAAGACAGTCAAAGTATCTAAACACTTTTTAATTTCACTGTTGAATTTCGGCACATTATAACTGTCGTGTCTTGAAGGATTCAATACAAATCTGCGATGGCTGTCCAACTTGGTGAATAATTCCCTATCCAAATCTACACTTTCAGTAAATTTCTTTAGTTGACCGATTAAGCCGTTCAAATCGTGTCGGCTATATTCTTTGGTGAAATGGTATTTTTTGGGTAAAAATTCTTGACAGAATGCTTCGGTTTCTTTTCTCAGGAAGTTTCCTGCCGCTTCGTATTCCTTTTCGAGAAAAATTTTTTCTGCTTTGTCCAGATAGCTATCTGATTTTTTAATGTATGGTTGCGGAATATTGTCTTTCTCAAAAGCATAAAATTCTATACATTACAAGATTTCTTTCAATTTCAGTTGATATTCCAATAGGCTGAAAGCCTTGAATATCTCAACCCCAAGGGCTACGCCTTGGGTTGATAAAACTATACCTTATTACAACGCCCTGAAAGGGCAACATAGCTTTATGTCCAAAGATAATTCTCATCATAATGAACGTCATACTCTTCCAAGAATTTTCTGTATTCATCTTGAAATGAAATAACTTTATGATGCTCTTTCTGATTGTCAATATAACGTGCAACCTTTTTTACAACCGATTGGCTAACGGAATAACCGGCATACCCACCTTGCCAAGCAAAAGAATGATAATGTTCGCCTTTGTTTTTTATCCATCGGCTACTGTTCCGTTTTATTTCTTCTACAAATTTTGCCAAAGCTATATTTTTAGACATTGTAGCTAAAATATGAATATGATTTTCTGTTCCGTTTATTTTTATTGGAATCGATTCATTTGCCTTGATAATACCCCCTATGTAAGCATACAACTCTGTTTCTACATCTGCACCAATTAAATTCTGATTGTGTTTGGTGTGAAATATGATGTGAACATACAATTTTGATAAGGATTGTGCCATCTTTTTCTACAAATCTATTATTTTATGTTGGGTTTTCAACCCGCCAAAATGGGATTTTGCATCCATCAATACCTAAGGAGGTGCCTTAGGCAAGAATATTTTCGGCTTTCAGCCGAATCTTTTATCGATTATTCCGATAAGATTTCCGCTGATAAAAAAGGCTGAAAGTATTTGATATTCCAACCCAAAGGCAACGCCTTGGTTGGGAAACACACAACTCCGATACAACACCCTGAAAGGGCAACATAGCTTATTTATGTTGGGTTTTCAACTCGCCAAAATGGGATTTGGTACCCACCAATACCTAAGGCGGTGCCTTAAGTAGGAATATTTTCGGCTTTCAGCCGAATCTTTTATCAATTATTCCGATAAGATTTCCGCTGATAAAAAAGGCTGAAAGTATTTGATATTCCAACCCAAAGGCAACGCCTTGGTTGGGAAACACACAACTCCGATGCAACGCCCTGAAAGGGCAACATAGCTTTCAACTCGCCAAAATGGGATTTTGCATCCATCAATTTCAGATTATTGCGGATTTCGTTGTCTTTTCCCCGCAGCTTTTTACAGGCTTTTTTAGTTATACAAGGAAGGATTTAAGACAAAGAGCACTCACTAGTTAACTAGTGAGTGCTCTACTTCAATTACCACATCTCGCTATTAGCCTTCACAGCTTACGCATTCTACTAAATTTTTGACTACAAATTCTTTAGAAACGCTTTGGCTGCGTTGGTAATACAAGGTTTTAACGCCGAGTTTCCACGCTTCAATTATGAGCTTATTGACAGCTTTAATCGGCAAGTTTGAAGGAATATTCAAGTTTAAGCTTTGTGATTGATCAATGTGTTTTTGACGTACAGAGGCTTGCTGTACTATTTCTAGTTGGCTGATTTCTTTAAAGGTTTTAAACACCATTTTTTCGAGTTCGGTCAATTCGGTTAAATGCTGCACACTTCCTTGGTTAAGCATAATGCTACGCCAAGTCTCTTCATTGTCAATTCCTTTTTCAATCAACAATTCTTTGAGGTATTTATTTTTGCGAATAAAATTACCTTTTGACAAGCCTGCTTTGTAATAATTGCTACTAAAGGGTTCAATGCCTGGAGAAGTTTGCCCCAAAATAGCAGATGAAGAAGTAGTTGGTGCGATAGACAACAAGGTAGTATTGCGACGACCGTATTCTTTAAGCACTTCAGGTTCGCCATAAATATGGGCTAATTCTTGCGAAGCCAATTCAGCTTCAGCACGAATGTGCTTAAAGATTTGATTGGTCAATTGTTTAGCTTGCAAGCCTTCAAAAGGAATCATATTGCGCTGCAAGTAAGAGTGCCATCCCATGGCGCCAAGTCCAATGGCACGGTGGCGCTTTGCAAAACGGTTAGCGGCTCTCAAATAGAAGTTATCATCGGTTTTAGCGATAAATTCTTGTAAAACTGCATCGAGGAAGTACACAGCTAATTGCACGGCATTAGTATCTTTCCACTCGTCGTAAAGTTCGAGGTTCATCGATGATAAGCAGCAGATAAAAGATTCGTCAAAATTAGACGGCAACATAATCTCAGAGCACAAGTTACTGGAGTTAATGCGCATCTTTTTATCTTTATAGACTTGTGGTTTATGGCGATTTACGTTGTCGGTAAAGAACAAATAAGGCAAACCTTTTTGCTGACGCGACTCGAGCACCTTAGCCCAAATTTCACGTTTATCAGCGTCGCCCTCAATCATTTCATGCATCCAATAGTCAGGCACACAAACGCCATAAAATAGATTTTGAAGGGGATTGCCAATATCTTTAATTTTTAAAAATTCAGAGATATCCGGATGGTCTATATCTAAATAAGCAGCAAAAGCACCGCGGCGCACGCCACCTTGAGAAATGGTATCCATGGCAGTATCGAACAACTTCATAAAAGACACCGCTCCACTACTCTGTCCATTATCAGTTACGGCGGTTCCGCGACCGCGAAGTTCTCCAAAATAACCGGAGGTTCCCCCTCCTATTTTAGTTTGCATAATCACTTCGCCCAATTTATGAGTAATCCCCTCAATATTATCAGGCACATGCACATTAAAACACGAAATTGGCAAGCCGCGTTCTGTACCCATATTTGCCCAAATAGGTGAGCTCAAACTCATCCAGCCGTTTTCAATCAACTCAATGAAGGGTTCTTTTAGTTCAGGTTTATACAATCGTTTACTGGCTGCTGTAGCCACGCGTTCAATAGCGCCCTTAACGGTTTCGCCTTTTAATAAGTAACCGCGATTCAAAATTTGCTCACTTTCGTCATTGAGCCACCATAGCTTCTTCATAATATTGGGGTTGGTTTATTATTTTCATCTAAGGCAACAAAGGTAAACTGACCGTTTATAGACTGTTTACGGGTGTTGTCTTGATACATATCTTCTTGATATATCTTTACATTAACTTCTAAGCTTGTATTTCCAACTTTAGTTACTTCACCTACAACTTCAATAATTGTATCTGCCGGAATAGCCATTTTAAAGTCAATTTGACCGGATGAAATGGTCACTACTTTTTTGCGACAAAATCGCGTTGCCGCAATAAAAGCCACTTCGTCCATCAGTTTCATAGCTGTCCCACCAAAGAGGGTGTGGTAGTGATTAGTGGTGTTAGGAAAAACCACTTTAAACACCTGGGTGCGCGACAGCTTTACGCGTTCTTCAAAAGCTTGTTGTGTCATTTAGAACAAATCTGAGGCACGGACACTTTTGTCATGTTTAGTATATTCCGTAGGGCGTTTAGCAAAGAAATCATCTAAAGAATTAGCAAATATTTCTTCTTCGAACCAGGCCATAGGTTGGTATTCTTCTGGACTGATGTTGTAGAGTTTTTCTAGACCGATTTCTTCAATACTTTCATCTACTCTAAACTTCATAAAGTTGAGTAAATTAGTTTTGTTGATTTGTGTCAATTCGCCATCGGCAAAAATCCAATCTAAAATTTCAGCTTCCACTTCAATAGATTGAGCTACGATATCGCAAATAGTTGCTTTAGTATCTTCATCAAAAAACTCAGGATATTCTTCTTTAATTTTATTGACAAGATAAACTCCGGCTTTAGCGTGTACTTGTTCATCAATTGAGGTCCACGAAATGATATTGCTCACGTTTTTCATCAAGCCTTTAAAGCGTGTAAACGACAAGATGATTGCAAATTGACTAAACAAGGATACGTTTTCAATCAAGATAGAAAACAGAATAAGCGAGAACACATATTTTTTATGGTCTTCTTCTGAGGAATATTTTAAGGCATCGCTGAGGTATTCAACGCGTTTTTTAATAGCGGGAATTTCAATAACTTTTTCAAATTCGCCATCATAACCCAAAACTGTCAATAAGCGAGAATAAGCTTCAGAATGTCTAAATTCACACTCCGCAAAGGTGCTCCCTAATCCATTAAATTCTGGTTTAGGCAAGTGGTGATACAAATTGCCCCAAAAGGATTTTACTGACACTTCAATTTGCGCAATGGCGAGTAAGCTTTTTTTAATAGCCTCCTTTTCTTGGTGACTTAAATGCGAGTGAAAATCTTGCACATCGGCAGTAAAATCTACTTCAGAGTGTACCCAAAATGTACGGTTTAAAGAGTTTGTAAAATCTAAAACCTCAGGATATTCAAAAGGTTTATAATTAATGCGTTTATCAAAAATGCCCATTGTAAAAAATATAAAAGGTTACACAAAGGCACAAAAAACAAGGCAAGAAAAATGGCTTTTTTAGGACAAAAACAGCCTGTACTTGAACTCTGCTTTTTATGCGAAAACAAAATTCTTATCGTTGAGGATAGGTAGCCTGGCTTGCAAATTTCATTGCTTACAGTTGCGCAACAGCTCGTGACTCACACACGATTCCCCTAAGTATCAAATTGTTTAAAACAATTGCCTCTTCAAAAGATTTTTACCAAATGTAGATAAGAAAAACAGAGCAATCAACCTTAATTAAAAGTATTTTACGCGAGTTATACACAAAGCTATGTTGATAAGCTGCCAACGCCATATACACAACGTGTTTACCGACTCATTTGCGCGATAAAGCATGCTTTCATCTTTATTTTCAGAAACTCAAGACACCACTTAGAGTATTATCTTAAAAAATTTACATAGACTTAATAATTCATCAAAATAAACTGTAACTTACCGCTCTATTTAAGTTTATAAAATGCTACTATATTATTCTTTTATCATTCCTGTCTATAACAGACCTGCTGAAATTGAAGAGTTATTGCGCAGTTTTACGCTACTCGATACGGAAGATATTGAATATGAGATACTTATAATTGAAGACGGTTCCATCAAAACAGCGCTTAAAGCAATTGAAGGATACAAAAGCCAACTCCCTGTACAGTATTTTAGCAAACCTAATAGCGGTCCTGGTGATTCGCGAAACTACGGTATGAAACGCGCCAAAGGAAATTATTTTATTATTTTAGACAGCGATGTTTTACTACCAAAATTATATCTTAAAAATGTCGACAACTACTTGCAAAACCACTATGTAGATTGCTTTGGTGGAGCTGATGCGGCACATGAAAGTTTTACACCTATTCAAAAGGCGATTAATTTTTCAATGACTTCCTTTTTAACTACTGGAGGCATCAGAGGAAAGGAAAAATCAGTTGAAAATTTTAAGCCGCGTAGTTTTAATATGGGACTTTCTAAATCGGCATTTCTCAAAACTCAAGGCTACGCTAAGCTTAAAGTTGGAGAAGATTTAGACCTCTCTTTACGCGTCACACAAGCCGGATTTAAAACCGCTTATATCCCCACGGCTACAGTTTATCACAAAAGGCGTAATACCTGGAAAAGTTTTTACAAACAAGTGCATAAATTTGGCAAAGGGCGCCCTATTTTAAGTACCTGGCACCCACAAACTTTTAGTCTTGTATTTTGGTTTCCAAGTCTTTTTATAACAGGTCTTGTTTTGAGTATAATTTTGAGTTTTTGGGGATTTTATGTGTTTTTAGTATTTTACCTACTTTATTTCACCTTAATATTTATATCGAGTGCTTATGACTACCACAACTTAAAAATAGGATTCTACAGTGTATGGGCTGTTTTATTACAATTTATAGGCTACGGCTTAGGCTATTTAAAATCGAGTTTATACATACATATATACAGAAAAAAACCACGTGAAGCATTTCCTGAATTATTTTTTGAATAATGGAAGATATTTTTAAAAAAATCATACAAACTGAATTTAAAAAGAATAACCTCAAGGCATTTCTTTTCTTTTTGCTCTTTTCGAGTATCATTTGGCTATTAGTTCAATTTTCAAAACAATACACTGAAGTTGTTAGTATTCCTTTACAATTAGAAAATGCTCCTAAAGACAAATTGGTTTCTAAAGACACTGACTACATAAAACTACGTATCAAACAAAGTGGTTTTCAAATTGCTTGGTTTAAACTGTTTAAACCAAAAATTAAAGTCGATTTAGAACAGCTCCCGGTTAAAGATACTTCTATGATATATAATTTTAATGCGCATCGAGAGATGCTCGTTAAGAAACTCCCGATAGACTTTAATAACGTTGAAATATTATCTGAAAAAATATACATTCCTTTTCAACTACGCAGCACTAAAACAGTTCCTATTATAGCAAAATCACAAATCAGATATGCCCCAGGATTCTCCTCTGAAAAAGGTGTGATTTTACAACCAGATTCTATAAAAATTAGTGGTCCTCAAAAACTTCTAGACTCCACAAGTGTCATTTATACCAACACGATACGCAAACGCGATGTTCAAAAAGATTTTAAAGGCTCTATCAGCTTAACAGGCTATAACAAAGCACTTACGCCTTATCACGACAAAGTGCAATACAACGTTGATGTTGAAAAATTTACACAACGTCATTTAGACATCCCGATTCGCATTATTAATGCGCCCCCACAGCTCAACATCACCTTATACCCAAGCACTGTTGAAATTACTTTTAATGTCAGTATTGAGCGCTACAATCAAATTCAAAAATTAGATTTTGAAATCGTTTGTGATTATAAAGAACTCGAGAAACACAAAAAATTTTTTATCCCACATATGGTCAAACAACCTAATAATATATCTAACTTAACGCTATCTCCTCGTAAAATACAATACATCATTAAGCAATGAAATTAATCGGATTAACAGGAGGCATAGGGAGTGGTAAAACTACAGTTGCTAATGTATTCAAATCATTTGGCATTCCTATTTATATTGCTGACGATGAAGCTAAGCGCCTCATGCTAATTTCTCCTTGCAAAGAAGAAATCAGTGCGCTATTAGGGACTGAAAGTTACAATGCAGAAGGAAATCTTAATCGCAAATACATTGCTTCAAAAGTTTTTACTTCAAAAAAATTACTCGATCAACTCAATCAAATCGTTCACCCACGTGTAGCGATTGATTTTCAAAATTGGGCTCAAAAACAAGATGCACCTTACGTAATTTACGAGGCAGCTATACTTTTTGAAACAGGAAAATATAAAGATTTTAACTACACTATATTAGTAACAGCTCCTCTTGAAGACCGCATAAAACGGCTTAAAATCAGAGATAACGCAACAGAAGAAGATATTCTTAACCGCATAAACAATCAATGGACAGATGAACGCAAAAGTAAACTTGCCAATTGGATAATCAAAAACGAAGATTTGGTTAACACAAAGACAAAAATTTGTAAATTGCACGAGTTTATTTCAAATCTTTAGATAAATAACATTTTTTCAATGTTAATTTTTGGTTAACCCGTTATATTTACATAAATACATATGTTAAATTTGCCTGTATGAAAAAAAAGGTGTTTTTTCTACTTATCGCAGTTATGAGTCTCTCACTAGTGGGGATTATATTTGTTCAGGGCTATTGGATCAAAAAAACCTTTGATTCTAATGAAGCTCAGTTTTCATTTAATGCTCAACAGAGTTTAATCCAGATAGCTGAACAAGTAAAAGACCAAGAAATTGACAAATACTACGTTAAGTTTGCGGCTATTTCAGATACGGTGCAAAAGCCGACATCAGCTTATTTTAGTCAGCTATTTCATGTTGAAAAAAACGACTTAACCAATGAAACCTACCTTCTTCGCAATAGCATTTTGCAGGAAGACTATAAAATAAAATCTGAAATTCCGGGCAGTAATCAAGACAGCGTTTCTTTTAAAAAATTAGTCAACCAAAAAGTTACGCTAGTCCGAAAAGACAACCCTGAAGAAGATTTGAGCTTAAGTGCTCAAGAACGGTTTAGCCGGGTATCGCGTTTGCGCAAAGTAGAAAAACAACTTTTTCTCGATGCGATAAAAGAACAAACTGACAAGATGCCTGTTTATGACCGCACGAGTAAAAAAGAATTACGCGCTATGATAGACCACCAACTCAAAATACGCCATATCCAATCGGATTATGAATTCGGTATTTTCAGTAATGGTCTAGCCACTAAAGTGATGACTGACAATTTTAATCGGTTGTCTGGTGCCTCATATGGAATATCTATTTTTCCATCAAACAACACTAATTATAAGCTTTACATCCACTTTACAGAAAAGAAACAAGAAATTTTCTCTTCTATATTATGGATGGCTACATTGAGTGTCGTTTTTACGCTTATTATTATCATGGCTTATACCGGCGCTATACATCAACTCATAAAACAACGTCGCATTGATGAAATTAAAACCGATTTCATCAATAATATGACTCATGAATTTAAAACGCCAATTGCTACCATTAATTTGGCTTTAGATTCATTAAAAAACCCTAAGATTTTTAATCATCAGGATATGATTAAAAATTATTTGCGAATTATCCGCGACGAAAATCACCGCATGCATGCGCAAGTAGAAAATGTATTGCGCATCTCAAAACTAGAGCGCAACGAACTAGATATCAAAAAAGAACGCCTACCACTCAATGATCTCATCACTGAAGCCATCAGCCACATTCAATTGATGGTTGACAGTCGTGAAGGTTATGTTCAAACACATCTAGGCGCTTTAAAACACACTATTTTAGCCAATCAATCGCATTTTGTAAATGTGTTGATTAACATATTAGAAAACGCTATTAAGTATTCACCAGACGCCCCTAAAATTGACATCTATACTGAAAATGTCAAAAATCTCGTCATCATTAAAATTCGTGATCAAGGTCCGGGAATGTCTGTTGTAGTGCAAAAAAAGATATTTAATAAATTTTACCGTGAACACACAGGTGATCTTCACAATGTTAAAGGGCACGGTTTAGGCTTAGCTTATGCTAAGAAAATTATCGACGACCACCAAGGCGAGCTCTCGGTGGAAAGCGAAAAAGGAAAAGGAAGTACATTTATAATTAAATTACCATTAATCTCATAAACTATGGAAACTGAAGTAAAAAAGATTCTTCTTGTTGAAGATGATCCCAATTTCGGAACTGTTCTCAAAGATTATTTGAGCATGAATGACTATGCCGTAACACACGCAAAAAACGGTATGGAAGGATTTGAAAAATTCAAAAAAGACGATTACGATCTTTGTATTCTCGATGTCATGATGCCTTATAAAGACGGATTCACCTTAGCTAAGGAAATTCGTGAGAAAGACGACGAAGTGCCGATCATCTTTTTGACTGCAAAATCAATGAAAGAAGACGTATTAAAAGGTTATAAAGTTGGGGCCGATGACTACCTCAACAAACCTTTTGACAGCGAAGTTTTGTTGATGAAAATCAAAGCTATCATGCAACGTAAGTCTATTGAAAACGTAGCAGACAGCAAACAATTTGAATTTCAAATCGGTAATTTCCATTTAAACTCAAAATTGCGTTTCTTAACTTACAAAGACGGAGAACCAGAAAAATTATCTCCTAAAGAAAACGATTTATTGCGTTTATTGGCATTACACGAAAACGATCTTATGCCACGTGAATTGGCCTTGACAAAAATCTGGAGAGATGACAACTATTTCACCTCTCGTAGTATGGATGTTTACATTGCTAAATTGCGTAAGTATTTAAAGAAAGATGATGAAGTCAAAATTCTTAACATTCACGGAGAAGGTTTCCGTTTAGTTGTAAAAACTAAAAAGGAAAACTAAATTTTAGCGCTTCATTTGTAAGCGGATAAAATTTTCAATTTCGCTAGGGTCACAAGCATAATCAAACCAGGTTATGCTTTCATCCTTGCGAAACCAGGTGAGCTGACGTTTAGCAAATCGGCGGGTATTCTTTTTGATTTCAGCAATCGCAAAATCTAAAGTCCATTCGCCATCAAAATAGCGATACAGCTCCTTATAACCTATAGTATTGAGAGCATTTTTATAACGTTGGGGATATAGTGATTTAGCCTCGGCCAACAAGCCCTGTTCAATCATTATATCCACACGTCTCTCAATGCGATTATACACCAATTCACGCGATGCTTTCAACCCTACCTTCAGCGTTTTAAACGGACGCTGCGGTTTAGGTTGATTTAAAAATGACGAATAAGGCTGTCCACTACTGCGGTAAACCTCTAGAGCCCGCACTAGTCTACGTGGATTTTTCAATTCTACTTGAGCAGCATAGTTCGGATCTACCAACTTTAATTCTTCTTGTAAAGCTTGGAGATTTCCAGCGGCCACTTCAGCATTTAGCTGCGCTCTAACCTCAGGAGAAACCGGCGGAAAATAATCCAATCCCTTAGACACAGCATCTACATACAGGCCACTCCCTCCTACCATAAACACCACCTGATGCTTTTTATACAGGTCCTCCAAAACTTGTAAAGCTTCCTGCTCAAAATCACCCACATCATAGGCATCGTCAACAGATATGTGCTGTATAAAATGATGCGGAACAGCAGTGAGTTCTTCAACAGAAGGCACAGCCGTACCAATACGCATTTCTTTAAAAAACTGACGTGAATCAGCGGATATAATTTCAGTATCAAAAGCTTGCGCCAAAGTGATACTTTTAGCAGTTTTTCCGATGGCCGTTGGCCCGATTATAGAAACTAAGAGATGTGACATAACGGTAGTAAAAGTGCCCAAAATAAACTATTATTCAATCGCGGCACAACTGATTTTAAAAATATATTTGATTTAAAGGCAATTAAATTCTTGATAAAAAGTAAATTTATCAAATAAAACAAACTTGAATCCTTATTTATTCCATAAATCCTTGTTCAAATAACTAATTAATACATAAATATCAATAAAGACAAGGGAATTTGGCATTAATTTAATAATATTGCAACTCATAAAAATATAATCTTATGAAGGATCTTTTCCAAAAGATGTATGATAATAAAGGACCGCTAGGCACTTGGGCCGGGCAAGCTGAAGGGTATTTTATGTTCCCTAAATTAGAAGGTCCTATCTCAAACCGTATGAAATTTCAAGGCAAAGAAGTCATCACTTGGAGTGTTAATGACTACTTAGGCTTAGCTAATCACCCAGAAGTACGTAAAGTAGATGCTGAGGCGGGTGCAAAATACGGTTCGGCATACCCTATGGGGGCGCGCCTTATGAGTGGTCATACTGAATTACACGAACAATTACAAAATGAATTGGCAGCTTTTGTCAACAAAGAAGCTGCTTATGTCTTAAACTTTGGTTTTCAGGGCATGCTTTCAACTATTGACGCTTTAGTCAGTAAAGACGATGTCATCGTATATGATGTTGACGCCCACGCTTGCATTATCGACGGGGTGCGTTTGCACATGGGTAAACGTTTTACCTACAAGCACAACGATGTTGAAAGTATGGAAAAAAACTTGCAACGCGCCACTAAAAAAGCTGAAGAAACCGGTGGAGGTATCTTATTTATCTCAGAAGGTGTATTTGGTATGCGCGGCGAGCAAGGCAAATTAAAAGAAATTGTTGAACTCAAAAAGAAATACAATTTCCGTTTATTTGTTGATGATGCTCACGGTTTTGGTACATTAGGTAAAACTGGTGCCGGTACTGGTGAAGAGCAAGGTGTTCAAGACGAAATTGACGTTTACTTTGCTACCTTTGCTAAATCTATGGCTAGCACAGGGGCTTTTATTGCTGCAGACAAAGAAATCATCACTTACTTAAAATACAATATCCGTTCACAAATGTTCGCTAAATCATTGCAAATGCAATTGGTTGAAGGTGCATTAAAACGTTTGGATATGATTCGCACCATGCCAGAGCTCAAAGACAATCTTTGGAAAGTTGTCAATGCACTTCAAGGCGGATTACGTGAAAAAGGATTTGACCTCGGTGATACAAACAGCTGTGTTACTCCTGTTTACCTTAAAGGTAGTATTCCTGAAGCTATGGCTTTAGTGAAAGACTTACGTGAAAATTACGGTGTATTCTGCTCTATCGTAGTTTATCCTGTAATTCCTAAAGGCATGATTTTATTGCGTTTAATTCCTACAGCTTCTCACACGTTAAAAGATGTTGAAGAAACTGTTGCCGCTTTCTCTGCCATTCGTGATCGCTTAGAAAACGGAACTTACAAACGTATCTCTGAAGCAGCTATGGCTGCCGCTAATAAATAATTTTATTCGACTAATCGAATTTTAGTTGTATAATTAAACCTAAGCCTGGACATTTACTGTTCAGGCTTAGTTTTTTTATAGAAATAAGAAGGCTCTATGTTGTTTTGAGTGGCTAAATAAAATCAGATCTATTCTTATTTTAAACTTGTCAGTAATAAAAAGTCCAAAGGACTTTAATAGCTAAAACCGTAGGCAAAGCCTACGGGGAATAACAGACTACACACCTAACAACCCTGAAAGGGTTGAATAGAGAAAGAAAGGTTTTTACCCAAGATATTCCATATAAAGACACTTCACTAATTAGGGCTTACTTTATTGTGGAAAATCGAAATTTTGGTTACCCACTATATTTAGCATAGAGCCTAAATTATACGGAAATGATTTTTGAAATAGACCAAATATTTTGTCGTTAAAATTTAAAAGGTCAAGGCAAAAAGCACAGGCATAGCAATAGCTATGACGTCCCGCACGTGCGGGGTTAACGCAGAGATTTGTAATTTTAATAGTAAGATTGGTTCATTTTGAATGTCACTTCCGTATTAATAGTACAATGAGACTGCTGTCGAAATTGGACTATTTAATTTATCCATACGGTATTAGTCCTCTTTTTATAGCTCTTTCACAGCTTATCACATAGGTAACAGCTCTACGATTTGCTCAAGGTAATGCTGATCAATGCTATCAAAGGTATCCGTTTGATTGCTATCAATATCTAATACACCGATAACGATTCCATTTCTGACAATAGGCACCACAATTTCTGATTGAGATAAACTGCTACAAGCAATATGATTAGCATGAGCGTTGACATCTTTAACAATCAAAGTTTTAGCTTCAGACCAACTACTGCCACATACCCCTTTTCCCTTAGCGATACGGGTGCACGCAATAGGCCCTTGAAACGGACCGACGACTAATTCGTCTTCTTTTACCAAATAAAATCCAATCCAAAACCAATTAAATTGCTCTTTTAAAGCTGCTGAAACGTTAGCTAAGTTAGCTATCACATCTGTTTCACCGCTAACCAAGGCTTTAATTTGGGGATATAAACTTTCATATTGTTCAGCTTTTGAGCCTTCTGCTTTAATGAGATCTTCTGCCATAATAAGTTAATTCGATTTTAATTTTCTTCCGGAAAAACCTGTAACCAAGTCTTCATTTCTTCAAAATTTAAGGGATGTACCCCATGCCCTACCGGAAATTCTGAATACTGGTGTTCAATGGCTAATTGCTCTAGCAATTTTGGCGTTTGCCGATCCCATTCTACAGGAACCACTTGATCTACAGAGCCGTGAGAGCTATAGATACGCAATCGACTAAAATCGTTTTCGCGATAATTTGGCGCCAATAACTCGTGATGAACATAACCACTCATCGCTACGACTTGTCTTACCTTTTTCGGAAAAGACAAAGCCGTTGCATAACTCAAAATAGCGCCTTGACTAAATCCCATCAAACAGATATTATCCGGATCTGCGTGATAGTGCTCAACCACTTCGTCTATAAAGTGACAAATACTGTCGCGTGATTGCAAGGCTTGTTCATCATTCGTAAATTTTTTATTGCCAGGTTGATAAGTGATGGCATACCAAGCATAACCCGAAGGCTGTAAATTTATAGGAGCTTGAGCCGAGATAATCAAAAAGCGCTCGTCTAACTCTGGAGCAAATGAAAATAAATCTTCTTCATTACTGCCATAACCGTGCAACATGATAATGGTTGGTTTCTTTTCAGTTGCGGGTAAGGTTGAAGGGCGAACTAGGTGCTCTAAACTCAACTTCATAATTAGGCTATTTTTTTAAACCATTTTTGAAAAACGCTTCCTATAATAGGTATCAAAGCCCATTTTCCTTGCAATGCCCCTGTAAATCCAAAGGCCCACAACAAAATAAACACGAGCCAAAACGGAATGATAATAAGAAAAATATCAAATCCTTTTTGCGCTGCTATGCCGCTTACGCCCGATATCAAAACGCCGATGAGAATAAACAAAATGTTCAACCCAAGCGCTTGGCGAATGTGAAAAGAGGCGTATGGGTTGCGATTTTCAGAGTTCATACTCCAAGCTATAAGCGTTCCTACAAAGGTAAAATAGGCTGTAATCGCTGTGTTTTTCCCTTCTTTTATTATTTCTTTATTGGGGTTATTCTGCATCTTTTAAAACTAATTGATTTTTAGCAAAAATTCCGAGGGCTTTTCCTTTTAACTCAGTGCCGATGTACATACTGTTTTTAGAAAGTGATTGCAAATCGTCTTCTGCCAAGGTATAAGAAACTTCAGGAAGGAAAAAGCTCAAATTAGCTTCGGATCCTTCTTCAAGTTTAGGCGTATCCACCCCAAAACGTTTATAGCTATTGGTGAGTAACTCAATAGTTTTTTCAAGACCAAATAGGTTTTGTAAAGCGCCGAAAGCACTTTCCAATCCAAGGCTTCCAAAATCTGCATGCTCTAACTCAAGGCACTTCAACTCAATGTTAAGCGGGCGGTGATCACTGGTTACCATATCGATAGTTCCTTCTTTTACTGCAGCAATCAAGACCTGTTGATCTGCTTCAGTACGCAAAGGCGGCATGACTTTATATACCGAATCAAAATTACGCAAGTTTTGCTCAGTGAAACACAAGTTGTGAAGAGCTACACTGCAAGTTACATCTAAACCTTTAGCCTTAGCTTCGGCTATCAAGCGCACACTTTCAGCGGTTGAGATAGTTGGGATATGTAGTTTTCCTCCTGTGTATTCAAGAATAGTTAAATCACGACTAATCTGTAGGGCTTCAACAAAACTCGGAATTCCTTTAAGCCCTAATTCAGTGCTCACCACACCTTCATTCATCAGGCCGTGTTCAGTTAACAATTCTTCGTTAGGAAAACTCAACACCAAGCCATCAAATCCCTGAGCGTACTGAAAGGCTATTTTCAACAAATTAGCATTTTCAATAGTGCGTTTATAATCGCCAAAAGCAACAGCACCTGCCAAGCTCATATCGTAAAGTTCAGCTAATTCTTTACCTTCTGCCTTTTGCGTGAGTGTTCCTATAGGATAAATACTGGTTGGGGTTACAGCCGACTTGTGTTTTAAGTAATCAACCGCGCCGTGATGGTCAATAGCTGGGTAGTTATCTGAATTAAGCGCAATGGCTGAAAATCCTGATAAAGCCGCTGTATGCAAGCCATTAGCTAAGGTTTCGCGTTCTTCGAAGCCGGGCTCGCCTATACACACACTACTGTCAAACCAGCCTAATGATACATGTAATCCATCAATATTGATGACCTTATCAGCCGATTCTGTGATTTTTGAGGCTATTTTTTCAAGTTTACCATCAACAATTAGCAAATCTGCTGTTTGCTTGTGAAACGAACTTTCAGCAGCAATAATCTGAGCCGATTTTATCAAAAGCTTCATGCGCGTATTATTTTAAATATTTGGTTATACATACTTCCGTTACTAGAAATATCAGGGCAAAAATAACAAACCATTTCCAAAGATTATCATCTTCGTTTTGATTTATCTCTGCCTCAAAAAACTGATTGATATTATGACTGACCTCAGCATAATGTAGCTGGGATAAGTCTGCAAATTTCATTTGGTGTTCAATTCGATTAGCATTCAAGCTCAACTTTCCTTTGGGTTCCTCTCCTATTCTCACCTGATAAGTGCCCGCTTGTAAAGTTAAACCTCCTAAATACAAGCTTACACCTTGTTTTTTTTGCTCTTGTCTAGGGATAACCACCTGATTCCCCAGTTTTAATCCAACCACCTGATCCCCTTGTGTTTGAAGCTGTAGATTAACTACAGCTGTATGACTAATATCTGTGTATAAAGTAGGTTGTGGCAGACTATTTTTTCCAATATTATAGAAGGTAGGAACAATTAAAGGCGAATGAATAAAATTAGATCCTTCTGATGACAAACTCGCAGTAAATAAAAAGCAGTTGCCACCTTGTATCAAAAAGCGCGCTGCATTATTATAACTCAAAAGCGGCGTAGCTTTTCCTTTAAAAGGAAAATAACCTGTTACTTCCGGATATTGAAAATTAGTTATTCGCTGCGTAAAAACAGCTTTATAAACAGGGTGATCAAAATTAATTTGACTGACCTTAAGCGATACTTTTTTATAAGCTTGCAGTTGCCCTATAGACAGCTGAGTCAACAACTTGTTATAGGTTGATAAATCAGGATTTTCTGACGGAATAATAACTAGTTGTCGACCTTGATTTACAAAATTTATTAAAAAATCAATTAGACTGTTAGATAATTCTGGCAACTCATTTAATACAATAAGATGCGCTTGTGACAATTTACTAAAATCGAGTTGTGATGCGGCTTGTCGAATATAGATAAACCCCGAAGACTCTGTATAAATACGGGACAAAAACGGATTGGAAGAAGTACTTTCTATACTTGTCACTTGTACAGGTAAATCGCTGTGGTGTGTAAAATAAAACCTGTTATCAAATTTCACACTAGCATCTTCTATACGCAATTTGCCATCCCAATTTTCTATATTTTGAGGAACACTAAATTGTAGCTTTGCTGCAGTTGTATTTTTAAATTCAGCACTGCTTTTAGCCAACAATTTTTTGCCGTTGTACAACGCCACACTAATATTTTTAGTCACAGGCTTACTGGCAGACAGCTCGACATTAAGATGACTATCATCAGACTGACTGGCATCTAGATAAACACTATCTATACTAAAATTAGTAATGTTATGCCCCTGTAATTGAATAAGGTTTACCTCAAATTGTGGTGTTAAATTTTGGGCATCATCACTATCTTTTTGTTGAAAATCAGATACCGCAATAAGCAGTTTAGAAGTATTACGTGAAGAAAAGACTTGTTCTGCCTTTAAAAGTACAGTTTTTAGCGACAGGCTCACTGGGTTAAACTGCAAACGAAGTAACTTTTCTTTTAAATCGGCATAAGATAAATTGCGGTATAGCCCTGTATTGGTCAATAAGCTTACAGATTGATTTGACGGCCAATTTTGTAAAATTTCTTGTGTAGCTTCCTCTAATAAAGTGCCGCGATCACCGGGTTGCTGCATGCTTAATGAATTATCGACATACAACAGAATTTCTTTTTGAGATAAGGCTTCAAAATGACGCGGAATAAAAGGTTGTGCAAAAGCCATTACCACCGCCATCAGCGTTAACAAGCGCGTCAACAAGAGCAACCATTTTTTTAATTGAGCACTTTGGCGTGTTTGCAGTTCTACTTTTTTAAGAAAAGTAACGTTAGTGAAAGCTTCGCGTTTAAATCGACGAAGTTGAAAAAGATGAATAACAATCGGAATAACCAACAATAACAAGGCGTAAAGAAACTCCGGGTGTTTAAACTGCATAGTCAAATGTATTGCTTTCAAATATAGTCAATACTGAACATTTTGTAGCTTAATCTTTAAGAATTGTTCGTGTTAAGCCTCTTCTGTTTTGAGTTTGGGCTTTTGCTTTTTGATTGTAAATGAGAATGAGGTATATTTTCCCACTTCAGAATCTAATTTAATCTTGCCACCGAGTTTATGTACCAGCTGCCAAACAATTGACAAGCCTATCCCATGCCCCTTTTTACCGTGACGATCGCGATCTGAAGCTATTGAAAACAAGTCAAACACCTTTGATTGTTTATCTTTAGGAATTCCCATACCGTTATCGGTAACTTTGAATTTATAATATTTGCGACCTTCTTCACAATCAATACTTATAATTGTGCGGCGTTTATCGTTGTACTTTAAACTATTGCCCAACAAGTTGATGAAGATTTGCTCTAATCCAGAACGGTTACAAATCAGGTCAAAATTGTGTTCTGGCAGGTTAATTTCGCAATCGCTTTCAATATTAAGCATATCTACAATACCTTCTAAAAATCCTTTTAAGCCAAAAGGTTCTTCGTTATAATCTTCAGAAGACACGTTTTCAGTTTCGTAATATTTTAAAATATTAGAAATATAATCGCTCATTCCAAATGAAGATTGCTTTAAGCGATTGAGGTAAGCGATGGCTTGCGCATCTATATTATCAGCGTATTTGTGTTTGAGTACGTCAATAGTCAAAATAATATTTGACAAAGGCATTTTAAGGTCGTGCGACACGGCTCCGGCAAAACTCTTAAGCATGTCATTATGTCGCTCTAAATTTTTAGTTGAACGTTTAAAGGCTTTGTTATTAGCATGTAATTCAAAAAGCAATTCCACTTGATGAGCCAAAGTTTTAAGTGCTTTAATTTGCTGTGCGGTAAGTTTACGCGGCTTGTGGTCAACTAAACAAAGAGTACCCAAGGCTAGCCCTTTTGAATCATTTAAAACAAAACCAGCGTAATACACCACAGGTTGATTTTCATCAACAGTAAAAGGGTTATCTTTAAAACGCTCGTCTAAACGCGTATCTTCAATTTCCAGAAAACCTTTATCTTCTAAAATAGTATGACCACAAAAAGAGACATTACGTGAAGTTTCACAGATATCAAGGCCAACTTTAGCCTTAATCCATTGACGATCTTTATCGACTAAGCTAATAAAAGCTACGGGCATACCCGCTATATAAGTAGCTAATTCAACTATTTCATCATATTGTTTTTCTGCAGGTGTGTCCAAAATACCCAAGTCTTTTAAAGCGCTAAGTCTTTCCTTTTCGTTACGTGCTATTTCCGGCTTAATCATAAGATGCAAAGGTAAGTAAACTAGTTTAAAGTAATATTAACACCTAGTTTATTTTGTTCAATAAATTAAAAATGTTCAAACACACCAAGACCAAAAAGAGCAAAATCATAACTGACAGGATCAGCTGGATTCATTTTGCGCAAATTTTCATCTAATTCAGCAAGTGTTTTGGCGTCATTTTGTTTTCGTGTAATTAATTGCAATTTCCGCGCCACATTACCGCTGTGCACATCTAGCGGACAAGATAAGGCCGCTGGCATGATATTATGCCATAGCCTAAAGTCTACACCTGACGAATCGTCACGTATCATCCAACGTAAAAACATATTAATACGTTTAGCAGCAGAGTTTTTTAACGGATCACTAAGGTGTTTTTCAGTGCGCTTAAGATGATCAAGTTCAAAAAAATGTTGCTTTAAATGATGAATAGCCAATTGTGTAGAATTTGCCGTCGAATAGTTTGTAAAAATGCCTTCTAACCCCTCGTAATTTTCATAAATGTGCTTTAATGCCTTTACAAAGTAAATCAGATCGTCTCCATTAAAGGTACGATGTTTAAAGTGACACAAAGCTTTCAAATCAGCTTTAGTGGCATTTTTTACAAAATCGGCTGGTGAATCATCGAGCAAATGCATGAGATGCTTGGCGTTTTTTAGAATTGTTTTGCGCTGCCCCCAAGCTATGGTAGCGGTTAAAAAACCAGCGATCTCAATATCTTCTTTCTCTGCAAACAAATGCGGTATTTGCACGGGATCGGTTTCAATAAACTCCGGTTGATTATATTGTAGCACTTTATAATCTAAAAAAGCCTTAAGTTCATCAAATGACATAATGTTAAGCTTCTTTTAAATAATAGAGTAACACTGAAAACAACAAGTAAACCAAAATAATGACTGGTAAGGCTATAAACTTTAAGGTAATCAAAGCAACAAGTGCTAAGGCTAAAAAGATATATCTAAACCAATTTGATTTAAAATCATAAGTTTTAAATTTTAGGGCAAATAAAGGCAGTTCAGCGTTGAGCAGAAAGGTGCTCAACACCGTCAAGCCAATCAAAAACCAAGGGGTAAATAACAGGTTTACGATGCGCGGTGAAGGTTGATAAGCTAATATTAAGGGTAAACTCATAATCAAAATGGCATTAGCCGGTGTAGGCAAGCCTATAAAAGAAGAGGTTTGTCTATCGTCAATATTAAATTTAGCTAATCTATAGCCTGAACCTAAAGCAATTAACAAGCCTATTAAAGCTAATGTCGGAAATCCAAATTGAAAAATAGGTTGTGATTCCCAACTGTACACAAAAATTTCTGAGCTACCTCCTAAGGCTTGAATCAGCAATTGCACCATCACTATTCCTGGAACTAGTCCACTAGTAATCATGTCTGCTAATGAATCTAATTGAAGTCCTAATTCACTAGGAACCTTGAGTAGTCGAGCAAAAAAGCCATCAAAAAAGTCAAAGAAAATCCCGAGTCCTACAAAAATTGCAGCAAAAACTAAATGGTTTTGAACAGCTAACACGACTGCAATACAACCACTTAACATATTAAGGAGGGTAAATAAGTTAGGAATAAATCGTTTTATCATCTCTATCATCTTAGGAAACGTAAAAATAATAAACTCTGGGAGTCCTGCTTAGTAAAATCACAAAAAACTAACTTAAATTCAACATGATTTTTACATAAGCATTCATAATTTATTAACGTTCATAAGCTTTACCCATAATTCTTCCTAATGTGTACTGTATTAAATTAATAGTAAGCGAGATAACTTAAATTTATAGCGGATTTCTTATTTATTTATATTCTAAATAAGGAGTTCCTTTAAAAAAATAGGTTTTACAGCGGTTAGAATTACGAGATATCCTTTATATTTGTCGAAAAATAGAACAGCAATGGATAGCATGATTCAATTTGACCAATGGCTTGGCTTTTTATTAATTGCCGTTATCGGTATGGCCGGATTTTGGATATTTATGTTTTTATTAAGCATCCTTCCTTATTGGATTATGGGATACTTTAAAGATCTTAAAAAACAGAAGAAAGCTGAAAAAGCTCAAAAAACGGCTTAATCTGCTTAAGCTAACAAAATAACAAAAACACGTAGCTCTCTACGTGTTTTTTG
This sequence comes from uncultured Flavobacteriaceae bacterium, assembly GCA_964451785.1. Classification (GTDB taxonomy): domain Bacteria; phylum Bacteroidota; class Bacteroidia; order Flavobacteriales; family Flavobacteriaceae; genus JAJYSO01. The sequence continues at coordinate 53,966 of CAYVJG010000015.1, forward strand.
TTTTTTATACCTGTACTTATTTTGATTTCAACAGGACAAGCTTTATTTTTAGCCCGTACAATATTTTGTTAAAACGAAGGTTTTATATATAAATTTAGCTAAAGACTTTGAAACTAAAATTAAGCATCTTACTCCTACTACTCGGTCTCACCATACAGGCACAAACGGCTCGAAAATATTCTAATGAATTTTTAAATATCGGTGTAGGGGCTGCAGCTTTTGGCCAAAGTGGCGCTGTAGTGGCCACAACTAACGATGTGTATGCCGGGTATTGGAATCCCGCCGGATTAACAGAACTCGAAGATAGCCAAGTGGCGGTCATGCATGCAAGTTATTTTGCTAACATTGCTAATTATGACTACATCGGTGGAGCGATGCCTATTGACGACCAAAGTACCATTGGCTTTAGCGTTATTCGTTTTGGGGTTGACGATATTATGAATACCACACAGCTCATCGATGATCAAGGTCATATCAATTATGACCGCATTAGTTATTTTTCTGCAGCTGATTATGCGTTTACCATGTCGTATGCACATCACCTCCTTTTTGAAGGGTTTTCAATTGGTGCCAATGCCAAAGTTATCAGACGCGTAATTGGAGATTTTGCGAACTCATGGGGATTTGGTTTTGATTTTGGAGCGCAATTTGTCAGTAAAAACAACTGGAAATTTGGGGTGATGGTTCGCGATATTACCACCACCTATAATACCTGGAGCATAGATAAAGAAAAATATAAAGAGATTCAGGATGCCGTTGAAGGACAAAACCAAGAACTCCCTGAAACTACTGAAATTACCTTACCTAAATTACAACTCGGCATTGCTAAAACTTTTGCTATACATCGCGATTTTTCTCTTAAAACAGAACTTGATCTCAACACACGCTTTACCCGAACTAACGACATTATTTCTACCAATGCCTTCAGCATGACGCCTGCATTTGGCTTTGAAGTAGGCTATATAAACATGGTCTATTTGCGCGGTGGCATGGGAAATTTTCAAGACGAAATTCAATTTGACGGTAGCAGCCGTATCGGATTTCAGCCTAGTTTTGGCGTGGGTTTTCGTTATAAAGGTATCCAAATTGACTATGCCTTTACCGATATTGGTGACCAAAGCGTTGCGCTCTACTCCAATGTATTCTCTATTAGTTTAGATTGGAGTATCTTCAGATAATCACCGCCTTCTACTTTTCAACTTAAAGTTTATAAAAGGATTATTACAGCGCTCAAACAGCGATCAAACTATTGTTAGTATATTTGAACTGAATTTGTGAGAAATTAATGAAGCGCTTTTGTCCTTATTAATTGAATCAAAAAGTTTAATTAACCTCAGTTCAACTTTTGTGCTGACAAGGGTTTCTACAAATCTATTTTATTATCTAGGAACATTACAAGATGAAGAAATTACTTTTAGCCTTACTCTCAGGAAGTTTACTAGCAGCAGCTTGGCCCACTTATGGTCTCCCTTTACTACTCTTCTTTGGATTTGTTCCACTTTTGTTTATAGAGTTTCAAATTCGCACATCTCCTCTTAAACACAAAGGTTTAAAAGTTTTTGCATACGCCTATTTAGCCCTTTTTATTTGGAATATCATCACTACCTATTGGATTTATTTCTCTACTCCGGTAGGAATGATTTTTGCCATACTGGCCAACACCTTACTGATGAGTTTGGTGTTTTTACTCTACCACCACGTTGCCAAACGCCTCAACTCTTTTACAGCAGGGCTCGTATTTTTAGCAGCCTTGTGGATGTGCTTTGAGTACCTTCACCTGCATTGGGATTTCTCTTGGCCTTGGCTCAATTTGGGCAATGGATTTTCAGAGTTTCCACAATGGGTTCAATGGTATGAATACACCGGCACTTTTGGTGGAACTTTATGGATCTGGATCGTTAACTTAGTGGTTTTTAAAGCGATTCTACTTTATAGTCAGCACCGTGACAAAGCCATCTTGTATCGCGGAATTCTCAAAACAACCCTCCTTATTGGCCTACCAATTGGGATATCTTATGTATTGTGGAACAGCTATCCTAGTGAAGCTAACCAACCACATCTTGAAGCTTTAGTAGTACAACCCAACATTGATCCTTACAACGAAAAATACAATACTGATGATGCTTATATTGGACGCTTATTACTCGAGATGACCAATAAGCTTGTCGATGATTCTACAGCCATAGTGATTGCTCCTGAAACGGTGTTTGCCGATGGCACAAAACGCAGTGATTTTAAACTTTCTGCTGCTCATTATTACGGAAAAAGATTATTAATTGCTCATCCTCAAGTTAGCTTTTTAGCCGGTATTTCACAATATGACATTATTCGCAATGCTGACAGTGTTAAGTCTCAAACCAACTTTTTAAAACCAGGACTTTGGTTTAACGATTACAATTCGGCTTTTCTGATGAGCCATGAACATCCTACGCAATTTTATCACAAATCAAAGCTCGTTGTTGGCGTTGAAAATTTCCCTTACCAATCTGTCCTCAAGCCTATTTTAGGGGATATTATGATTGATTTAGGTGGCACTGTTGCCAAAAAGACCACACAACCCAATCGAGAAGTCTTTACGTTTGGACAAGAAGATTACAAAACGGCGCCTATCATTTGTTATGAATCAGTTTATGGAGAATTTGTAACCGGTTATGTGCAAAACGGCGCTCAGTTTTTAAGTATTATCACCAATGATGCCTGGTGGGGAGACACCCAAGGTTATAAACAACACTTAAGTTATGCCCGTCTGCGTGCCATAGAAACTCGTCGTGATGTTGTGCAAAGCGCCAACAATGGTATTTCTGCTTTTATCAATCAAAAAGGCGAAATTATTAAACGTACTAAATATGATGTCCGCGACGTTATAAAAGAAAACGTTTACCTTAACACAGAAAAAACATTCTATGTCAAACACGGAGATTTTTTAGCCAGAATAGCTCAATTTATGGCTTTATTTATATTTTTGTCAGCCTTTCTAAAAAAGAAAAAATCCTTAACTTTAGATTCGTAAACTCGGCTTTAAACCAATTAAACTTACCTGACCTCTATAGTACTATCATTTCATGGGCTTTAAAAACTTAAAACATAAATCTTGGTTTAAAATAGTGAGTAATAAATATGTGTTTATTGGACTCATATTCGGGATATGGATGCTTTTTTTTGATAGTAATTCATGGTTGGTGCAACGCGATTTAAATCAAGAGATTGACAAATTACAAAATGATGCCGCTTATTACCAAAAGGAAATTCATAAAGACAGCACTATTGTCAATCAACTAAAAACAGAAGAAGGACGCATACACTACGCACGTGAACACTATTTTATGAAACGCAGTAACGAAGATGTGTTTATCATTCAATATCAAGATAGTCTTAAAGAAAGTAACTAATGGCTCAAGATATATACGCTGATTTTCCTAGTATTTCGGCAAAACAATGGAAACAGTTTTTACAATTTTCATTAGATGGACTATCTTATGAAAATTTACTTAGCTCTACACGAGATCAGCTCACTATAAAACCTTTTTATCACGCTGATGATTTAAGCGCCAACTTCCTTTTACCTTCACCTGAACACTGTTTGGATTATGATCGTTTAATTGCCCTCTCTGCAGAACAGCTAATTGCACAAATCAAAAAAGCGCAACATAATGGCGTCAAAGGATTTTGGGTGAAAATTATCTCTGATCAAATCGATTTAAAGTCCGTTTTTGAAGCCATAGACTTACCCTCTACACCTCTATTTATCGAGTGTAATTTTTTGTCATCTGCTTATTTACAAAAAGCACTTTCTCTTTTACAGCATACCAATCACCGCGTAAAATTTGGCATAGATCCCATCGGGCATCTGAGTAAAACCGGGAATTGGTACAAATCTATAAATGACGACTTAGCAGAGACCATATCGCTTTTTCAAACACATAATCCTACCTTTGCTCTGGCTATAGACCTTTCGATTTTTCAAGAAGCAGGAGCTACAATACCTCAGCAATTAACTTATAGTACTGCCATTCTCAATGACTATTTAAATCGGCTTCCCGAAACCTTAAAAACCTGTTCTGTTTGCTTTAAAGTTGCCATAGGCTCGCACTTCAATTTTGAAATCGCAAAACTCAAAGCACTGCGTCTTTTAACGCAACAATTAAGCGACTTTTACAACAAAAAATGCCTGATAGAAATCATTGCTTTCCCCACTACTTATAACAAAACCATTTTTTCAAATGCTTTAAATGCCACGCGTATCCACGCCGAATACCAAGCAGCCTTTTTAGGGGGAGCAAATGCTATTTGCTGTTTATCAGAACATTTTATCCTTCCAAAAGATAAAACAAAAGAGCAAGAAAAGGCACAAAGCAAATTACAACGCGCTTTACAACTTTCCGAAAATCCACAACTTATTCAAGGAAGCTATTACATCAATGAAGTCACCAAGCAATTGGCCGAAAAAGCACTTGACCTACTCAAAACTATTGAAAAAGGAGGAGGCTATTTAGCGCAATTGAAAGCGGGAAAAATTCAACAGAAAATTAAAGAAAGTGCACATCAAGATCGCGTAGCTTTAAAAAACAAAACTCGCAATATTGTAGATTGTAATGTCTATCAAAATAAATCAGAGCACTTTAGCCCAAAAGCTATTCAGCAATTAATAAAAAAGGCTAATCCTCACAAAACCTTACTTGCTCCAATCGTTCCAAAACGTTTAGCAATAACACTAGAGTTAAATAGACTTTGTGAAGATTAATAGCATTCTCAAAAGAGTATAACTGTTTATAGCCATTCCACTTTATCTTGCCAAGGTCCGCGACCACCCTTAAGTAAAGGTTGATCATAATGCCCGAGATAGAAAAAACCCAAACAGGTTTCTCCTACTGATAATTCAGTAAACTCACTAAAGTATTTAAGCGTTCCCGGAGTACTCCAATAACCCCCAATTCCTAAACTTTCAGCCGCTAACCACAAATTTTGAACGGCCATTGCCGTAGCAGCAATTTCTTCCCACTCCGGAATGCGTTCTTTTAAATCACGCTGCATACACACAGCTAAAACAGCTGAAGACTGCTTAAATTTGGTTATTATTTTTTCATATTTACGCGCTGAAAATTTTGGTGCCGTAGCCTTGTATTTTTCAGCCATAAAATCACTGAAATTTGTCAGAGTTTCACCTTGCATCACCTTAAAACGCCAAGGTTCAGTTTGTTTATGCGAAGGCGCCCAATTTGCTACTTCTAATAAAGTTTCAAGTTCCTTTCGGGTTACAGGTTCAGCCGTAAATTGATTGGGAAAAACTGATCTGCGCTCTACAATGGTTTTAACTATATCTTGCTTTATGGATGTTATCATTTTATTTAGATTTATTCTAAACTACACGGTAGCAAATATAGTAAAATCTATAGATTAAGTCACAACATAAAAAGGCTCAAAAATTAAGCTTCAGCCAATTGAGTTAGTACATCCTGTAAATTATCGGTTAATTCATCTACATTTTTTTTGGTAAAAACTAAGGGAGGTTTGAGTTTCAATACATTGTGAAACGGACCATCCGTACTCAACAAAAATCCGCGATCACGCATAGATTCAACAATTTTCAATGGCGTTTCCGGATCCGGAGTCAAGCTTTCCGAATCTTTTACAAATTCAACACCAACAAATAATCCACGTCCCCTCACATCGGCTATTGCGGTGTGATTTTTTTGAAGATTTGCTAATTGTTGTTGCAAATAAGTTCCTACATCTTCTGCTTGGTGCTGTAATTGTTCATCTAAAATAACTTTTAAAACAGCCTCGCCTGCCACCATTGAAACCGGGTTTCCGCCAAAAGTATTAAAATACTCCATGCCATTATTAAATGCCTTAGCTATTTTAGTTGTCACTACTACTGCCGCCAAGGGGTGTCCATTGCCCATAGGCTTACCTATAACCACAATATCTGGTTTGGCATTTTGCAATTCAAACCCCCAAAAGGTTTTTCCTACACGTCCAAACCCCACTTGAACTTCATCAGCTATGGCTACACCTCCAGCTTCGTGTATGTAGTCATAAACCAAAGGCAAATAATTTTCTGGTAATGGAATTTGCCCCCCAACACCTAATAAAGTTTCGCAAATAAAAGCGGCTGGCTTTTTATTATTCTCTTTTAAGTGTTCAATAATGCGTTGAACATCTGCAGCATAACGCTGCCCTGCATCTGCGTTTGTATAGGGACCACGAAAATTATCTGGCACTTGTGCCTTATGAATGTAATCTGGTTGTTCAAATCCGCCAGGACCATCAAATTTATACGGACTCATTTCTAAAGCCAATGTAGAGGTTCCGTGATAAGCGTGATCTAAGACAATAACATCTTTTGCTCCGATGTATTGACGTGCCATACGTACTGCTAAATCATTAGCTTCGCTTCCTGAATTTACAAAATAGCACACTTTTAAATGCCTTGGCAACGTACTGCAAAGTAAATCTGCATAAGCTATTAATTTATCGTGCAAATAGCGTGTATTTGTATTGAGTGTTGCTAATTGTTTTTGCATAGCGCGCACCACTTGAGGATGACAATGCCCCACATGGCTCACATTGTTTACACAATCTACATACGTATTCCCCTGATCATCATACAAATATTGCAAGGCACCCTTTACTATTTTTAAAGGATTTTGATAACTAATACTCAAATTGCGCCCTATGCGCTTATTGCGTTTTTCCAATAGGTTTTTATAATTTGCTTTTTCTGTGAATAGCCCTTTAAATTTGCAAGCTGATCTAAAGTGGTGTTCTGCTTTTAGCGGATTAATTCTAATCCATTTCTCTAGTAAATTCCAAGCCTGTTTATCGGTTAAAAAATGATGTGGATTTTCACTCCCCTTGTCGCGTTGAACTGCAGCGTGTAACACGCTTACACACAATCGAGCGGCAATGAGGTAATACAGTAATTCCACTTCTATTTCTAAAAGAGCATATTGCTTGTGATAAGCCTCAATAACCATAGAAGCTGTGCGCAAAGGATCTTCTGCATCTAACAAAACATAGGTTAAGGTTATGGCTAGATTATTAATCAATGGCGCATAAACAATATCACCAAAATCAATTAAACCGGCAATTTCTTTCTCAACCACCAAGACATTCCAATCATTCACATCATTGTGTATCACTTGGCGTCGCAATTGACTGAGCTTAGGCTTTACCTGCATTTCAAATTGCAATAAAAAATAATCGACTAATCGCCGTTGATGAAATGAAGGCAGCAAATGAATGTGCTTTTGCCAATCTAAACAATTTTGAATATCCCAATCTAAATAACGATGTGTCGCCCAAGCTTCAAAATCAGCTAAAACAGCGTCCATTTTCCCAACAAAGCGTCCGAGATTTTTCAGTAGCTGCTCTGATTTTAATCTGCGTTCTGCCCAAAACAATCCCGGTAAAAACTCTACAAGTCTACACAAAATAGACGGTGACTCAGGTTGGGGTATTACCGTAATATAATTCCCTTTGTGATTTGCTATATGTTGAGGAAAGACCGCGGTTAATTCAGCTTTTGACAAATGCTGAATGGCTGCCTGTTGCGCTTCAACAAAAGGGAGAAGCCCTATATCTTTTGTAAGTTTTACAACATACTTTTTAGTACCTGAGCTCAATAAAAAATTTTCGTCATCATAACCTGGTAATCTTGATAGTTCTCCTGTATAGCCATAGTACTGCTTGACCCAAATTGCTACTTGTTCACTTCTATTCATAAGCATTATATAGATTGGTGAGTAAGGAGATGGTTTAGTCATTTAACCTCGCGCCTCAATAATTATCTTAACGCACTAAGGTTATGTATAGCGATTTTACGACTTATAAAACAAACCCTCACTTTATAATCAAATATGCATAATTTGTATCAATTAACTATTAATAAATAGTTTTTTATTAGTTATTTTTTTGTTTAACACTCAGATCGGCAGATGATTTTTTTACTTGCGCTGTATCTTAATTGATTATTTCATATCTTTAACAAATTTTTTAAGGAAACTATACAAATGATACAGAATCACGAAATTGATTACAACATTATAGGCGAGGAAATGCAACTTGTCGAAATCGAATTAGATCCTAATGAAACTGCCATTGCTGAAGCAGGTGCTTTTATGTATATGGACAGTACGATTACCATGGAAACTATTTTTGGTGATGGTTCAAAAAACAGCTCAACGGGTTTATTTGGAAAGCTACTCAATGCAGGAAAACGCATTTTGACCGGCGAAAGTTTATTTATGACGGCTTTCACCAATTCAGGGTCAAATAAACAAAAAGTAGCTTTCGCTTCCCCATATCCCGGAAAGATAATTTCTTTTGACCTTTCCCGCTATGGGCAAAAAATAATATGCCAAAAAGATGCCTTTCTATGCGCCGCTAAAGGGGTTTCTGTTGGCATTCAACTCCAAAAAAAATTAGGAACAGGCTTATTTGGTGGCGAAGGATTTATCATGCAAAAACTTGAAGGTGACGGCATGGCGTTTTGTCATGCTGGTGGGCATATCATAAAAAAAGACTTAAAGCCTGGTGAAGTTTTAAAAGTGGATACTGGCTGTGTAGTTGCCTATACGCAAACTCTAAATTTTGATATCCAATTTGTTGGCGGAATCAAAAATACCATCTTTGGTGGTGAAGGGGTTTTCTTTGCTACATTAAGTGGCACGGGTAGCGTGTGGTTGCAATCCTTACCTATATCACGACTAGCTGCTCGCTTATCAGAATACAGTCGCCCAGGTAATCAAAAGGGAGAAGGAAGTATTTTAGGTGGCCTAGGAAATCTTTTAGATGGCGACGGCTATTAATAGGTCTTAAAACAATTCTGTCCTAAACGTTTAAGTGTTCATTTTTTCCATTGATGAAAAAACGAACCAAAAAAATCTAGGCTTACGAAA
>CAYVJG010000016.1:0-12792 GCA_964451785.1 uncultured Flavobacteriaceae bacterium
AATAAATGGAGCTGCCCTGCCCAAAGAAAAATGTGGTTTAGAAGCTTTTAAAAAGAAAAACTTTAGCCAAGCAATGAAAATGACTGTCTTGCGTAACGGAAAAGAAAAGGTGATTACTTATCGAGTGCCACCATCGTTAAGTGGACAATAGTTTTGTTTGGTTTTATGAAACGCTATTAAAATAAGTTAATGAATCAATTTACTCGATTTTGTTGGAAGGGGATAAAAGCTATCGAAAGACACAAGTCGTCTTATACGATAGTATTTTTAATTGTCATTAGTGTTTTTTTGCCCACAGCGAAGTTGTCCGCTCAAGAAGTTTCAGGAAAAATAGTGATAGACAGCACGGCAAAAACTCAAGTTATTATAGAAAACAGTACACAGAATCACCGTGTTTATTCCTCAGAAACGGGAGCATTCACCATCAAGGCTCAATTTGGAGACACCCTTATAGTTGGAAGCTTATTTTTGCAACCCAAACAGATTATTGTCGATAGTGCAGCTTTGCAGTCTCCTATAAGGATTCGTCTTAAAAAGCGGCGATTTGATTTAGCGGAGGTTGTTGTCGATGCCAAAGGGCGCGATACCCTAGATGTCAAAAAATTTAATCAGGAATTTCAGCAAAAACTCGCACGAGACATCCAAAAGCGCCCTTATTTATACAGTCCAAGCCATGGTAATATTGGAGACTTACTTTTATTTGCAACGCGAAAAATTGGCGATTTACTATTCGGTAAACGAGAAAAACCTACTAAGGTCATTCCTAGTATCACCGCAGATGATCTCGAAAATTTATTCGCCAAAGAAGATCCGTTATTTAATGCCGACTTGCTTCAAAACACGCTTAAAATACCTTCGGAAAAAACCTATCTATTTTTTATTTATTGTGAAGATCACCACCTCAGCGGAAAACTTCTAAAGCAAGGTCATAAATTTCGGTTGTTGGATAAATTAGTGAAATTGGCCAAAGAGTTTAGCGTAAATGTAAAATAAGTTAAGACTACTTTCACTAAATCCATTATTACTTATAAATTAGAGCTAAATTTGTATAATTGAATGGCGGCTCAAAAAAATCACTATCTCAACATACTTTGTCTAATTATCGGATTATCCTTTTCACAAAGCCTTCTAGGCCAGAAATCAAAAGAACAAGTGCAAGCTAAGGATAGTTTGACTATTAAAGTCCTTAGGACAAACTTTAAGGCACAACCAGAAAAAAAAAGAAATTTTCGAGCTTTTTAAAAAAATACCTATATGCCGATCCTTCTACGTATAGCGGAAAATATTGGAATGATGTGGAAAAAGAAAAATACGATGTTTATGATTTTTCTGCTCAATTTATTTACGGTTCACAAGGAATAGATTTCCAATATGTCAAGAAATATATGAACGTTATTGTTCTTGGGATAGATAAGTTAAACGACAGTTTGTACACGATAAGCGCACAATATCAATTTAAAAAGAAATCTTGGTTTATATGGTGTATTCAGCGAATCAATGTTATTAAACAAGACGGCACCTGGAAGTTGCAAAACAATTTTGTTCATTATACCAAAAACTGGCAAACGTATCGAACAAAACACCTAACTTATCACTACAGTTGTAATTATGCATTAGATACCTCTGTGGCTAAAAATGCTGAAGAATTTTATAGTCAGTTAATTTCAACTTATCATTTATCCCCCTCCTCATCAAGTTGTCCAGTATTATTTAGCTAACTCGCTCAAAGAATTAGCCGCGTTAGAAGGTTTTGATTATATGTACGCCGGTTTTTCAACCGGATATACTTCGATGGCTGATGGGAGTATCACAACTACCAAAGGCCCTTTTCATGCCCATGAATTGGTTCATTTGGCTTTTTCAACAAAAAACAATACCCGCAATTATCTCGTAGAAGAAGGCTGTGCTTATTATTTAGGATCGCGATTATATAACGCCAAAAGTTACCAAGAAAATATGCGGAAGCTCTGCCAGGATATTGTCAATAAGGATACGGTTTATTCCATAGCGAACCTCATCAACCAAAGCCCTAAAATCCCGTGGAATGGCTACAGCTACAAATATCCTTTCGGAGCACTCTTATGCCAAATGGTTTATCAAAAACAAGGGGCGGCGGGGTTACGAGAACTTATGTTTACGGATACTTATAAAACTGAAGAATTAACTCAAACTCTTATGAATATACTGGGTTTCAATAAGAAACAGCAACTTTTTAAAGCTATTAAACAAGCGGCGGTAAACGAGCTGGCTAAGAATTATTAAGAACACTATAAAGGTTCTCTCCATTAACCGTAAAAAACACTCCACAACAATCCTTATGAAAAATAATATCTATCGCCTTCTTTTAAGTGTTTTACTAACCAGCATATTTGCAAGCTGTCAGAACACTGCTAATAAAAAACTTGGCAACTTTAAAGCAATTTCTTGCGACAGTCTTTCGAGTCAACTGACAAATTATGATTCAAGAGAACTTACTCTTCTTGATGAGGAGGGTAATCCGGTTGGCGACACCGTTATCAAAATTAAAAAGAATCTTACCATCTATATTCCTTGTCGCGAATACATTTACCTTTCCAAATTTTATTCAAAGGAGGGAGAACTTTTAGCCATCGGAAAAATTTTATTGATGCCTTTGGGAAAAAAGTGGCAGTATGACCAGTCGCAAGACGCTGTTTTGATTAAGCACAAGTTCCTCCCAGAACAAAAAAAAGCGGTCAAGGCCTATTTCAAAGAAAATAATTATCCGGTTATGCATTGGCAAAACGAAACAAAAACAGGGATTCAAGAAAATGTCACAACTGTGTGGACGCATCCTTTTAGAAGTAATCAATACGTCTTGACCGAAGTAGCACCCTTTCCTAGCGTTAGACTTCCTTTAAAAGTAGGGAATGATTGGGTCTCTCATCTATCTATCGGTGAGGGTTGGGGACCATGGGAAAACACCACAGGTTATAGTCAATATGAAGTGCTGAGCAAGGAAGAGCTGTTCTTAAAAAGATTAAACGCTAGCCTGTCTTGTTTTAAAATTAAAGCTAGTGAAAAATTTGATTTTGGCACGTCTTATCTCACCTATTATTTCTCAAAAAACTATGGGTTTGTTAAGGAAATTTATCAGTTTTATAACGGTGAAAAGTTAATTATTGAACTTATTGATGTCAGGTAATGACTTAATTTATTGCATTCTTTTTCCTACTACAAGCAAAAGATGTCAAAGACTGTGGACCAAGCTGTTTAAAAATTATCACCAAACACTTCAAAAGAATTCTTTTTCAATCTACTTCAAGGTAGACAGCCCCAAAAAACTTGGCTTGACCCCCTAACGGTTTATTACTAGATATAATTATCATCTCTCTTTATTATAAACACAAGGTATTTCCCTCTGAGAATAAATGCGTTTAATTTTCAGAAGTCAGTTTTTTTGATTAACTTTAACAACTACAATAATATTGTAAGGATAAATTAAATAGTCCCATGTTGACTTTATCTTGTTGTCCTATTTTGTCCTATTTAATTTATAATCCACGGTATTAGACCAACTTAAAAATAAACCTAATTGGCATAATTATGAAGTCTATAGTTATCCTTCTCTCAATGACATTGCTATGCTCATCACTAAGCTTTGGCCAACAGAATCCAGTTCAAAATTTAGGTTTTACACAATGGTATAGTACGCCGAATAACTATTTCCACTTACAATGGGATGAACCTGAGCAGCCTCACGATGTAATTATTGGCTATAACATTTATCGCAACAACGATTTTTACATGTTCATAGAAAATGAAACCGATATCTATAATATCGGATCAGCAACAAATTGTGGCGGAGAAGACTTTTTATTATACAACAATTTACAACCTTTTTATACGCACGTAACTGCTGTTTATAAACCTGATAGTACTGAATCGGATTACATTGATTCAGTTTACGTTTTAGGACCTGCTATGACAGTAAAGTCTTACAAAGAGCAAAGATTAAAAATTTACCCCAATCCGTCAAAAGGAGTGGTTAACATCACAAACAATCATGATTTTAAGAATATTAAGGTATTTGATATTACAGGAAAAACAGTAAAAAATTCAAAATTTCAATCTCCAATTGATTTATCTAACACTAGCAAAGGTATTTACTTTATTAAATTAGAATCTGACAACAAGAGTATCACACGTAAAATAATTCTTGAGTAGAATAGATTATGACAACAAGACTAAATCATTATAAATTATTCCCAATCAAATAAGCTATCCCGCAGTTTTACAGAAACGAGTTAAGTCCGTTCACTGTTCTAAGTTTTTACCTAGCAAGCGGAATAAACCAAACGCTGCGCACTTAACTTTTTATCGGCTGAAAAATGGCAATGCCCGTTAACTTTCGGTAGGCTGACTTAGTTGTTTTTTTTAAGTTAGTCGAGTCTTACCCCAATGAAAAAAAATTTACCTTATCCTAACACTCCTCTATTCCATGAAACATCTAATTTTCCTTTTTAGTTTAATCCTTTACAGTTCTGTATGTTTTTGTCAAACGCAAAAGTCAATAGGAACTGATTTTATCAACCATTTATTCACAAAAAACTATACTGCAGCTTATCAAGCTTTTGACGACACTGTAAAAAATCAATTATCGATCAATACACTTCAGAACGCCGCGCAACAAGCAGAGGGACAATTTGGTGTTTTTAAAAAAATCATCTCCGTTGATGCTGTAGCCCAAGCTCCCTACACGGCATATTTCTATTATTCAAAATTTGAAGGGGCAAAATTAGACATTAAGCTCGTGTTTTCAAAAGCGAATAAAATTGTCGGATTCTTTTTTGTTCCACATCAAAATCGAGGAAAGGAAGAAAAGGAATTAGAACCAGAAATGACAAAAAAGGAAGATTCAATCAATGGGATTGTCGGCGATTGGTATGGTGCGCTCGATTTAGGGATGATGAAACTTCCGATGGTTTTACACCTCAAACATACAAAATCAGGTTATACTGCCACAATGGATAGCCCTAAACAAGGCGCTACAGGCATCCCGGTTCCTAAGGCAAGTGTTCGCCAAGACAGTTTGTTTTTAGATATGAGTAATATGAAGGCCAAATTCAGTGGCGTGATTTTGACCGCACCTCAACGTATTAATGGTGAATTTTCTCAGCGCGGTATGAGTTTTCCGCTTGTTTTTACACGCAAAGAGCCAGCACCTCCAAAACATCCGCAAGAACCTCATCCACCTTACCCCTATCATTCAGAAGAAGTTACTTTTCACAATACCCAACAGGATGTAACTTTAGCCGGAACCCTAACTTACCCTAAAGCAGGTTCAAACTTCCCGGCAGTTATTTTAATTACCGGAAGCGGCCCTCAAGACCGCAATGAAGAAATATTAGGACACAAGCCTTTTTTAGTGATTGCTGATTACTTAACGCGCCAAGGCATAGCAGTTTTGCGTTTTGACGATCGAGGTGTCGGAGAATCTACAGGAACTTTTAAAGGAGCGACTACTGCTGATTTTGCTACCGATGTAACTGCGGCTTTTGACTACCTATTGAGTAGACCTGAAATTGCATCAACTAAAATCGGATTGATGGGACATAGTGAAGGTGGAGCTATTGCGCCTATGGTAGCCTCCCAAAACAAAAAGGTAGATTTTATCGTATTATTAGCCGGTCCCGGAGTGAGTGGCGGACAAGTTTTGCTGGAACAACAGCAACTCATTGCACAGGCAAAAGGACTTCCAAAAGCAATTATTCAAGCTAATTATCAGGTAAATCAACAGGCCTATCAGCTCATTACCGAAATACAAGACAGCAGTTCCCTTCGAGAAAAGCTTCAAAATTATTTTACCAAATCCTTGAAAGCACATCCGGTGTTGTATAAAACTGATGGACTTTCCCTTCAGAAAGCGGTTGACATGCGAGTTGAAGCTTATATGGATCCGTGGATGCGATTTTTTATTGCTTATAATCCTGCTCTGACTCTAGAAAAAGTAGGTTGTCCGGTGTTGGCTCTAAACGGAAGTCGTGATTTGCAGGTTTCAGCAATACAGAATTTACCGGCTATTCGCGCTGCTTTAGAAAAAGGTGGAAATGCTCAAATAACGCTAAAAAAATTGTCGGGATTAAACCATTTGTTTCAAAAGAGTGAAACCGGATTACCGACGGAATACAGTCAAATCGAAATGAG
The DNA here is from genome assembly GCA_964451785.1 of uncultured Flavobacteriaceae bacterium. GTDB lineage: Bacteria > Bacteroidota > Bacteroidia > Flavobacteriales > Flavobacteriaceae > JAJYSO01. The sequence goes on from CAYVJG010000016.1 coordinate 6,166, forward strand.
CTTTTCACCTAAAGCGCTTGAACTTATCAAAGATTGGATTCTTAAAACCGCCGATTGATAGTTCCTATTGAAAAGTCATCAGAAAGTCTTTGTTGAAAACTATTTTTTCTCCAAAACGTATCACTCAAATCGAATCGCCTTGACAGGAGTAATTTTAGTGATAATGTAAGATGGGACGAGCAGCATGAGCAAACAGAGGGCTAGGGTGCCGATATTTATGAGCAAGATGTAACCAATACTGAGGTAAACAGGAGCTTCAGTAACGTAATAGGTACTCGGATCGAGCGGAATGATTTTGAAATACTTTTGAACGAGCAGCATACCGATGCCGATGAGATTTCCCCAGAAGAGTCCTTTACCGATAAGATAAGCTGCGTTATATAAAAATACTTTACGCACACTCCAGTCGTTACTGCCCAAGGCTTTAAGCATGCCGATCATTTGAGTACGTTCAAGGATAAGTACAAGTAAAGCGGTAATCATATTGATACCTGCCACAATAATCATAATACCTATAATAAGGTAAATATTAAAATCAAATAACGAGAGCCATTCAAAAATAGCGGGATATTTTTGTGTAATGGTACGCGCATCGAGAAAAGAGCCTACCTGCTTGTACACTTGGCCACCGACTTGGTCGAGTTGGTCAAAATCATTAATAAAGACTTCAAATCCGCCAACTTGATTCTTGTCCCATTTATTAAGGCGTTGAACTTGATTGATATCAGCGATAAGAAAGGTTTTATCAAATTCGCGAAATCCGGAATTAAAGATCCCGACAATAGTAAAGGCCACTAAGCGGGTGCGATCTTGACTGGCATTGTTCATAAAGTAAACGATTACCTTGTCGCCGAGTTTAAAATGCAAACGCTTGGCCATGTATTCTGAAAGTAGAATTTCGCGACTGTATTTATCGGGATTACTGTAGTCGGGCAATCGGCCTTGAGTGAGGTAGTTTTTGAGATATTTCCAACGGTAATCCGTTCCTACACCTTTAATTACTACAGCCTCAAAGTCGGTTGCCGTGCGAATAATGCCGTATTTTGTAGCGATAGCCTGGATGTGATTTACTTCGGGAACGGCAGTGAATTTCGGATAAAAGCTCTGATCTTTAGAAATAGGTTTATCCGTAACTTGCGCACTGATATTATCAAGGTTTTCAATGGTAATATGCCCGTTGAAGGCTTCAATTTTTTCGCGGATTTTTTGTTTGAGTCCTATACCTGTAGCCACAGAAATCAGCATCATCACTATACCAATGGCAATAGCGGTGACAGCAATTTTAATAATTGGCGCAGAAATACTATTTTTATAATCTTTGGCGCTAATTAAGCGTTTAGCAATAAATAATTCGAAACTCAAGAGACACTATGTTAAATCAATTCGTCAAAAGTACGGTTTTTCTTCTTTTTTTCAGTCTGTTTTCGTACCCAACAATAGCACAACAGCAAAAAGCTACAAAAAGTAGTTCCTCTACAACTAAACACACAAAAGCGTCAATTATTGTAGGTGCCAATCGCACAGCGGCTTATTTACCAATTTTAAAAGGCAAACGCGTGGGCATTGTGGGCAATCAAACCACCGTTGTATTTAAGGAAAATGGCCATATTCACTTAGTCGATTCGCTTATAAATTTAGGCGTTAATGTCACCACTGTATTTGCGCCAGAGCACGGATTTAGAGGGCATGCTGATGCGGGAGAGCATGTCAAAAACGGTGTAGACCAAAAAACAGGCTTACCTATCATTTCGCTTTACGGCAGCCATAAAAAACCAACCGCTGAAGATTTGAAGCGCGTAGATGTCTTAATTTTTGACATTCAGGATGTAGGATTGCGATTTTACACCTATATCTCAACCTTACATTATGTGATGGAAGCTTGTGCAGAGAACGCTATTCCATTAATAGTGCTAGATCGACCAAACCCGAATGGTCATTATATAGACGGTCCTATTTTAGAACCCGCGCATCGCAGTTTTGTCGGCATGGATCCGGTGCCGGTAGTGCATGGGATGACCATAGGTGAATATGCCCAGATGATTAACGGCGAAGGCTGGTTGCCAAATGATTTGCAGTGTGATTTAACGGTAATAACCATGGGCAATTACACTAGAGATATGGCTTATGATTTACCGATTAAGCCTTCTCCTAACCTTCCTAATGCACAGGCGATCAACTTGTATCCGAGTTTGTGCTTTTTTGAAGGCACTACAGTAAACGCCGGTCGTGGCACTGCTCACCAATTTCAGGTTTTCGGATCGCCATATTTAGATGTGGGTTATTTTGATTACAGCTATACACCACACCCCAATGCAGGGTCGGCACACCCTAAACATGAAGGTAAATTGTGTTATGGTCGTGATTTGCGCAACTATCCGCGCTTGTCAAAAATTAATTTAGAGTGGTTGATTGCAGCTTATCAACACACGGCTCATCCAGAAAAATTTTTCACGAATTTCTTTACAAAATTAGCAGGAACAACGCGTTTACAACAGCAGATAGAAACAGGGTGTTCCGCTGCTGAAATTCGTCAGTCTTGGGCCAAAGGACTAAAATCTTACAAGGCTATGCGTCAGGCGTATTTGTTGTATCCTTGATCCAGAGGCCACGCGAAAGGATTCGTGCGACAGCGAAGGATTTATCGAAAAATCGGCGTATTACAATACGCCGATACCGGAGTCATGGCATATACAACATGGGGCGAAATATTAGTGTTAGGTTAAAAATCAATTTTTAGCTGAATACCTATAAAACAAATTTATAATTTAATCTTAAAAATACAGTTAAAAATTCTTTACCTCAATTTTAATTTATAATTATCAAATCATCTGTTTTATTGTGTATATTTAGTCAATTTGGTTAAATAAGCGCTTATTACTTTTCATTTAAACAATAAGAGCAAATTTCTGTGCTCCTCATCCAACTAAATAGCTCATTCACCTATTCTTAGTAAGAAAAATATTAGTATATTTAGCACCCTAAAAGCTTAATAATTCTGTTAAATTTCAGAGTTCATAAGTCAGAAAGTTATGATGAAGAAGACAAGGAGAAACCAAGTTATACGCTTTACAAGCCTGTGTTTATGTATCTTTTTAACCTCTTGTATTAGTGTAAATTTGGTAAAAAAAACAGGAGTTAAAGAGCTCCAATTCGGAGGTGGTGGAGGATTTACTGGACAAGAACAGCTCTATGTTTTAACAGCTGAAGGACAATTAATTTCAGGTGACCACGTCATTAAGGAAGTTGACTTTAAAACTACGGAGCAACTTTTTAAACAAGCCCAAAAATTAAAAAACTACGTCTATAAAGATCCAGGCAATGTATATGGTTTTTTAATCATTACAACCGTTGAAGGGTCAAATCGCATTATCTGGACAGCGCGCTCTCAAAGTTTAGATCCGCGTGTTGTTGAGCTCTACCACAATTTAAATTTAATCACACACTAAACTTATATGAAATACAACTATTTAAAAGTTTTAGGACTAGCTGGTGCTTTACTAAGTACTCCTTTAACTTTTGCTCAAACCCACACAAACAACACACCTGAGATTTCCACTACAAAGGGCTCTTTTTATGTCAATTTAAAGCAAAAAACTCTAGCCTTAAACAGTTTAGCTGCTACAGAAGCCCCTCAACTCAATCAACTATTTCAACTCGATAAAGGATTTAGTTTTCAACGCATTTCTAGCAAATCTGACAACTTAAACTTTACACACACCAGCTTTCAGCAACGCTATAAAGGCTATCCTGTAGAAGGTTATATGGTAATGTTTCACGCAAAAAATGGCAAAGCCATCAGCATGAATGGCCGTATTGCAAACTTTAGGCCCATTAACACACAGGTTAACATTAATGCCGCTGAGGCTTTAGTTTTAGCTAAACAAGCTGCAGGAGTTTCTCAACTTATTACTGAAGATTTACCGCAATTAGTTATTGTTTCACATCCTGAAGGCGATGGATTTGTGGCTAATCTGGTTTATAAAGTACGCATCAATTCTGCTCATCCTTTTAAGATGGTTAATGTTTATGTAGATGCTAAAACAGGAAAAATTGACCATGAAATAAATTTGGTGCAACACGCCCAAACCCCAGGCCAGGGTCAAACCTTATACAGTGGTGTACAAGCTATAAATGTCACCCAACAAGACAGCCTTTTTGTATTGATTGACAGCACGCGAAATATTCACACCTACAATGCAGTAACTGGTTACAGTATTGGGTATAACGGAATTATAGGCGCAAGTGAATTTTACAGTTCTACAAGTGATTTTTCAGGTCTACACACTTTAGATTCAATTCAATTGACTAGCTTACCACAAACCTGGTTAGATACTATTGTAGACAGTACTGCGCAACACAAATTGTATATTAAAATTTTAAAAGACGGTAGTGAAATTTACTCTTCAGCATATGAAGATGCTGATTTCCCACTGACGTTTAAACAACTCAATTTAACCTTATTTCACGGCGATTATAGTCTTGAAATCTGGAATCACCAATCTATTGGTGCCGATGATTACGCCGGTAGTTTTACCCTAAACACAGCAACAGGCTCACATCAAATCGACACTTTAGAAACTGCCGCTAATTACACCATAGACAGTAAACCTAATCCAGCAATAGATGTGCACTGGGGCATGGCTACTACTCTTGATTTTTATGAAGAAACCTTCAATCGCGATAGCTATGACGACAATGGCTCTATAGTTAAGCAATATGTTGGGGTCACTAATGCTATGCTTCCAGGTGCAGGTTTTCCTAACAATGCCGCAGCTCTTCGTGCGCCCTTTAACTTTATGGTATATGGCCTAGGTGATGGGGAACTAATGAATCCTATCGTAGCCCTTGATGTTGAAGGACACGAATTTACACACATGGTTATTGACAATAACGGAAGTGGTGGGCTAACTTATATGGGAGAATCAGGAGCTTTAAACGAATCATTCGCCGATATCATGGGAACCTGCGTTGAGTTTTTCTCTGACGTTAATCCTGATTGGCAAATAGGTGCAGGCGTGTTAATTGGTGCTGATCAAATGCGTTCTATGTCTAATCCGAGTTCATGGAACAACATGACACCACAACCTGATACTTATGAAGGAACCTATTGGATAGATCCAGATTCATATTATGACAATGGTGGCGTTCACATCAATAGCGGGGTTCAAAATTATTGGTTTTACCTACTTTCAGAAGGCGGGTCTGGCACCAATGACAATAACGATGCCTACAATGTCACTGGTTTAGGAATCGAAAAAGCTCAAAAAATAGCTTACCGCAGTTTGATGAATTATTTACCTACCAATGCCTCATACCTCGATGCCTATCACGGTTCACTACAAGCTACAGCCGATCTTTATGGCAATCCTTCTGCTGAGTATTCAACAGTGGAGCAAGCTTGGTTTGCTGTGGGTGTAGGTCACAATCCTAATGTGAATGAAAACTGCCAAGGCACACTCACCTTAACAGAACAAACAGGAACATTTAACGATGGTAGCAATGCTGAAAATTATCCGAACAACAGTAGCTGTAGCTGGTTAATTCAACCTGAAAATACAGTGAGCATAAACTTGACTTTTACACAGTTTAATACAGAATCAGATCTTGATAAAGTGATTGTGTATGATGGAGCCGATGCTTCAGCGCCTGTTTTAGGAACTTTCTCTGGTGATTCAATTCCTACTGAAGCGCTCATCTCTACTACCGGTAGTATGTATATTGAATTTTTCAGTAATGATTCGCTTACTGCTCCAGGTTGGGAAGCCTATTATGAAGGAACGCTTAATGTCAACGAGGCTACGATGCAGCAACAACTGCGCGTTTATCCTAATCCGACAAATGGCGTATTTACTATTGAATCTAACTTAGGTGAAGCCGTTCAATTTGAGTTGTACAATGTGTTAGGGCAACGTGTACGCGCATCACAAACTCTACAAAACGACACTCAAGTTAATGTTAGTGATCTTGAATCGGGAGTTTATTTTATTCAATTCCATTCAGGAGCAACAACACACACTGAAAAGTTGATTGTAAAATAAACAATCTCAAATTTATTACTATATTCCCTTTTAGAATTTTCTGAAAGGGATTTTTTTTAATTATCAATCCAATGTCAAAAACACTGATTATTATCTCTGATTTATGGGGATTTGCCCAAGCCGATTGGATTAAGGTCTATTTAGATAGATTGCAACCTCATTATATCATACGGCTTTACGATACCCAAAAATTAGCACAGCTTCCGACTTATTTAACAACAGAAGAAGCTTTACACAACCGATTTACAAAAGGCGGCGGACTCACCAAAGCGGTTTTTCAGCTACTCCGTTCAGAAAAGAAATATAGTGATGATTCTGTAAGCGTACTGGGCTTTAGCATCGGCGGCACTATTGCTTGGCAAGCTGCTTTACAAGGACTTAATACAACTGAGTTATGGTTAGTTTCTGCTACTAGATTGCGTTATGAAATGCAAAAACCAAACGGAACGCTCAATTTATTTTACGGCGCTGATGATGTGTACAAACCACAAGAGGTGTGGTTTAAAAAATTAGACCTCGCTCCTCCCGTGCTCTTCAACAAAAATGGGCATGAATTTTATCGTAATACCCTTCATGCTCAACTCATCTG
>CAYVJG010000016.1:12892-62475 GCA_964451785.1 uncultured Flavobacteriaceae bacterium
TCAACAAAAATGGGCATGAATTTTATCGTAATACCCTTCATGCTCAACTCATCTGTTCGTCGATTTTAGACTTTAAAACCAAGCATTAGCTTCCCCATAATTAGGAGAAGATGTTAACAAACTTTCCCAATTATCAGTGGTTTTCAACTCACTAGCTATTTTAGTCAGCAGATTCATACTCGCCAATATAGGTCTGCTTCCTACGCTAATTCTATCAACTTTAAGTGTTTTTAGCTTTTTAACGGACAAGCTATCTGTCATTAAAATATTGAGTGGTAAATCAATCGCCTTTTTTAAGGCCTTAACGGTTTGTTCATCTTTTACAAAAGGCACAAAAATGCCGTCAGCTCCAGCTTGTTTAAAAGCATTTGCTCGTTTTACAGATTCTTCTAACTTACGATCTATGTCTCCAGTTGTATACATCATAGCGTCAGTACGGGCATTAATAAACAAGTTCACCCCTTTATCTAACGCTGTCTGTTTGGCTACTTTTAGCAATTCGCTTTGTTGCACAACACTTACCAAATCACCTTGTGTACTATCGCCATCTTCTAAATTAACACCTACAACACCGACTTCAATAAGGCGAGTTATAAACTGTTTAAATTTAGTCAAATCATTGCGGTAGTAGCCCGCTTCAACATCAGCCGTCACCGGTACTTCAACACTTTGAGCGATTCGACCTAACACGCGTAACATTAATTCAGTCGGAATCTGTTCTCCATCTTGATAACCACAACTCCAAGATATACCTGAACTTGTAGTTGCTATAGCTTGAAAATCAGCATTTTCAAATAATTTAGCCGACACGCAATCCCAAACATTAGGCAATACCAAGGTATTAGAAGCTTGATGCAATTGATTTAATTTTTCGGCTAATTGACTCTGTTTATGAGGATTAAATGAATAGTTCATCGGGAATATTTTTTACTAAAGGTATGACGTTTAAATTTATTTTGACACAGAAAGTGAATTTAATACCGTATGGACAAATTATAAATCGGGCTAAAAAATAATTCTAATTAGTATAAATTATATAAAAACAGGTAGTCTTAACTTATGACAAGAGTGCTCTAAAACTCAACTACCTTCCTACCAATCTTTATATACTTTTTAGGATACTACCTACTACCGGGATAGTATCACTTTTAAACATGATATCAACAAATCAGCCTTCCTATCTGCAATTTAGGGAAATAAAAAAATCGGCCAATTGGCCGATTTTTATAATGTATTTTCAGCGTTTATTCTTCCCAACCACCACCTAGAGCGCGGTAAAGTTGAACCTGTTCGGTCAGTAATTTTGCCTTAGTGCGCACCAAGTTTAATTCGATATCCATCGCCTCTGATTGTGCTGTAATGACTTCTAGATAGGTGGCATAACCTGCTCTAAACAACATCCGTGAATTATTTAAAGCTTTTTCTGCAACCATCTGCTTAACGGTAGCGATATCTAATTGTTCTTCAAGCTTGTCGAGTGAAACTAAGGTATTACGAATATCGACAATAGCTGTATACACATTGCGTTGAAAATTAATTTCGGCTTGGTCGCGTTTCAATTTGGCCACTTTGTAAGCTGTCGTCAATTTTCCGCCGTTAAATATTGGAGCAGTTAATCCCCCAACGATACCGCCGAGAAGTGATCCTGGAATATCAAACCAATTTTGAGGCAATACACTTTCAACTCCCCCTTCAATAGAAATTGTCAAATTAGGAAATCTATTAGCTTGTGCTACGCCAACATTTGCATTTGCCGCTGTAAGTTCATAACGAGACATCAATACATCCGGGCGATTTTGAACGAGGTACAGCGGTAATTCATTAACCGTATTGTACATTGAATCATTAGCCATCAAATTTACTCCTCTATGAATATCACCTGGTAATTTTCCAATAATTAACCGCAAATTATTTTGTTGAATGGCGATTTGTTCTTCCAATTCAGAAATCAAGGTTGACGCTTCAAGAACCTGCGTTTGTGATTGTTGTACAGCTAGAGCTGTCACATCCCCAGCTGTATAGAGTAATTTAATCATCTGTAAGGTACTGTCGCGAAAACGATGATTGCGCTTGGCAACATCTAGCTGTTCATCGAGCATCAACAATGAATAATAATCTTCAGCTATAGTAGCTACAAGTTCCGTTTGCAACAAACGACGCGCCACATTAGACTCTTGATATAGAGCTTCGGCTGCGCGTTTTTGATTTCTAAACTTTCCCCAGAGTCCGATTTCCCAATCGAGAATTGCCGAGCTTTTAACATTGTTAGTACTGATATAAAAATCTTCAGGTGGTGTTTTCCCTTCGTGATCATACCAATCTGTTTCGGCACCAGAACTTGAATTATGCGAATTCCACTCGCGTTCAATTTCAAAGATATTGAGGTTTAGACTCGGCAGAAAATTAAGTTTAGATTGCTTGTAATAAGCATTGTTAATATCGATTTCTTTATCTGCGATACGCAACTCAAAGTTGTGTTCAAACCCTTGATCTATCAAGTTATTGAGTACCGTATCTTTAAAAAACTCTTGCCATGGAATCAAGGTTGAATCTAAATTTTGAGACACCGAATCAGGCAGATGAAATTCATCAGGTAAATCTAAATCGGTTATTGAATATTGTTGTTTTACGCGGCAAGCAGTCATCACCAACACACAAGCCACTACTATGATATATCTAGAACGTATACGCATCTCTTTAGTGTTTTTCATTGTTAAACTTTGCTTTAACCTTTTCATCTAAAGTTTTAAAGATGATAAAGAGTACGGGGACGATAAAGATTCCGAAAATCACTCCCGAAATCATTCCGCCGGCAGCTGAAAAACTAATTGAATGGTTTCCTTGAGCAGAAGGACCTACTGTCCACATCAATGGCACCAATCCAGCAACAAAGGCTAGTGAGGTCATTAAAATAGGACGTAAGCGCAAACGCGCACCTTCAATTGCCGATTCAAATATACTGTGTCCGGCCTGCCTGTGTTGTACCGAAAATTCAACAACCAAAATTGCATTTTTAGCCAATAATCCAATCAGCATAATCAATCCTACTTGAGCGTAAATATTATTTTGTAAACCAACCAGATTAATCACCGCAAACACTCCTATTAACCCAACAGGGATAGACAATAATATTGACATAGGAAGGATATAACTTTCATATTGAGCTGATAGTAAAATGTATACAAATACAATACTCATTAACAATATAAAGGCCGTTTGTCCACTTGATTTCTGTTCCTCTAGACTCATGCCTGTCCATTCAATTTGGTAATTTCCAGGTAGTTTTTCTAGAGCGAGTGCATTAACTTTTTCCATGGCGTCACCTGAGCTAAAGTCTTCACCTGGTTGTGCATTAACTTCAACCGAATTAAACAAGTTGTAACGTGTTACAATCTCAGGGCCAAAAGTTTTCACTAATTTAACCAAAGTATTAACCGGCACCATATCGCCAGTGGCATTGCGCACAAAAATATTACTCATCGATTCGGGCGCTTCTGTATATTTAGGATCTCCCTGTAGATAAACTCTATTGAGGCGGTTTAACAAGTTAAATTCACTAACACGTAAACGCGAATAATAAGCTCTAATCGCATTCATCATATCCTTGACATTAACTCCCATCACTTTAGCTTTATCGCGATCTACAATGAGTTCATATTGTGGAAAATTAGCTTGAAAGGTTGTTGAGGCTTGTTGAATTTCAGGAGTTTTATTTAATTCAGCAATAAAATCATTTGCTACAGCTCCTAGGGTTTGTATATCTCCGGCTAATTTATCTTCAATCACAAATTGCAAACCAGATTGCTCTCCAAAACCCTGTACCGTAGGGCGTGTAAACACAGTTATTGACGCACCTGTAATTTGACTTAAATCAGCCCGAATAGTATCCATAAAGGCGTGAATATCTTTAATACCTTTGCGCTGGGCTTGAGGATACATATTGATATAGCCTAAAGCATAAGATGAGCTCGTTGTTCCATCAATACCATTATATCCGGCAGAGCTTGACATACTCATAATTTCATCGTGTTCTTGTAAAATTCCTAAAGCCTCATGCAAGACTTCTTTGGTACGCATCAAAGAAGAACCCGGAGGTAACTTTAAAGTATACATAATAAACCCGTCATCTTCATTAGGAATAAAAGCTGTAGGCGTAAACTTCATAGCCAAGAAGCCGATTCCTGAGATAACGATAAGACCGAGTAAGGCCAATTTGCGTTTTTTACATAATTTGACGACCACTTTGATATACCGATCTGTCATCTTATCAAAAAAGGTATTAAAAGCTACAAAGCACAAATCTAAAACTGACTTAGCCTTTGCCTTAGTCGATAATTTTGGAGGAGTTTCTGCCATTCCTTCTTTATTATCTTCCACACTATCATGTCGGCGCAAAAACAAAGCGCATAAAGCTGGAGATAAGGTCAAGGCATTCAAAGCCGAAATACCAATGGCAGTTGCTAAGGTATAGGCAAACTGTCTATAAAACACACCGGAGGGACCTTCCATAAACCCTATAGGTAAAAACACCGCCGCCATAACCATTGTTATCGACAAAATGGCTGGTGTAATCTCTTCCATAGTTTCTACAGTAGCTTCACGTGGACTCAAATCGGTGGTGTCCATTTTATGAAAAACAGCTTCAACCACCACAATAGCATCGTCAACTACAATACCAATAGCCAGCACCAGCGCAAACAAGGTCAGTACATTTATGGAAAATCCTAACAAATAAATAAAGAAGAACGTACTCACCAAAGATACCGGAATAGCAATGGCTGGAATTAACGTAGCCCTGAGGTTTTGTAAGAAAATAAATACAATAATAAATACCAAGATAAAGGCTTCAATCAAAGTGTGCACCACTTGAGATATGGAGCCATCAATTTGCTCACGAATACTATAAGAAACATCGTATTTAATGCCAGAGGGAAAACTTTTAGAGAGTTCTTCCATTTTTTGACGTATAGCAATATCTATTTCGCGTGCATTTGACCCACTGTTTTGTGTAATATTCATCACCACACCAGGCACACCGTCAACACGGTTTTCACTATTGTCATTTGAAGCACTTAATTCAATTTTGGCCACATCTTTAAGCCGCAGAATAGAACCATCAGGATTTGTTTTGACAACGACATTTCCAAACTCTTCAGGAGAGTTGTAACGACCAGCATAGGTAATTACTGTTTGAAAAGCCTGATCAGAATATTGCCCAAACTGACCAGGGGCTATGGCAAAGTTTTGGTTATCTAAAGCCTTATTAACATCACTTGGCACCAAACCATAAGCCTTCATTTTATTTGGGTTTAGCCAAATCTTCATAGCGTAGTTTCGACCTCCAATACGCGAAACCCCTGCAACCCCATCAATTCGCAAGAGCTCTCTATCGATTTGTTGTTTGACAAAAAACTGCAAAAAGGTTTCGTCAAAAGCCGGATCATCGCTATACAACCTCAAAGTCATAATAGTTCCGGTTTGTCTAGGAGTTACAGTTACCCCATCATTAACCACCTCGGCAGGAAGGTCAGTAGAAGCTGAAGAAACACGAGTTTGTACATTTACTGCAGCTTGATTAGGGTCTGTTCCTTGTTTAAAGTAGACATTAACTGTACCACTTCCTGTGGAAGCACTAGATTTGATATAGGTCATATCTTGCACCCCATTGATCCGCTCTTCTAAAGGCATGAGGACACCTGTAGCGATGGTTTCTGCATTTGCACCTGCATAAGAGGCCGATACAGATACACTAGGCGGTGCAATTTCTGGAAAACGAGTAATAGGCAACTTTAATATCCCGATCAGCCCTAAGAGGACAAACAACAAAGAAATAACCGTTGCCAATACTGGTCTGTTGATAAACTTTTTTAACATACGTTTTTAAGCTTAAATGAATTAAACAAAATAGATTGGTTTGGTTGTTAATTATTCTTCGTTAAAGAAGAGTCGGGTTTTGCCAAGGTAGATTTTGGTGTAATAATTGAATCTGCTCGATATGGCAAGGCTTTAATTTTAGTTGAATCATTGACCTTATTCATACCTTCAACTAAAATTCTATCGCCAGGGTTTAGCCCTCCAGAGACTATATAACGGTTGTTAGGCGCTGTAGATTGGATATCTATTTTTTGGCGTTTTACATAACCTTCAGGAGTCATTTTCTTAACAAAAGTAATAGCCTGTAATTCAAAGGTTGCTTTTTGAGGAATGATCAGTGCTCCACTAATTTTTTTATGCATAATTAGTGTACCTGTATTACCTGATCTCAAGATATTGCTTTCGTTTGAAAAACTAGCACGCATAGTAATTGCACCTGTATTTTTATTAATTTGACCTGAAGAAGCATCAATGACTCCTGCTTCAGGATATTCAGTACCATTTGCTAAAATAAGAGAAACCGTTTGGTTTGTATCTATATCCTTCCCTTTAGCATTGGCTGTCTGTCTAGCTTTTTTGTTTTTTAAAATTTCAAAGAAGTCAGATTCATTCATTGAAAAGTAAACATAAACTTCATGTACATCTGACAATACCGTAATCGGCTCTTTATCGCCTGGGCTAACAACATTACCAATACGTTTAGGAATACGACCAATATAACCACTAACAGGGGCGTTAATCACGGTAAAGTCCATCATAATTTGAGCACTAGCCACTTGCGCTTTTGCTTGTCTAAGATTGGCTTGAGCAACAGCGTAGTTAGATTGTTCTTTTTCTAGTCGAATAGGCGCTATAACTTGATTTTCTACCAAAGGTTTTAATCGCTCCACCTCTAGCTGGGCATTATTTAAATTCGCTTTAGCTACATTTTCAGCAGCCAGGGCTTCGTATAAATTTTGTTGGTAGGTTTGCGGATTAATCTTAAACAGCTTTTGCCCCTTTTCTACATAATCACCTTCATCTACATAAGCTTGCACTAACTCGCCTGTCACCTGAGGTCTTATCTCGACATTTATTTTCCCTTCTACGGTTCCCAAGAAACTCTTATCGACCACTACAGTACCTGTATCAACCGTATAGACGGGTAAGGCGATGGCATTGTCATTAGTTTTTTTGTTTTTTTCTCCACTAGAGCAGCTTTTAACGGCAAAAGCTAAACTCATAATTCCCACTGCAAACAGTGCAAACTTGAATCTTGATAAAGGTTTTTTCATAAGACCTAAATTCTATTTTTTTGATAAACTGGTTAGCTAAAATAAGTACACTCAACTTAGAGATTATTAAGAAGCACTTACTTTCAAATATACGAAAAATCGAATCAAATCGCTTTTCGAATATCAAAACAACAGATTATTTCTCTAAATATATATCCAATTAACTAAGATTTATAAAAACAAATAGCTTGCAAGGGTAGATATATATAAACGTTGTAAGTTAATTTCTATGTGATTTTTTTATTTAACAAATAAACAATATTACTAATCAGAACTCCAGCATACGGTATGTTTATAGACTAACACACCATCAAATCAGGCCTAATAAAATGACTTTAAATATTTAAAAAATAAGTTAATAAAGAATAAAAAAATAGCCCACAGCTTTAAATTACTATGGGCTAAACCTAATATTTTGTATTACTAATGAAGTAAACAACAAATTTAGAAAAAATCTAAACGGAAGTTATTTTAAATTAATCTTCTAATAAGGCCTTTTCTTTTCCTAATTGAGCAGCAATAAGCGGTGATTTAGGAGCTAAGAAAAATCCTGTTAAACTGGCAAATAAGATGGGCATAAAAAATTCAAATCCAGTCAAGGTGCTCACCAGAATAATAGTACTGATAGGGGTACGTGTAACACAAGCATTAACTGCGGCCATACAGCACACCACTGCTAGACCAATATTTTGTCCTGGAAATAATTTGAACAAGATTAAACCTAAAGCCGTACCAATAAAGAATAGAGGAATAATGAATCCACCTCGCCATCCTGAAGTAACAGTAAGCGACATGGTAAATATTTTAGCAAACATAATAAGTACTAAAAGGCCAAGTGTCCAAGAGCCGGCCAATAGATCAATCACTTCATAATGTGAGAAGAAGCGAGTGATAGGTAATTTCCACGCTATGATTCCTAAGATCAAACCACTGAGTGTGGTTTGGATATAAAAGGGAAGTTTTGCTTTTTTAAACGTATTGTTTAATCCTCTAAATGTATATATGATAACCCAACCTAAAGCAGCAGCAATAACACCATAGCCCATAGCCCAAAAGAAATCTGTCACCACAAAGGCTTCTGTCTGTTCAAAAGGTAAAGCCCAAACCGGCGCCAAGCCCATATTGGTGATAAATTGGAAAACAATAAAACTGGTACCACTAGCCACAAAAGCCGGAATTAGAGCGGCATAATACTCCACCACGTGTTTGTGATGCATAATTTCAAGTGCAAACAAGCTCCCGCCGAGCGGTGCACCAAACATAGCGGTAAACCCAGTTGCCATACCAGCTATACTCAATGAACGATATTCTTCACCCCTAAGTTTCAATTTCCTAGCCATCCAGGAACCTATTGAACAAACCACTTGAACCATAGGAGCTTCCGGACCGGCGCTACTTCCTGCACTAATACCTATTATTGAAGTCACAATCATTGAAGGATTGTGTTTTGTATCTACTTTCCCTCCTTTAAATCGAATGTTATTAAGAACAACTTGTAGCTCACCTGGATCGCCTTTAAAATGAATAATCAATCCGATGATTAATCCTGCTCCCCCCATAATCGCTACAACTTGCCATCCCGCAGAGAACAGCTGTACGATTTCCATTAAATGATCTATAATTATCCAATAGAGACCAGCTACAATTCCACCAATAATACCTAAAGCAAACCAAATAAAAAATGATTTTGAAAACACAAAGGGATTAATGGTAATTGGGGCGTTAATTTGGTCCCTTACCTTAATCCATTTCCGACGGCGAGAAAACTCTGACATCACTAATAACTAAACAGTTGAACAATAATTTAAATCAAAAAAAATAGGCTGCAAAGTTAGTGGTTTTTTATTAAAAACTAAAAATAACCCAACTAAAAATATAAAAATCAAAAAACGAAATTGAATGAACGCTCTTTAAAGTAAAATAAGCAATAAATTCTAGCTATTATTCAATTCTATGTAATAGCGTATAAGGAAAATTAAATTTCACTATTAAAAACAAAATCCTCCTAAACCTAAAAACCTCCCGACGAGTCATCAGGAGGTTCCATTCAATTTATCAAAAATTGATTTATCCTTTAGTACTAGCTTGAATAAACTCTTTATTCATACGAGCGATATTGGTCAATTTAATACCTTTAGGGCATTCAATTTCACAAGCTCCAGTATTAGTACAGCTACCAAATCCTTCTTCATCCATTTGACGAACCATAGCTTTAGCGCGTTCAGAAGCCTCAGGGCGACCTTGTGGCAATAAAGCGTATTGCGAGATTTTAGCTCCCACAAATAAGGCAGCACTAGCATTTTTACAAGCAGCAACACAAGCACCACAACCAATACAAGTAGCCGAGTTAAAGGCCTCATCAGCTGCAGCTTTATTAACAGGAATTGAGTTAGCATCAACCGGGTTACCAGAAGTATTTACTGATACGTAACCACCAGCTTGTTGAATGCGATCAAAAGCAGAACGATCAACTACTAAATCTTTAATTACCGGAAATGCCTTAGCGCGGAAAGGTTCAATATAAATGGTATCGCCATCGTTAAATTTGCGCATGTGCAGCTGGCAGGTAGTCGTCAAGCGACCTGGGCCATGAGGCTCTCCGTTAATTTGCATTGAGCAGGTACCACAAATACCTTCACGGCAATCGTGATCAAACTCAATTGGTTCTTTATCTTCAGCAACTAATTGCTCGTTGAGGACGTCCATCATTTCAAGAAAAGACATATCAGGACTGATGTCATCAACGGTATAATCAACCATTCCACCTTTAGCCTGAGCACTTTCTTGACGCCAAATTTTTAAGTTTAATTTCATATCTTAAAACTTAAGTTGTGCGGTTAACTGTTTAAAAACTAATCTTACAAAATGTAAATGCATTAAACAATCAACTGCCACGTTTATTGATTAAAACAAGGGGTAATGCAAAGTCATTGAGCCTTGTTTGAATTTTATTATTTTTTATAGTTTCTCACTTTGAGTTCAATACCCTCAAATGTCAATTGCTCTTTGTGCAATTCAGCATCTTTAGGCTCGCCTTTAAATTCCCATGCAGAAACAAAGCAGAAGTCTTTATCATTACGTTTAGCTTCACCTTCTTCAGTGATATGCTCTTCGCGTAAGTGACATCCACATGATTCATCACGTGTTAAAGCATCTTTAGCCATCAACTCACCCAACTCCATAAAATCTGCTACACGACCAGCTTTTTCGAGTTCTGAGTTTTTAGTATCGGCACGACCGGTAACTTTTACGTTTTTCCAGAAATCTTTACGCAAAGCTGAAATTTCTTCGATGGCTTCTTTAAGGTCTTTTTCATTACGAGAAATACCACATTTTTCCCACATGATGTGGCCTAATTTCTTGTGGTAGTAATCTACTGAGTGTTCACCTTTATTATTCAAGAAGAAATCGATGCGTTCTTTAACGGCTTTTTCAGCTTCATCAAACTCTTTTGTATCGGTTGAGATTTTTCCGGTTTGAATATCATCTGCCAAATAATCACCGATGGTATAAGGCAATACAAAATACCCATCAGCCAAAGCTTGCATCAATGCAGATGCTCCTAAGCGGTTAGCACCGTGATCAGAGAAGTTAGCTTCACCAATAGCATAACAACCAGGAATGGTAGTTTGCAAGTTATAATCTACCCAAAGTCCACCCATGGTATAGTGTACTGCCGGGAAGATTTTAAATGGTGTTTCATAAGGATTATCATCGGTAATTTTTTCGTACATAGCGAAAAGGTTACCGTATTTAGCCTTAACAATTGCTTTACCCAAGCGATCGATTTCTTGATCAGTTGGATTGTGATGTCCCATTGAGAAGGCTTTTTCACGACCGTAACGCTCAATAGCGCTTTTAAAGTCTAAGAACACAGCTTTACCTGATTCATTCACCCCATAACCAGCATCACAACGTTCTTTAGCAGCACGTGAAGCAACGTCACGAGGCACCAAGTTACCATAAGCCGGATAGCGACGTTCTAAGTAGTAATCGCGATCTTCTTCTTTAATATCTATAGCTGTAATTTCACCTTTGCGCAACTTTTCAACATCTTTCATGTGCTTAGGCACCCAGATACGGCCGTCATTACGCAACGACTCAGACATCAACGTCAATTTTGATTGGTAATCACCAGTAACCGGAATACAAGTTGGGTGAATTTGCACATAGCAAGGGTTAGCAAAGAAAGCTCCTTTACGGTGCGCTCTCCAAGAAGCCATCACATTACTTCCCATAGCATTTGTAGACAAGAAGTAAACGTTTCCATAACCACCTGATCCAAGTACTACAGCATGAGCAGAGTGACGTTCAATTTCACCAGTAACTAAGTTACGGGCAATAATACCACGCGCTTTACCATCAACAAGAACAAGATCAAGCATTTCATGACGGGTAAACGATTGTACTTTACCGCGATTCACTTGACGGTTTAAAGCGCCATAAGCTCCTAACAACAATTGTTGTCCGGTTTGTCCTTTAGCATAAAATGTACGAGACACCAACACCCCACCAAAAGAGCGGTTATCTAAGGTTCCGCCGTATTCACGGGCAAAAGGAACACCTTGAGCCACACATTGGTCAATAATGTTACCTGACACTTGTGCTAAGCGGTAAGTATTAGACTCACGTGAGCGGTAGTCTCCTCCTTTTTCAGTATCGTAAAACAAACGGTAATCTGAGTCACCATCGCCTTGATAATCTTTAGAAGCGTTAATCCCTCCTTGCGCAGCAATAGAGTGTGCACGACGCGGAGAATCTTGATAGCAAAATGTTTTGACGTTATAGCCGAGTTCTGCTAAACTGGCAGCAGCACTGGCACCAGCCAAACCTGTACCAATAACAATAATATCGAGATTACGTTTATTAGCTGGATTGACTAAGCGAATATGATTTTTATAATTATCCCATTTTTTTTCAATGGGTCCTTCAGGTACTTTAGAATCTAATACTGACATATATCCTTCGAATTAAAGCGTGCTAAAAAAGTGAAAAAGAGCAATGTAAATAAACAATAATGGCACTATAATAGAATACCATTTAGCAAATCCTTTGATTGCTCTTGAGTTTTTATTCCCCCAACCGAGTGATTGAAAAGAACCGTAAAACCCGTGCAAAAGGTGTAACATTAATAAAATAAATGCTACTACATAAATTGCAACACGAACAGGGCTTTGGAATTTAGCAACCAACTCTGTATAAAACCGAGTTGTGTCGGTTACCGCAAAACCATCACCAAATTTGTGTGCCATCTCTGGCCACCAAAAATCGTAAAAGTGTAACACCAAGAAAGCTAAAATCACTAATCCTGTGTAAATCATGTTACGAGACATCCATGATGTGTTCACCGCTTTATTATAACGTGTGTATTTTACAGGTCGTGCAGCTTTGTTTCGTGCCTCTAACACAAAAGCCATCACAAAATGAAACACAACCCCAATGACTAATAACGGTTGCATAACAGCTTGTATAACAAAGTTATACCCCATAAATTCGGAAAGACTATTAAATAAGTCTGGACTTATGGTCGAGGTAAAGTTGACGACCACATGCAAGAGCAAGAATAAGACTAAAAACAGTCCTGAAATACCCATAGCAAATTTTCTAGCTACAGTAGTGTTGAGAAATCCACTCATCGATCAATTATTTTAATAAAATTTTAGACAAAAATACGCCTCAATTCTCTTTTGAACAAGCTTTACATCAAAGATTAACCCTATTTAGAATGAGTTTAATCAATAAAAAATGGAAATCTTACTAAATTATATAGTTTTTTTAATCAATCTCTTAGGTATTCATTTTTTATTTCGGCAATTCAATAAAATTAGGCTTAGCTCTATTACAAATCTATTTTTATGCTAATGTTTGTTAGTTTTTTTTGTCCTTGTTTTTAATCTGTAAAACCGGCGAAAACCATAAAAAAAATCTACTAAAGATAGACTTACCTTATAGTAGATTTTCAATGCGAAAATTAAAGTTTTTTAATGCGATTTAGGTTTGTAATACCGCACATAATCTACCTTATAAGTCATAGGGAATTTTAAATCTGTAGAATCAACTCTGATATCTACCGCTAAATTAAGTCGGAAGTATTGCGGTTGTAAAAAGGGGTTTTCTCCAAATTTATTTAAGCTACTATCTTTAGCGTAAACCAAACGATTCAACAATTGATTGTCCAGATACAAACTCAACGAATCTTTATTCCAATCCATGCGCCAGGTATGATATTTTTCAGGCCAATGTGGATCTTTTGCTAAAAAGTCGGCCAATTTGTGATGACTTGATTTCCAGGTCCCCCACATAAAATTAGCTAAGATGGTTGATTGATTATCAACTTGATAAAATTCCATGATATCAATTTCACCATTAGCCGGCCAAATTCTGTTTTTCCCTACTGTCCAAATTGCCGGCCAAGCGCCGGTAGTGGTATCGATTTTAGCCCGCGTTACTATACTTCCAAATAGAAATTCTTTTTTGCCATGTGTTTCTATGGCTGATGAGGTATAGTTAGCATAAGCTCTATTTTCTTTCCAGTTTTTACTAGCTGGTTTATAATTTGGATTTTTTACTTTTTCAGCTCGAGCCGTAATCACTAAATTTCCATCTTTTACAATAGCATTATCTTCTTGATACCACTGTGGCTCATGGTTACGTACAAAACCATGCTCAAATTGCCATACAGTTGGATCAGGTTTTCCTTCATAATTAAACTCTTCACTCCACACCAATTCATAATCATCCTTCATATCATCAGGCAGATCATTAACACTAGGTATTACAGAATCAGTAGATTTAATTTCTGTTGGTGTTGTAACGGTTATTGTGGTTGTTGATTTTGTAGCGTTTTTGCAGGCAAATAAGCAGCATACTACGCCTACAGCAAGTCCATAACGGCTAACCAGAGGAATGAGGTTTTTAGCAAACATAATTTTTGAGATAATTGTTAAATATTCTCAAATATAAAATTATTTTTAATATTTACTAATTTGTTATTAACAATTACACACTAAAATCAACAGCGCTATTAAAGTTTTACTCATAGCGCCTAAGTCTGTTACGCAACAATCGATTATCGTCTTGCAACCGCTTAAGTTTATCTAAGAGATTTTGAACAGCAGATAAGCCTTCTACATTAATATTTAAATCGTTGTGTAAACGACACAGGCGTTCAAAATTTTTCATCTCTTCTGAAATTAAATACGTCTTTTTTTCTTTAATTTCGAGATGAAGCAACTCGCGCTCGTGTAAAGCAAAAATAAATTCTTCTTTCACTTTATAGTGCTTACAAACTTCAGTAATCAAAATAAATTCTTCAGTAATCATGACCGTAAAGTTTTAAGTTTTGTCAACAGTTCTCGTTCTTCTGCAGATAGATTAGTAGGCAACTTAACAGTGTAAGTCAAAAATAAATCGCCATACTTTTCCTCTTTTTTATAAACCGGAAAGCCTTTTCCTTTTAATTTTACTTTTGTTCCTGACTGTGTTTCAGGTTTAACTGTAAGTTTGACTTGCCCATCAAAAGTATCTACTGTAATACTCCCGCCTAATAATGCAGTATATAAATCGAGCTCAACAGTTTTATAGAGGTCAGCTCCTTCGCGAACAAATGCGGTATCGTTATGAATACTAAATCTGATATACAAATCACCGTTAGGGCCACCGTTTACTCCTGCTCCACCATGACCTTTAATTCGAATACTTTGCCCATCTGTAACCCCAGCAGGAATAGTTAACCGAATTGATTTACCATTGACTTGCAAAGTTTGTTTATGAGTTTTAAAAACCTGTTGCAAAGAGAGTTGCAGTTCAGCATTAAAGTCTTGTCCCTTAAATTTTGGATGTCTACCTTGCCCGTGCCTACGAGCAGAACCGCCAAACATCTGCTCAAAGAAATCAGAAAAGGTATCTTCATCAAAGTTACCGGAATAGCCGTATTGCTGTCGACTTCCAGACTGCGTTTGCTTATTTTGCGCCTGACGAGCAGCCTCAAATTGGTCTGCATGCTCCCAATCCTTACCGTATTTATCGTATTGTTTCCGTTTTTCAGAATCACTCAGTACCGCATTAGCTTCGTTGAGTTCTTGAAATTTTCGTTGTGCTTCTTTATCATCCGGATTTAAATCGGGATGCATCTGCCGAGCTTTCTTGCGGTAAGCTTTTTTAATTTCATCAGCTGTGGCGCTTTTTGAAACCCCCAATACTTTGTAATAGTCAATATAATCCATAAAGATTTCATTAGATTGAACTATTAAAGGTAAAAAATATTAGCTAAACTATTGTGTATAAAAGCAGAAAACCGTTTCCTCATAAACAGAGCAAACGGTTTTCAAAAATATGTAAAAAGCTTTTAACCTTTAGTCAACTAAGATAATAGCTTTATTATTTTTCATTTCGACAACACCACCAGTGATTTTTAAGGTCAATTCAGTGCCGTAGCCTTTGATGAAATTTTTGCGATAAGCTTCCGAAATTTCTTGTGAAGCTTGAAAGCGCACAAAGCCTTCTTCAAGAACAGACAAGATTGGCGCGTGGTGATCGAGCATTTGAAACATGCCTTTTACACCGGGCACAGTAACTGAGGTTACTTCACCACTTAACAACACGCGTTCCGGACTAACAATTTCTAGTTGCATAAAAATAGGTTTAAGTGATTAGGCTTCTTCGGTCATTTTCTTACCAGCTTCAATCACGTCATCAATAGACCCTTTTAAGTTGAAAGCTGCTTCAGGAAGATGATCTAATTCGCCATCCATAATCATATTAAAGCCTTTGATAGTATCTTTAATATCAACTAATACACCTTTTAAACCTGTAAATTGTTCAGCAACGTGGAATGGTTGAGATAAGAAACGTTGTACACGACGAGCGCGACCAACAGCTAATTTATCTTCTTCTGATAATTCTTCCATACCGAGAATAGCAATAATATCTTGCAATTCTTTATAGTGTTGCAACAACTCTTTTACGCGTTGAGCACAGTTATAGTGTTCATCACCAATTACACTTGGCTCAAGGATACGAGATGAAGACTCAAGAGGGTCTACAGCCGGATAAATACCGAGCTCAGCAATTTTACGTGACAATACAGTAGTAGCATCTAAGTGGGCAAAAGTTGTAGCTGGTGCCGGGTCAGTCAAGTCATCAGCAGGTACATAAACCGCTTGAACTGAAGTAATAGATCCTTTTTTAGTTGAAGTAATACGCTCTTGCATAGCACCCATTTCAGTAGCCAATGTTGGTTGGTAACCTACAGCTGATGGCATACGACCAAGCAATGCAGATACTTCAGAACCAGCTTGTGTAAAACGGAAGATATTATCAACGAAGAACAATACATCTTTACCTTGACCATCACCTGCTCCATCGCGGAAATATTCAGCAATTGTCAATCCTGACAAGGCTACACGCGCACGTGCACCAGGAGGTTCGTTCATTTGACCGAAAACGAAGGTTGCTTTTGAATCTTTCATAGCCTGTTTATCGACTTTTTGAAGATCCCATCCTCCTTTTTCCATAGATTCTAAAAACTCATCTCCGTATTTGATAATGCCTGATTCAAGCATCTCACGTAATAAGTCATTACCTTCACGCGTACGCTCACCTACACCGGCAAATACAGAAAGACCACCATGGCCTTTAGCGATGTTATTAATTAATTCTTGGATAAGTACAGTTTTTCCTACACCAGCACCACCGAAAAGACCAATTTTACCACCTTTTGCGTAAGGTTCGATCAAGTCAATAACTTTAATTCCGGTAAAAAGGACTTCTGTTGATACAGATAAGTCTTCAAATTTAGGAGCTTCACGGTGAATTGGAAGTCCGTTTTCACCTTCTTTAGGAAGCGCTTCCATGCCATCAATTGGATCACCTGTTACATTAAACAAGCGACCATAAATACTGCCTCCAATAGGCATTTGAATAGGAGCCCCTGTTCCTTTTACGGTTGTGCCGCGGCTCAACCCGTCAGCAGAGTCCATCGCAATAGTGCGAACGGTATTTTCACCGATGTGTGATTGTACCTCAAGCACTAAAACAGAACCATCTTCACGGTCAATGTGCAGGGAATCGTAAATCTTTGGTAGCTCTCCTCCATTAGCCGTATCGAATTCAACATCGATAACCGGGCCGATAATTTGAGCAATTTTACCTGTACCTGTTGCCATTATCTTTTTATTTAACGTTTATATTATTGAAAAACTGCGTCAGATTTTCGGCTGCGAAGATAAGCTTTTTTCTCTAAATTATACACTCTATTTTTAAATCTATTCAAAGTATTTCATACGCAACTAATTCGCACTAAATCACAAAGTTGTTTCTCCCTTACACACCTTGCCTTACTTCTTTAGTTCTTCACGCAATCAACACCCTATAAATCATAAAAAACAGGTAACCTAAGTGTTTAAGCTACCTGTTGAATTATCTGACAAAAAAATCTTATACGGAAATGATTTCTAAAATAGACTAAATATTTTGTCGTTAAAATTTCAAAGGTCAAGGCAAAAAGCACAGGCATAGCCATAGCTATGACGAGCATTTATAACGCAGAGATTTGTAATTTTAACAGGAAGATTGGTCCATTTTGAATGTCACTTCCGTATTACTCTACAGTAACCGATTTTGCTAAATTACGTGGTTGATCAACATTCTTACCCAATAGCAAGGCGATGTGATAAGACAATAACTGTAAAGGAATTGTAGTCAATAAAGGTGTAAATGCTTCAAGTGTATCTGGCACTTCTATCACATAATCAGCCAATTGGCGCACTGCTTTATCACCTTCAGTAACTATACCTATAATGCGTCCTTCGCGTGAGCGTATCTCTTCAATATTGCTGATAATTTTTTCATAGTAACCTGCTTTTGTTGCGATTATCACAACCGGCATTTCGGCATCAATTAAAGCAATAGGACCGTGTTTCATCTCTGCAGCCGGATAGCCTTCAGCATGAATATAGGAAATTTCTTTCAGCTTTAAAGCACCTTCTAAGGCTACAGGAAAGTTATAGCCACGTCCTAAATACAAACAATTTCTAGCTGATTTATATTTATCAGCTACCATTTTAATCAAATCATTTGAGGCTAAAGCGCGTTCTATTTTTTCGGGAATGAGTTGCAATTCAACTAAATGACGATGAAAATCTTCTTTGGTCATTTGTCCTTTTGCTTTTGCTAGCTTAAGGGCTATCAAACTCAACACTGTGATTTGAGTAGTAAAGGCTTTGGTTGAAGCTACTCCTATTTCAGGACCCGCGTGTGTATAAGCCCCTGCATGAGTCTCACGAGAAATTGATGAACCTACAACATTACAAACACCAAATGTAAATGCTCCTTTCTCTTTAGCCAACTTTATAGCCGCCATAGTATCGGCAGTTTCGCCTGATTGCGATATGGCAATCACCACATCATCTTCGCGAATTACGGGGTTGCGATAACGGAATTCTGAAGCGTATTCTACCTCAACCGGAATGCGTGCAAAGTCTTCAAAAATATACTCCGATACTAAACCTGCATGCCACGAAGTGCCACAGGCCACAATGAGAATACGTTTGGCATTCAAAAACTTATCTATATTATCATCAACCCCAGCCATAGTGATTTTGTCTTTTTTCAACAAAATACGACCGCGGTAAGTATCTGTAATAGCTTCAGGTTGTTCGTAAATTTCTTTGAGCATAAAGTGATCGTAGTTGTTTTTTTCGATCTGCTCAAGATTTAATTGTAAGGTTTGTACCGACGGAGTGACTAAGCTATCGTCCTTAATTTTGTGTACCACAATATCTCTATCGCGTCTGATAATAGCCATTTCGCCATCCTCAAGATAGATAGCTTCTTTGGTATATTCAATAAAAGGAGAAGCATCAGAGGCGATAAAATATTCATCTTTACCAACACCTATTGTCAAAGGACTTCCTAGTCTAGCAACGACAATTTCATCAGGATTAGCTTGGTCTATCACTGCAATTGCATAAGCACCAACAGTGTTGTTTAGAGCGATTTGAACCGCTTGACCTAGCTTTACGCCTTCTTGTTTTTTGACTTCTTCAATTAAATTAACCAAGACTTCTGTATCGGTTTCTGATTGAAAGGTATAACCGCGCTCGGTTAACTCTTGGCGTAAGGCATCATAATTTTCAATAATTCCATTGTGAATAATCGCTAAATCACCAGAGTTTGAAAAATGAGGATGTGAGTTTACATCGTTAGGAACACCATGTGTTGCCCAGCGGGTATGCCCAATTCCTATGGTAGCCGTTTTAGCTATTTTTTTACTCTTTTCTGATAAATCAGCAACTTTTCCTTTCGTTTTTGAAAATTCAAATCCCTGATCATCACACAGGGCAATCCCGGCACTGTCATATCCACGATATTCAAGTCGTTGTAATCCATTAAGAATTACTGGAAATGCCTCTCTATGGCCAATATAGCCTACAATTCCACACATAGTTAGTAAGTTTTGAGTTGATTGGTTGTTTTTTTTAGATTGTGTAAAAAATAATTTAGTTTAGTTTGGTGTAATATATTTCTAATTTAAGTGCTTTGGTGTCAGGAGCTTCAGGACCGTAAAAGACCGTGCCTTCGCGCGCTAACACTGAAGAAGTTGGGATGTATTCAACAGCAGTAGTCGGCGTGCTTGAATCAGCTTTAATTTTAGACATTGAACTGACATTGACATTTTGTGACACGACAACTCCCAAACGTGTATTAGTCGAATCGTTATTTATGATGTCATTGACATAATTAGTAATACGAATTCTATAAAATTTATTACCGTTTTCATCTTCTTCAATACGTCCTAAATGAACGAGACGAGAACTCCAAGGATCGTTTTCATTAATTCCAGCATCTAGAGAATAATCTTTAAGTACTCTACTATTGTTGACGTCATAAATATACAAGCGCCCCGGATTTTCTTGATTCGTCGGTACGGCGTCAGCATTGACATACAGTTTTAAATTAGCTTCATTGATTAACCAATTAGCTTCACGTAAAGAATCGAGCTGAGTTTGATCTGTAAATAAATTGACAACAGCCATAGAACCCTGGCCTCCTTTGACATATAAATTATCATCTTGCGCAGGCAATTGTTGATAGTCTGTATCAAATGTATTGACAATTTGACTACCAAAATTCAAAGCATAGGTATTTTCAGCTTGTTGTGTTTCGCCTTCAGAATCTTCATATTCTGTATGAAAATACAAGGTAATCCCCGCATCGTCTGATGCAAAGTTCAACAAGGCATACATACCTGTACCATTAAGTGCTTCAGATTTAAAATACAAGCCTCGAAAGTAATTTTGAAAATTACTATTAGTAGCAAGTACACTATTTCCTTCTTGATCTAGAATCTTTTGTTGAAACAAACTAACTGGCAGTTTAACCCGTAAACGCGGACTCAGTTTAGTGGTATCAGCTTGCGGATCTTCTCCTTCTGCCACCTCAATAGGTTCAATTAAAACAATTGGATTAGAAGAAGGTTTATAGGCTTGGTCAACATATAAAGGCGTTCCTCCTAAGTTTTGCTCAAACACACTGCCTTGATCTGAATAATAAGCTTGTGGATTATACTCATCTGCAGGGTCATATTGACGTAAATAATAGTTAGACTCATAAATTGACAACTTCACCGGGTTATCACCAAAAACAGAATCTAAGGTATAGGTTTTGTCATAAAGTGTTTGACTCTCTATAGTTGAAAAATAAGGAACTGTCAGCACCACACTATCTAACTGAGGATTATCACCAAAAGTTGGATTTACTGTAGAAAGCTCCAATTGCGCTAACACATTAGCGGTTGTTGCGCCATATTTTGGATCCTTATAAAATCCTAAAGCATAACTAGACAAACCATTACTCTGCACGCTATTGAGTTTTAAACTATGAGCATCTAAAGCAGCAGCTTTATACAACAAAGCGTCAAAATTATTATCGCCTACTAACGAGCCGCCAACTTCGTTAAATTCATCATCACATGAGGCTAAGAAAAAAAAGGCAATTGCTAGAATTGCCATAGGTTTAAGAAATCGTGTATTGCGCATAAATTAATCTTCGTTTTCTTGTAATACGTCTTGTGTATAAAAATCTTGATAAGCCTGCCCAAATTCTTCTTTCGATTTGTAATCGAGCACTGGTTTATCTAATGTTTGCAAGTATTCATCTAATTCAGCCGGCAACTCTTCACTTCCTCTAATCACAGCGTCAGAATTCTCAATTGCTGTCTTCATCATCGCTGGATAAGTAGGATGTACTAAGTGAGCTACACGATCGTCATCAATACCATCAAATAATACTTTTTTATCAAAACTATCAGACAACTCACCTTCAAATCCATTATTGTAAACAGAGGTTACAATTTTTGCATTAGCAAACAGCGGTTCATTGCCGTAATAGTTGCGTAAATATAGTGGCAATAATGATGCCATCCAACCGTGAACATGAATAATATCAGGAGCCCAGTTTAATTTTTTGACCGTTTCAATAACGCCTTTGGTAAAAAAGATGACGCGTTCATCATTATCGTCAAACAAATTACCATCGCCATCCGTAAAAGTAGCTTTGCGTTTAAAGTAATCTTCATTATCGATAAAATAAACTTGCATACGCTCACGAGGAATAGAAGCCACTTTAATAATCAAGGGCATATCCAAATCGTCAATCACCAAGTTAACCCCTGATAACCTAATCACTTCGTGTAATTGGTGACGGCGTTCGTTTATAATTCCAAAGCGCGGCATAAAGATTCTGATTTGACCGCCTTGCCGATTTATCATTCGAGGAGCTTCAAAAGACATTGATGACATTTCAGTTTCTGGAAAGTACGGCATCACTTCAGAGGACACATACAAAATTCGCTTATCTTTCATAACGTTGAAAAAGACTTTGGTTTATTATAGATTATAAAGCACGCAAAAGTACGAAAATTTATGCAGTTTATCCATAATATATTAATTTTGCAACTTCTAAATCTAACTTTGTGATTGCTACAGATTCAAAAAATCAACTAGCTGAACTTCTACAAGAACGTAGAAATTCGCAAAAAATTGTAGGTTTTGTACCTACCATGGGTGCCTTGCACCAAGGCCACCTCGCCCTTATACAAGAAGCTGAAAAACAATGTGATGTTGTGGTGGTCAGCATTTTTGTAAACCCCACTCAATTTAATAACCCCGAAGATTTAAATAAATATCCACGCACTGTTGAGCGCGATATCGACTTATTAAAATCAACTATTACAGGTGATTTAATCATCTTCACTCCTACAGCTGACCAAATTTATGGCGATCAGGTAAAATCTGACGTTTTTGACTTCGAGCCTCTAGCCTCATTAATGGAAGGGAAATTTAGACCCGGCCATTTTGATGGTGTAGGTACTGTTTTGCAAAAATTATTCACTATTATCAACCCTGATAAAGCTTTTTTTGGAGAAAAAGACTATCAACAACTATTAATTGTCAAAAAATTAGTATCCTTGCTGCAACTTCCGGTTCAAATTATTGGCTGTCCAATTAACAGACAAGAAGACGGACTTGCGCGTAGCTCGCGTAACGAACGTCTATCTGTTAAAGATCGTCAAACAGCCACTTTAATTTACCGCACATTAACTGAAGTGAAAGCTCAATTTGGGAAACCTGATTTTTTGGAAATTTTCCTAAATTTAAAACAAAACATTACTGAGCATTCTGATTTTGAAGTAGAATATTTTGAAATTACCGATGCCGAAACATTAGAAACTGTAACAGACTTTAACTCGCACAAAAAATATAGAGCCTTTATCGCCGCCGAGATTGGTGGAGTAAGATTAATAGACAATATGGCGTTAAACTAAACTCAAATTATGTTAGTACAGGTTGTAAAATCAAAAATTCATCGCGTCAAAGTTACTGGCGCTGATTTAAACTATATTGGCAGCATCACCATTGATGAAAATCTTATGGAAGCAGCCAATATCATCGAAGGTGAAAAAATTCAAATTGTTAACAACAACAATGGTGAACGCCTCGAAACTTATGTCATCCCAGGCAAAAGAAATAGCGGCGAAATCATCCTTAACGGCGCTGCAGCACGTAGAGTAGCTCCGGGCGACATTGTCATCTTGATGACTTATGCATTTATGGAATTTGAAGAAGCTAAAACCTTTAAACCCGCTATTGTTTTTCCTGACGAAAACACTAATCTTTTAAAGTAAACTCTCGTGGTTAAGAAACGTCTTTTTTCATTTTTAAAAACTTTCTTACCACTGGCTTTGGGTTTGTTTTTTATTGTTTATTCCTACAATAACTTCACTCCAGAAGATCGACAAAAACTCATCCAAAATATCACACAGGTCAACCCGATTTGGATAGCTTTATCTATAATCGGGGGACTTCTATCTCATCTATCAAGAGCTTATCGTTGGAAACTGCTCCTTGAACCTCTAGGCTATAAAACCAGATTATCAACTAACTTTATGGCTGTCATGGGAGGGTATTTAGCTAATCTTGGCATCCCACGATCTGGCGAAGTACTTCGCGGCGCCACCGTTGCCAGCTATGAAGATATTCCTATTGACAAAGTTTTCGGTACGATTATCATTGAGCGCGCCATTGATGTGCTTATGCTGCTCGCTATTGTCGCTATAGCCCTGCTTTTTCATACTGACGAGTTGTTTATCTTCTTTGATGAATACCATATCAATCCTTGGTTTAGTTTAATCGGATTAATTGTGTTAATCAGCATCGGTATCATTGGATTAAAATTTATCAAGCATTCCAATTGGAAAATATTCGTCAAAATACGCGGTATGGCATCAGGCGTTTTACAAGGCATTAAAAGTATTTTACAACTCAAAAAGAAAACAGCTTTTATCATCCACACCCTATTCATCTGGAGCATGTATGTGTTTATGTTTTACATTTTACGCAATGCCTTTCCAGCCATGGAGAGTCTTTCTTTTGGCGCTATGCTTGCGGCTTTTGTCGCCGGCTCATTCGCCATTTCAATCACCAATGGCGGTATAGGAATTTACCCCATCGCCGTAGGTGCTGTACTCGCCTTGTTTGGCGTTCATAAAAATGTAGGCGAAGCTTTTGGTTGGGTTGACTGGGGAGCACAAACTATTTTAAACATTGTTGTTGGCGGTTTATCGCTCATTTTATTACCTATTTTAAACAAGAAAAAGTCGAAATAACCTCAACTTATTCAACGCATCTACAGGTAAATTTAAAGCGTTAAGTTTACCCTAATTCAAGCCGATTAAATCCTTTCTTTCTCAAAAAACAACTTAACTTAGCAGCTCTTTTAAAATTTATCAGGTTATGGCTAAAACAAAAATTGCTTTTTTCTGTCAAAATTGTGGCGCACAATACGCTAAATGGCAAGGCCAATGTACAACCTGTAAAGAATGGAATACAATTGCTGAAGAAGTTGTTGAAAAATCAACTGCTAAAGATTGGAAAAGTGACTCGTCATCAGCCAAACGCAAACGCGTCGCTAAGCCCACCCTGGTTACTGACATTCAATACGAACAAGAAACACGCTTAAACACTAATGACCACGAACTCAATCGTGTTTTAGGTGGCGGACTCGTTCCGGGTTCTCTAACGCTTTTAGGAGGCGAACCTGGCATAGGAAAGAGTACATTATTGCTGCAAATCGCTTTAAACTTCACCTACAAAACACTCTATGTTTCGGGCGAAGAGAGCCAGCAACAAATTAAAATGCGCGCTGAACGCTTGGCTTCTGACACCAACAATTGCTACATTCTCACCGAAACTAAAACACAAAATATCTTTAAGCAGATTGAAGCACTCACACCTGAGGTTGTCATCATTGACTCTATTCAAACGCTGCACACGGATTTTATAGAAAGTTCACCGGGCAGTATTTCACAAATCAGAGAAAGCACCAGCGAACTGATGAAATTTGCCAAAGAAACCCACACCCCGGTTTTAATCATCGGTCATATCACCAAAGAAGGTCACATTGCAGGACCTAAGGTCTTAGAACATATGGTGGATACAGTTTTACAGTTTGAAGGCGACCGCAATCACGTGTACCGCATTATGCGCGCACACAAAAATCGATTTGGACCAACCAATGAATTGGGAATTTACGAAATGCTCGGCGCCGGATTGCGCCAGGTAAGCAATCCTTCAGAAATTCTGATTTCTAAAAATGAGGACGAATTAAGCGGCACCGCCATTGCCGCCACCATTGAAGGCGTACGCCCACTTATGATTGAAGTGCAAGCTTTAGTGAGCTCAGCCGTTTATGGAACTCCGCAACGCTCTACAACCGGTTACAACGCCAAACGCCTCAATATGCTTTTGGCCGTGCTTGAAAAACGAGCCGGATTTAGATTAGGCGCCAAAGACGTATTTTTAAACCTCACCGGAGGAATTAGCGTTGACGATACCGCCATTGATTTAGCTGTTGTTGCAGCCATCCTGTCCTCTAATGAAGATATTGCCATAGATCATGATGTATGCTTTGCCGCCGAAGTAGGTTTAGCTGGCGAAATCAGACCGGTTAGCAAAGTTGAACAACGCATCAGAGAAGCTGAAAAATTAGGGTTTGCTACTATCTTAGTCGCCAAACAATCAAAAATTCCCAAAAAAGACTTAGGTATTCGCGTGATTAAAGTGGCTAAAATAGAAGAAGTAGTCGAGTTTTTATTTGCTTAATTCAAGAAGCGATGTGAATGATAAAATCGCGATAATCTTTTTGAGCTGTTTTAAATTTAAGGCGGTAATCGCCTGGATGCTCAGCAACAAATTTATAAGTAGCTGTCATTTCACCCTGCTCCACCTCACAAGTTTTACAAGTCTGCTCACTCAATACCGGTTCTATTTTGATCTGATTAAGATTTTGTTTTACCGTAAATCTTTGAAAAATACTGCACTGTGATCTACTCTTAACTTTCACCTCAAGCAATACCTCATCACCCACTAAACCATAGTGTGCACCCTCAACAGACACAATAGCACTAGTGTAAGTTTCTGTACACAAACTCACCGCTTCTTGTCCTGTATCACTAAAAAAACAACCATTAGCCAACAAACTCATTACTAACAACATATTGGTTTTTAAAATCAGTTTTCCTATCATATTAATTTACCTTCATCACTTCAATTCATATTATTTAACCTCAAAAACTTAACTTTAGTATTTATCTATAATTCAATTTTTGTTTTTTTTTAATTAAAATACAAGCAACACTTCCTCTACGGCATCACTGTCACGGCATAGGTCAAATAGCTTTGTTCTCCAGTTTTAAACTTCAAACTATAATCACCCGGCTTATTAGACACAAAGACATAACGCATAAGCAATTCAGACGATGAATTAGGACAAGCTCCACAAGTATGATAACCAACATAAGGATTAAAATAATACACATTTCCATCAACATCTCCTCCCAATTCATACACCTCACTACAGGGTTTATCAGACTTTATACCTATCGTAAGCATTAATTCTTCATTCTTCCTAATTTGATGCACATCACCTATTACCTTTGTTACCACTGACGCATAGGTCTCCAAACAAGCTTCTTCTCCCAACTCCTCTCCCCAGTCTTCTATAAGCGGAGTGCAAGCCACAAAACAAAACGCCAATACGATTATCCCTAGTAAACCACTTCTTTTCATATGTATCATTATTTAAACCATCCCAATATAACAAAAACACTTAATTAAATTTTAAGTAAACAAAAATAAAATACATTTAAACAGAATGAATTTATAACATTGTTTTTAACAGAACAGTATTTAGAGATAAAACAATAAGCTCGAAATTTGCAACATGAAAACAAGTATTACCACTCAGACCAAACAATTATCTAATTCTGTATTGTACTTAATGAGCATTTCAGCGGGCTTAGTGGTCGCTAATCTCTACTACAACCAGCCATTATTAAATCAAATTGCCACGAGTTATCACGCTTCAAAAGCAGCCGTCAGTAATGTATCCTTAGCCACACAGCTAGGCTACACGCTTGGTTTATTGGTTATTGTTCCTTTAGGAGACATGCTATCCAACACCAAGATTTTAAAGCTCGATTTTGTCATTTTGATTATAGCTTTACTTATGGCCGCCTACGCGCCAAGTTTGGGTTGGTTAATAGCTAGCAGCGTATTAATTGGAGCGACTTCAGCTATTCCGCAGCTTTTTGTACCACTTGCTGCAGAGTTTTCTAATCCTCAAAATCAAGGCCGCGCCACCGGAATAGTCATGAGTGGTTTATTAATAGGCATCATCGGCAGTCGCGTTATTAGCGGCTATATTGGTGGCGAATTTGGATGGCGAACCATGTATTATGCCGGCGCTATAACTATGGCCTTACTCGCCATTATACTACATTATAAACTTCCGCTTCATATACCGAATTACACAGGCAATTACAAAAGTTTGATAAAGTCATTATGGCATTATACCAAAACTGAACCTGCGTTGCGCCTGGCTGCAATCAGAGGTGGATTATCCTTTGCCGGGCTTAGTGCTTTCTGGACCACACTCGTTTTTTTAATGAAAGATTATTACGGCTATGGCAGTACTGTAACGGGCTTATTTGGATTTTTAGGAATGATTGGCGCATTGGGCTCTTCCTTTGCCGGCAAGCTAAATGACAAATACAGCAAAAACAAACTTATCATCGGGTCAATTATATTAATGGGAGCATCTTGGCTACTGATGTTCTTTTCATCCTATTGGCTTATCGGGATTATTATTGGCGTAATTTTAGTTGATCTCGGACAACAAACCTTACACATCACTAATCAAAACATTATTTTTAATAAAAACCCCGAAGCGCGCAATCGCGTCAATACAGTATATATGGTGACGTTCTTTTTAGGCGGTTCATTAGGTACCGTACTTGGTGTGACCGCCTATGTGCATTTTGGTTGGCCTGGTGTAGCTGGATTAGGACTTGTGTTAACGTTGCTTATTGCGCTAGTTCATTTTATTTACAAGAAAAAAGCATTCTAGTTTAAAGTTACTATTAGACAAGCCTCTAACTAGAATTATTAAAAACCAGTACCTTTTAAACTAAGACAAGCAGCCTGATAGAGCTGCTTGTCTTAGTTTTCAACAAAAGGTTAAATTGCTTTAGTTAGCCACTTCGCTGATAAATTTCATACGGTATAAATGTAATTCTTCTTCTTCATAATCGCCATCAAATTCTTCTACAGCATCTTGAATATGATCCGTATCTGCCTCCATAAAATAATCGTATAATTCTTCTTGATCAGATTCGTCTAGCATATCTTCTAAAATGTAATCAATATTTAATTTGGTACCGCTATACACTATAGCTTCCATTTCTTCAATCAAATCACTAATGCTAATTCCCTTTGAATTAGCGATGTCATTTAGAGATAATTTGCGATCAATAGACTGAATAACATACAACTTTAATGCACTATTAGCTCCCGTAGATTTAACGATTAAATCATCAGGACGAGTAATATCGTTATCTTCAACATACTGCTGAATAAACTCAATAAAAGGCTGTCCAAATTTCTTGGCTTTTCCTTTACCTACACCGTGAATATTGCGCAATTCCTTTAAAGTTATAGGATATTTTAAGGCCATATCTTCAAGTGAAGGGTCTTGAAAAATTACATAAGGTGGCAAATCTTTCTTTTTAGCCACCTTTTTACGCAAGTCTTTCAACATTTTCATCAACTTAGGGTCTGCTACAGCGTCTGACTTAGCGGCACCGATAATCCCATCAGCTTCTTCTGTATATTGATGATCTTCTGTCATCATAAAAGAAGTCGGCTGGTTTAAAAATTCTTCTCCTGCCTCGGTGATTTTAATTACCCCATAGGTTTCAATATCCTTGTGTAATAATCCTGCCACTAATACTTGACGCAATAAAGCCATCCAGTAATTGCGGTCTTTTTCTTTCCCTAAACCAAAAACAGAGAGTTTATTCGTTTTATGTGATTTGAGTATAGCATTAGATTTTCCAACTAGGGTATTGACAACCTCCCGTCCTTTATAAAGTTGGTTGGTTTCTTTTACAGTTTCAATCAACAAACTCACTTCTTCTTTGGCTTCGTGTTGTTTTTTAGGATTGCGCACATTGTCATCCATTTCAGCTCCTTCGCCTGTATTAGAATCAAACTCTTCACCAAAGTAATGCAAAATGTACTTGCGTCGACTCATTGAGGTTTCAGCATAAGCCACCACATCCTGTAGTAAAGCGTGACCAATTTCTTGCTCAGCAACAGGCTTGCCGCTCATAAATTTTTCGAGCTTCTCGATATCCTTATACGAATAAAACGCCAAGCAGTGACCTTCTCCTCCATCGCGTCCGGCGCGACCCGTTTCTTGATAATAACTTTCTATACTTTTAGGAATGTCATGGTGAATGACAAAACGCACATCGGGTTTATCAATTCCCATTCCAAAAGCAATAGTGGCCACTACTACATCAACATCTTCTTTCAAAAACATATCTTGATGTCTAGCGCGTAATTTCGAATCTAATCCGGCATGATAAGGCACGGCTGAGATACCATTTACTTGTAAGGTTTGCGCTAATTGCTCTACTTTTTTGCGACTTAAACAGTAAATAATTCCGCTTTTTCCTGAGTTGCGTTTCACAAAACGCGTGATATCTACATCTACTTTTTCTGTTTTAGGGCGCACTTCATAATACAGATTAGGGCGATTAAACGAAGCTTTAAACGTATTTGCATCGTTCATTCCTAAGTTTTTTAAGATATCTTCTTGCACTTTAGGGGTGGCCGTAGCGGTGAGTGCTATAATAGGAATTCCAGGCTTTAATTGTTCTGCAATTTTTCGAATATTGCGGTATTCAGGACGGAAATCATGTCCCCATTCACTAATACAATGCGCCTCATCAATGGCCAAAAACGACAAGTTTTGAGCGCGTAAAAACGTGACATACTCTTCTTTGATAAGCGATTCTGGAGCAACATAAAGCAATTTTGTGACGCCATTTTCGATATCTTCCTTCACTTGACGCACTTGCGTTTTGTTAAGTGAAGAGTTTAAAACATGGGCTACACCTTCAACAGATGATAGAGATCGCAAGGCGTCGACTTGATTTTTCATCAAAGCGATTAATGGCGATATTACTATAGCTGTGCCTTCATGCATTAAGGCTGGCAGCTGATAGCACAGTGATTTCCCTCCTCCTGTTGGCATAATCACAAAGGTGTGTTGCCCGGAAACGATACTTCGTATTACCTCTTCCTGCAGCCCCTTAAATTGATCAAAGCCAAAATATTTCTTCAGTTCCTTTTTTAAATCGATTTCCGTCAAAGCCATCATCTAAGTTTATAAAATTAATTAACTTTACCGTTTTTAAAATTAAGCATTTTGATGCTTAATGGCAAGTCCAAAATTACTATATAATAAATGAATCACCAAGAGTTACTTTCATTCGCTAGAGAAACAGTTTCAAATGAAGCTAAAGCCATCGCGAAATTAAAGGATTTATTAACGGATGAATTTGCTGCTGCAGCCCTAGAAATTTTCAAATCTAACGGTCGTGTTATCGTCACAGGAATTGGAAAAAGCGCTTTAATAGCTCAAAAAATCGTCGCGACCTTCAACTCTACCGGAACTCCCGCTATCTTTATGCATGCCGCGGATGCTATTCACGGTGATTTAGGGATTATTCAACCTGGAGATGTGGTTATTTGCATTTCTAAATCAGGGAATACACCCGAAATCAAAGTGCTTGTACCGCTAATCAATAATTTTAAAAATAAGTTGATTGCTATTACTGGCAATAAGGCTTCTTTTCTAGCTCAACACGCCAATTTTGTGCTCGATGCCACTATTGACAAAGAAGCTTGCCCTAACAATTTAGCTCCTACAACTAGCACTACAGCTCAATTAGTCATAGGTGATGCTTTGGCGGTTTGCTTAGTTCATCTCAGTGGCTTTACCAGTAAAGATTTTGCTAAATATCACCCGGGAGGAGCGCTAGGCAAAAAACTTTACTTGCGCATCAGCGACATCACGGATCAAAATGCAAAACCTCAGGTAAGCTCTGACGCTCCTTTATCAGAGGTAATTGTTGAAATTTCTCAAAAAATGCTCGGCGCAACAGCTGTTGTTGACAATGATAAAATTGTAGGCATTATTACTGACGGCGATATCAGACGTATGCTTTCTGAAAATGTAGATGTACGTCAATTATCGGCTAAAGATATTATGGGAAAATCCCCAAAAACTATTGCTAATACAGCTTTAGCTATTGATGCCGTCAACTTGTTAGAAGATAATAAAATCACTCAACTCATCGCTGAGGATAAGGGTACTTATAAAGGTATCGTTCATATCCACAACTTGATGAATGAAGGAATAATTTAGATCAATGTCTCAAGAAAAAGAAAAAAAAGGGGCCCTAGGTGACATGTCATTCTTAGAACATCTCGAAGAACTCAGATGGCATTTGGTACGTTCTTCAATAGCTGTTTTAGTGGCTGCTATCGTTGCTTTTATATGCAAAGATTTTATCTTTAACACCATTATTTTTGCACCTAAAGAACCTAATTTTATAACCTATCGCGCCTTGTGCAAAATCACTGAGTTTTTAGGCATCGATGGGCAGTGTATTACCGAAATTCCTTTTAGGATTCAAAGTAGAACCATGGGCGGGCAGTTTAATGCTCATATCTGGACCTCGATTACTGCCGGGATAATTGTCGCTTTCCCTTATGTGCTTTACGAACTCTGGAAGTTTATTTCACCAGCACTTAAAGACAATGAAAAAAAGGGCTCTCGCGGATTTATCCTAATTGCTTCTTTATTGTTCTTTATTGGTGTACTCTTTGGTTACTACATTGTTTCGCCTTTAGCGATTAACTTCCTCGGAAGCTATTCTGTAAGTAAAGAAGTCTTTAACGATATTGATATCAGTAGTTATTTTAGTTTGATTCGCTCATCTACAGTAGCTAGTGGAGTTGTATTTGAGCTCCCTATTATCATTTACATTTTGACTAAAATAGGACTTGTCAATCCTACTCTACTCAAAAAATACCGCAAATTTGCTATTGTCATCATTTTGGCGATTTCAGCGGTTATCACGCCGCCTGATGTCACGAGTATGATTATTGTTTCTATTCCGATTTTGATTTTATATGAAATCAGTATATTTATTTCAAAAATTGTATTTAAAAAACAACAGAAAAAACTCAATAACCTCTCACATAAACACTAAACTATAGTTTACCATATACCGAAGGAGAATGAATACACGGTTTAAAATCAAGGCTTATCTCAACTTTTTAATAGCCTCAAAAAATCAACACGGTGTTCACTCTCCTTTTGTGTATAAGTTAATCACCCAATGCCTATATAAACGACGCGCCCACAAACACTACAGGCTCATTAAAACCGCCCAAAAAACAACAGCGTCAACTCATAAACTTCCTTACAAACAACACCGTTTACTCAATCGGCTGACACGCTATTTTAAACCACAGGTGGCATTAAACCTCAGCAATAATTATACTGCTGATATTGCTTTAGCTCTTGAAGCTAAAACCGTGTTGACTAGCGTAAACGATGCTGTAAAACATACAGCAGACACCGCTCAACAAAATCGGCTTTTTAAAAACATACAGCCGCTTTCCGTTCAACATCCCGAAAAGTTTATTGACTTATCTGTTGATAAAATTGATTTGGCTTTTATCGCCCCTCAAAGTGTCAACCTATCTATTCAGTCTGCTTTTAAGTTACTCTTAAACTACGCGCACCCACACAGTTTATACATCTTTAAAGGCATTCATCAATCTAAAGAAACAGAAGCAGATTGGACCTATGTCAAAGCGCATAAAAAGGTACGGGTAACTATAGATATTTTCTTCTGGGGACTTGTGTTTTTTAGAACAGAACAAGCTAAACAGCATTTCACTATCAGAGTCTAAGTTGATTTTACAGTTAAGATAGCCAAACTGTACAGGCTCACTTCCCTTCTTAAATTTCAGGATAAGAAAAATTTTAAGTTATTAAAGATGACTTATCTGTGTATAGAGCGGATTAAACTCTAAGTAAGTAAAACACACTTTATCATTCAACCTCCTTAAAAGCAAATGCTTTGCCATTTCAGATTTATACAGACTACACACTAGCCTAGCTACAATTACACACTCAAGTTTCGGAATTATTTTACCTCAATTTTTATTGTTGAACTACTTCGTAGTTCTATAAGGCACGGTAATCTCAGCGCCCCGAGTTACACTCGGGGTTAATCATATTTCAACCATTATAGGATTGGCTATAACCATAAACAGAAGTACACTTTAAAAGGCCGAAGGTCTTTAATGTGATAAACCCTGTACAAACGAAGTGCAGTGCGGGGTAAGGTAGACTTACCCTTACTGAACCCCGAAAGGTGTTCAACTCCAAAGGGAATATACAGGTTATTATTAGTCTCAAAGTTATTATACACTTGATTATCAAACATATAATATTGCATATCCAAATACACAATCTCATAACTTCTCATTTATTACCTTCCCCAAAAATCTCAATTATTTTCCGATAATTTAAGCGTAATTTAATTTTTATTTAGCAAATAATTATTTGTTAAGAAAAAATTAATATATTTGAAAGTTGTTTAAAACCAATAAAAAGCACTTCATAATTTCACATCGAGGGTGATTAAATGGTTATAGTTGAAATATTTAACAATCCTGTTTTTTGACTACAGTATTTAAAATGTGAAATGACAGTTGAACTATTTTGACGTTTTAGACAACGGGCAGCAAATTTATAATGGTGGAAATCGATAACTACCCCATAATGCAAAAAGCATATTATCGATGGACACTGAAATTTCATTAAAAAATGAAAAAAATAATTATTCTAAATCTTATACTTTGCGTTTTTTTTATAACAAGCTGCACTTCAGATAATTATAACAAAAATAATCAACGTAAACTAACTAGCAATAGTATTTCTATTGCACAAATCTATCAAAATGTTATAGATGATGAAAATCCAATGGGTATCATGGATAAATTTCCTAATTCAATAAAGGCTGAATTATGGCGTTACAAATATAATTTATTCAAAAGTCAGCACAATTTAGATAGCATACAAATGCATTATCTGAATAGACTTTCTGATTTTGTTTATCAAGCCCAAATAGAACAAGGCTACGACAAAACAGCAGCTAAGCAATTAAATACTTACATTATTGGTCATTTTACTCCTAACCAAGCTATGGATTTGGTTTATTATATAGATAATCCCTCTTCCGGAATTAGTGAATCAAATTGTTTTTGGTGTAGTGAGGTTGTTTCTCAAGGCCCTTGTGAAATCAAAGAGCGTCCAGATGGATCACAATATTTAGGAAGAGATGGACAAGTACAAAGATACCGTTTTGGAATAAGATGGGGAGCACCTCGAGATGTTGATTACATCCCTTGTGACTGGGAAGATTGGTTAAATGACCATCAATAACTATAAATAGAAGGGGGAAGAAGCTTTCTCCTTTTTGCTTTTTTTAAATTTACCCCAATGAAAATAAAAAATTTGCTCTGTTTTTTCTTTCTATTCACCATCTCGTCTCAATTAGCCGCTCAGAATAAGTATTTTTTCATAAATAAAAATAACGGAGATACTATTAAAGATTACAAACTATACTTTTATACAAAAAATAAGATCAAGCTTGTTGTTTCTCAAAAAGAAATGGCTACAATTAATAAGAGTATTATAACCAAATTTGACTCTATTATTATTAGATTTGATAATTGGTATAAAACAAGCCTACAAAAAACCGATTTCAATTCTAAAAACATTTTTATTGGAAAAGGTATCCCTCTAAAAACCGTCAAAATTTCTTCCCAAAAAGATATAGTTATAGGTAACTATGGAGAGCCATATAACCATACGGGAGGTGTATTAGGTGGCACAGTAGGTGATTTATTATCTTTTGATATCAGTACTACACCTATGAATAAAGTAAGCTTTATTAAATATCGCGTCTTTAAAAATAGAGCTAGAAATTCAAAATTTATACCTATTTTATTCATAGCCGATAGTATTAGAGATCCTGATAAGCGTTATCTATATCCAAAAAATATGGTATATACTGTCGCAAAAAAGATGCGTAAAGAATGGCTTAAAATAGATATCAATAAAAAAATACCTATTCATAAAAAGTTTTTATTTGTAGGGTATTGGAGGTTCCATGGTAAAAACTTACGCTTTGGAAGGAAAAATAATCATGAAGACCTAAAACCTTATGAAAATTACTATAAGGGTAGTAAAAATCAATATAAGAAATGGACTAATATTAAAAGATTTAAGCTACTAACAAGTGAAAAATACATCCCAGTTATCAAAGTCGTTTTTCAAAAATAACAGTCTGAATGGTTTCAGACTATCGAGTAGGTCTTTTCTATCCTTCTGTTTTGAAAAAATCATGCCTCTGATTACTCATCCCATTTTGTTGCATTTACTACTTGAATCTAAGAATGAAAAATTTTAGTAAAAATATAATTAAAAGAACCCTTTCATTTTGGGTGTTTTTTACTGTATGTTTAATAATAATGTATTTGGTGAAAATCATTACATTACGGCAGGCTAGTTATTTCTTTATCCCAATAACCATAGTTTCAGTCAGTACAGTTTTTGCACTCAAAAAAATAAATTAGTGTTTTTTTCAAAAGGCAGATTAAAATTATGAGAAATAATAATTTAAAATTTAAAAATGAGCTTTTAAGAGTCGGAATTTATCTCATTCTGATTGGAATTTACTTAACTTCAGAAATTGGTTTTGTATTAGGTGGAATTCACCTATTTTTAATTCTGAAAAACCATAAGAAGTATGGAATGAGTAGATTTCTCCAATTCTTAATCTCTAAAATTTAATAAGAACACTTCAAACCTAACCTTCTGTCAACACGAGTCTTTCTAAAGAAACTCGTATAGTTATGACTGGGAAGATTGGTTCATTTTTGCACGAAAAAGCCGATTTTGTTATTTAAACAGATCATAGATATAAAAACTAAAGTCGGCTTTTCTTGTCTCGCGTTTAAAACTAAGTGGTGACATATTCTGATGCCTTTTAAGAAAGCCGCCAGCTGTTAGCTGAAATATTAGAACAACAACTATGTATAAAATCAGCGGCTATTACTTTGAAGAGTTGCTAAGCCGCTCACATCCCCTTGTCTATTTAATTTAATGAAATAATATAGGCAGACTCCATTATCTCATTTTATCACATTAACTACTTGAACCTTAGAATAAAAAATAGTATATTCGAAAGTGAAATAATTCTTATAAAAAGAACACCATATCAACTGAAAATGAAAAAAACGAATAAAAACCAGTATGAAAAGCAATTGAAAAAGTTGAACGAAAAGTACGCAAACGATGAAGAATTTCGTGAACGAAAAAAGAAAATGTATCGAGAGCGCTACCAAAAAGAGGAAGAATATCGAAAAAAAACACTTGAAAACTCAAGAAACCGCTACCACAACGATCCAGAATATAGAAAAGCAACAATTCAAAGAGCCAGAGAGCGTTACCGGAAGAAAAAATTAGAGCGAAAAGCTAAATAGAAGAATCAAAACCGGTCGTTACTTTATTGCTCTAATTGGCTGTGTGCTACTATTACAATTAGTGGCATTTTTACTTTGGAGGTTTATTATTCCGAACACATACTATTTTATTGAATTAGGAATTGCCGCTCTTATCGGTTTCGGATATTATTTATATAAATTCTAATCCTGCACGTACAGGGCGCTTAAAATCGGGATTATCCAAAAGTTTCGACTTTTTTAGCCGTCCTAGTTTTAAGTCGTAAACCGGTTCACTATATTTACCCCTTAAAAACTCTTTTCAAAATGTTTGAATGGTTTGACAGTTTATCAACAGGAATGCAACTGGTAGTTGTAGGTGGCGGATTATTAGTTTTATTTTTTGTCGTGCGTCTTAATGCGCGCTCCAATAAGAACAAATTACAAAAACGACGCCAACACGACTTCTCTACGCGTATGCGTGAGCGCCACAAAACTCAAGAAGAAAACTCTTCAAACACAGAAAAAAAACGCTGAAGCATCTCATTTTAGACTCTTCAGCACTAATCGTTAAATCCTTGATTTACTAAGGTTTGAGAATAAAGGTTTGCGTAATCTCCCAGTTTTTACGTACCTCTAAGGGCTTTTGCATATAAATCACTTCTTCGGGTTGTGTTTTTTGCCAATAATCTCCGGTATCCCAAATACCATTGGCATTCGTATCGTAAATGACACGCACATAATAATTTCCCGGATCTACATATTTAAAATCAAAAGTAGCGCCTTCAGCCTGCGTATGGATCAACTCGCGTTTAGTTTCTCCTTTATCTGAAGCCAACTGCACAATAACCGGATAACTCGCTATATTTTGTAAAGTAATACGCACATCAGCATATTGATCTTGAGCTTTGGTTGATAACTTATATTGCAAAGTATCGTTTACCGCAGCATACATATCTGTAAAAGCTCCCGGCAAGGCCTGAATATAGTAGGTTCCCTCAGTTTCTTTTTCAAAATCTAAGGTATAACGATTCCCTAAACGATGATACTGCATAGCAAAATCAATAGCCAGTGAATCTTTGTTTAACACCTGTATTTTACTCGTATCAAGGGCTACTAAAGGCGTATTTGCAGAAATATAAAAGGTATCTAGCATAGGAATATTCCCTGTAGGTTCAGCCGAGAGACGCAAAGAATCCAAATCTTTCTCCATGATTTTCGTCACGATTGTATCAATTTGAACTCCTTTTGCTATCGTAAACACTAAACTATCGGCATC
Source organism: uncultured Flavobacteriaceae bacterium (assembly GCA_964451785.1). Taxonomy (GTDB): domain Bacteria; phylum Bacteroidota; class Bacteroidia; order Flavobacteriales; family Flavobacteriaceae; genus JAJYSO01. The sequence goes on from CAYVJG010000016.1 coordinate 50,818, forward strand.
AATATAAGGATCAAACCAATAATCTATGCTATCGCTCTCTATCCGCGGATAATACTGAGCTGTAAAATCGTCTAGTTGAGGAGATATTAATTCAATTGACACGCTGTCAGTTCCGCCCTCAATACCAAACAACAAATGACGACGCGAGACTTGTTCAGGGCGAATAGGCTCAAAACTTAAAACCTGCTTAAACAATTGTAAGTGAAAACTAGCCGTTGAATCTTGAGGAAGGTGAATCGTATCCGTCAAAAATCCTATTTTATCGTCCTTAGGATTAAATTTATAATTTTGATTTCGATCTTTAACGGCTACAATACGATAATCGCCTGCTTCAACATTTTCTATAGCAAAAGTATTTGTACTATCCTGAGTATAAGCAATATAATCTGGAGATTCTTGATAGACTAAAGAGTCTGAATAGGTTGAATCCAAACGATACAGCATCACCGAAATAAAGGGTTCTGTTTCGCGCTGAAAAGCATCTACCACTGAGCCCGTCACCTTGAGAGAATCAATATAATCACCTGTTGAAAACACATATTTAAAAAATGGATATGGATTACTTTCGTTATTATCCACAATACTCTGTCCAAAATTTATGGTATAAGTGGTCTCTGGCGGAAGCGTATCTAATATCTGTACTTCTACATATTTAGAAGCCTGCCCCATAGGTAAAATTACCGGCTTATTTTTCATTGGCGGCGAAATCAAAATATGCTTGTTAGGCTCTTTAAGTTTGATGTACTCGTCAAAATTTATGCGAATCACCTTTTTATTAAAATGCGTACTGTAATTAGGCGGCAAGGCATTGACAAATGTTGGCGGAATGGTGTCCTTAGGACCTCCATCCGGTCGCCCGCGTTGAGCACATGAAAAAGGCACTTGCAAAAGCAACATAAATATGGCCGTCAAAATCAAAAGACGTTTTACTATCTTCAAAGCTTCTATTTTTTTACAAAGAAACAATTTATTTTGCAATCTTAAACCGTAATGGCCATCGTCGCTATACTTATTTTAGACGGTATTCCTCTCAACAAACAGTTAGAGCAAGTCTCTAAGGTTGTACCGGTGGTAATAATATCATCTACCAACAACACGTGTTTTTGCCATAAATAAGAAGGATTCTGTAAGGCAAAAAAAGCAGTTTTCAATTCCGTTCGTGCCCACCTGTTTTTAAACACTTGCGTACGTGAATTAAAGGTCTTTATCAAAATATCCTCACGATAAACGGCTTGCAAACGCTTTGCTAGAGCCTTGCCAAAGCCTGTCACTTGGTTATAGCCGCGTTTGCGCAAGCGCTTTTTATGCAATGGAACCGGGATGACAACATCTATTGAAGTAGCCCAAGTTTTTGACTGCAAGTAACTGCCAAGCCATTTCCCTAAAAAACCACTTACGCGTTCATCTCCTCTATACTTCAACTGATGCAATATGTGCTGGCTTATTCCTTTTTTGTGATAAAACATCAAACTCGCCGCATGAGCTATAGGTACACGCCCATAAAGTGCTTGTGTTATCAAATATTCAGCGTAAAGTTGTTTTGAAATTAAAGGCAATCGATGTAAACAAGATGTACACAGCACCTGCTCACGGTGTCCTAAAACCGCCCCGCAGCCCGCACAGTTTTCTGAAAAAAATGTATCTAAAAATGCCCGCCCTATCATCATCATTGGCCTTTTACCGTTTCACGAAGTTTAAAGTTACAAAATTTACAGCAAATAAAAAGGCTATTACCTCAACAGTAACAGCCTTAATATCAAATTTATAAACTCTTTATTTTTTCAATAAGTTGTCTATTGTTTTTTGCGTCAATGGATGATAATTTGGTCGTGCAATTTTATAAATGGCGTCTGCCATTTGCTGACCTTCCGGTGTTTTAATCATCTCGCGATATAAAGGTTGTAAAAACTTTTCGCGTCCGGTCACATATAAGAATTTTTTCATGTTCGCATAAGCCGGTGTATACTTTGTTTGCAAAGCGCATAAGTACCACACATCTGCTATTTCACTATTGCCTGTATCTGTAAAGTGATACGCTGCATCTAAAGCTTTCATCTGCTCAGCTGTTAAATCTTGTGGCAATTCGTGCAAAAAGCGCAACCATTCATAGGTTGTCCAACCCTCAGTTTGCAAATCAGCAGGATTAGTTCCTGATGTATAAGCTGCCACTTGCGCATCTACTTTTTCAAAACGCGGATTAGGCACTTCTGGAAAATTAGCGGGGATACCCGGAGCATATACCCATTGATCGATGTTAATTGCTTTTTTCCAATCAGGATGCCCATCGAGTAAATGGGTGTTGAGGTAATCTAAAAACTTAACCGTAGTCATAGTTTCAAAAGCATGACTATTAAAGTAAGTGGTCACAAATTCATCCCATTTTTCACGCCCTACAGTTTGCTCTATTTTGAGTAATAAAGCAGCTCCTTTTTCATAAGGAATACTCGTAAATCCTTCAGCAGGATCTTTTCCTTTTAAATCTTCAATCAACCACGTGTGTCGACTGTCTTTTCCTAACAATTCCATTTCAGAATGCAAAGTGTGCTCGCTCAAATCCCACAACATAGCGGCATAATCTTTGCCGTTCATCGCTTCCATAATGCGATTTTCAAAATAAACCGTAAAGCCTTCGTTTAACCAGAAATCATTCCAAGTGGCATTAGTCACTAAATTACCACTCCAACTGTGTGCTAGTTCATGAGCAATCAAATTGACCAATGATTTATCACCAGCCAAAATAGTAGGCGTGGCAAAGGTCAAACGCGGATTTTCCATTCCGCCAATAGGGAATCCTGAAGGTAAAATCAATACATCATAACGTCCCCAGCGGTAGTTTCCGTACAAGCTTTCTGCTACATCAACCATTTTATCTATATCTTCTAACTCAGCTGCAGCTTTATCTAAAATAGCCGGTTCAGCATAAACACCGGTGCGCTCATCAACCGCTTTAAAGGCGATATTTCCTACCGCTAAAGCCATCAAGTAAGCCGGAATTTTTTGCTCCATTTTAAAATGATACACCCCGTCAGCACTCAACTGTTGAGGATTTTCAGCACTCATTAAAGCCATTAGCCCTTTCGGCACCTTAACAGTGGCATCATAGGTAAATCTAAATCCTGGGCTATCCGGACTCGGTACCCAAGTGCGTGTATAAATGGTTTCGCCCTGCGTATAAAGATACGGATCTTCTTTTCCAAAGGTTTGTGATGGCGCCATCCATTGCAAAGCCGTAGCTGAAGGTGACGTTTTATAGAAGATTTTGACTTGCTTAGTTTGTGGGGTAATGGCAATCTTTAAAGCTTGTCCCAAAATAGAATCCATCTTACCTAAGCTGTATTTTGCCGCGCTGCCGTCGCCGTATTGTACACTGTCAATCGTCAACTTATAGGTATCAAAAACAGCAAATTCAGCGCCTTTTTCTGGCGATAAATCCCAGGTTGCCGACCCACTGATTTGGTGCTTATCAAAATCAACTGCTATAGCTAAACTCAAGTGGTCAGGATGCACTTGATGCGGATTAGCTTGTGTATGCCAATCCTTAAAACTCTGCGCAATGGCGGCAGAATCCGTTGCCGTTTCAGCTGACTTTTTCACTTGTTTGTTCGATTTTGATTGACAACCCATGGCCATAATCGCTAAGACTAAGGCTGTTCCTAAAATGCGTTTCTTCATATACCAGTTTATTTTATACGTTCGCAAAACGCGTAAATATAGAATTTTCAATACGGACTACGAAATTTTATAAACCCATAATCTCAAAAGAACGATTCCTTTATACGGAAATGATTTTTGAAATAGACCAAATATTTTGTCGTTAAAATTTCAAAGGTCAAGGCAAAAAGCACAGGCATAGCCATAGCTATGACGCGCATTTTTAACGCAGAGATTTGTAATTTTCACAGGAAGATTGGTCTATTTTTAATGTCACTTCCGTATTAGACAATTCAAAACAATTCCCGTAAATATTTCATATCTGACTTCGCCATATCTATTATTTCGGCTGTTTTACCGTTGAGCATCAACTTACCCATAGTTTTAGCAAAACCTTCCATTTGATCAAAGGTTACATTTGGCGGCATAGACAAGGCATCAGGATCTGTAAATACATTGATTAAGGCTGGTCCTTCTTCAGCTAAAAATTCTTTAAATACAGTTTCTACTGCTTCCGTATCTTCTACTTCAAAGGCGGTTAACCCCATCGCTTCAGCTAGCTTTTTAAAATCCGGATTGACCATATCGGTCTCCCAATCTAAATAACCGGCAACCTGCATCTCTAAGCGCACCATTCCTAAAACACGGTTGTTGAACACTACAATCTTTACCGGAATTTTATACTGACTAATGGTCATCAAATCGCCCATCAACATACTGAGCCCTCCGTCACCACAAAAAGCAATCACCTGCCGACCAGGGCAAGCTAATCCGGCGCCCATCGCCATCGGCATAGCATCTGCCATGGAACCGTGGTTAAAAGATCCGGTGATATAACGATTTCGCTTCCCTTTTAAATAACGCGCTCCCCAAACGGAACACATCCCGGTATCAACCGTAAAAATGGCGTCGTCATCTGCTAAATCATCTATAATTGAAGCCACATATTCCGGATGAATTTCCTTGGCTTCACTTTTCCCTTTAATATAACTGCGGTAATCATCTTCAACCTCGCGATACACTTTTCGCATTTCTTTTAAATAACTATCATCCTGTTTTGTTTCCAGCTTAGGCAACAATACCTCCAATGTATCTTTGATGTCGCCTTGATAGCCGTAATCAATCTTACAACGACGCCCTATATACTCCGGATTTATATCGATTTGTACCATGGTATTTTTCTCTGGTAAAAAATCAGAATACGGAAAATCTGTCCCTAACATCAACACCAAATCAGCCTTGTGCATGGCTTCAAATCCCGACTTATTGCCCAACAAGCCATTCATCCCTACCGCATAAGGATTATCATCTTTATCAAAAAATATTTTCCCGCGATAACTAAACCCAATTGGAGCCTTGAGGCGTTCAGCTAAAGCCATCACTTCGTCTTGTGCATAGCGACAACCACGCCCACAAAACAACATCACTTTGTCGTGCTTATTAATCACTTCTGACAGTTCTTCTAACTCATCAGCATGTGGTGTAACATGCGCTTTAGGTCTGTAATTTTTTGTCGAAACTTTATTGTCTTCAATTTTAGCCGATGCCACATCACCAGGTAATCCTACTACGGCTACACCATGCCGATTTAACGCACGCTGAATTGCCGATTGAAAGCCCTGAGCGGCTTGCTGAGGCGTATTAGCCATCATCACATATTTACTGCAATCATCAAACAATTTGACCACATTGGTCTCTTGATGATTATCTAATCCTAATTTGTGCGTCGGAATAGTTGAAGCAATGGCAATGACAGGATTTCCCGCTTTGTTAGCGTCATAAAGTCCATTGACTAAATGCACATGACCGGGGCCACTACTGCCCATGCAACAGCCTATTCCATTCATTTCTGCTTCCATTGAAGCGGCATAGGCTCCGGCTTCTTCATGGCGTACATGAATCCACTTGATACGCCCATCACGGCGAATGGCATCGTTTACAGGATTAAGACTATCACCAGTCACGCCATACACGTGACGCACCCCGGCATTATAAAGCATTTCAACTAACAAATCTGCTACTTTCATATATTTTTGATTTAATTTTTATGAAAAGTTACAAATTATTTCAATAAACACAGCTTTACATCACTAAAATCGAAACACGATTTTTTACCACAAAGATTCCTTTTCAAAATAGATTGATATTTTTTTCAATTTTACTTGCATAATTCATTTTATTTTTAAAATCTTTGTACACGATGAAAAATACACTTGCACATAGTATCCTTACCAATTGGTGGTGGCACAGATTTCACTTCGAAATTACTGTGTAGGATAGTTATGTGTGTATAAATATAGCTAACGCGTATAAAAGCCCGTCCAAACAGTAATTGGACGGGCTTTTTTTATACCTAAAATTCTCATAAAACTTAATAAATGTCAACAATATCCGTCAAAACTCGCTTTAAAAAAATCTTAGCTGATCGCTATACGCCAGTCAATATTTACTTGCGTTTACGCGACCAATTTCCGGGTAGCGTTCTTCTGGAAAGCGCTGATCACAACGCTGGTGAAAACAGCTTTTCATACATCGCTATCAACCCTATTGCCGGCATAGAAATTAATCACAACCAACTGGAATACAAGTATCCTAATCAAGATCCGGTGAGCGAAAGTATCAGTTCAAAAACCAATATTGCCGACCGTGTGATGCAGTTTATCAAAAGTTTTTCATCTGACCAACAATCGCCGGTCAGCTTATCGGAAAGCTTTTTTGGCTATACGGGTTACGAAGCCATTCGCTTTTTTGAAACCATTCAACTTTCCCAAAAACCGGTAGATTCCCCCGAAATTCCGCTATTGCGTTACCGCTTTTACCAATACGTGATTGCCATTGATCATTTTAAAAACGAATTGTTTATCTGTGAAAATAAAATCGATGGTATAGAAAGTGATTTTGAAGCGGTTGAAGCCTTGATTTGCAAAAAAAGTAGTCCCTCTTATCACTTTGAAGCGCTAGCCGAAGAAACCAGCAATATGACGGATGAAGATTATCGTCAATTGGTGCAAAAAGGAATTGCGCATTGTCAACGTGGCGATGTTTTTCAAATTGTGTTTTCGCGTCGTTTTCAACAAAAATTTAAAGGCGATGAGTTTAACGTTTACCGCGCTTTGCGTTCTATCAACCCGTCGCCTTATTTGTTTTATTTTGACTATGGTAGCTATAAATTGATTGGTTCTTCACCTGAATCACAATTGGTCGTAAAAGATGGTGAAGCCGTCATCAATCCTATTGCCGGCACCACCAAACGCACCGGCGATCAACAGATCGATCAAGCCGCTATCGACAAACTCCTCAACGACCCCAAAGAAAATGCCGAACACGTGATGCTGGTCGATTTAGCCCGCAATGATATGAGCCGTTTTGCCGATAAAGTTGAAGTGGCTGAATATCGAAAAGTACACACGTATTCACACGTTATTCACTTGGTGAGCAAAGTGGTTGGCCAAATTGCCGCCAACGCTAATCCGTTTCAACTTTTAGGCTCTAGTTTTCCCGCCGGCACTTTGTCAGGAGCGCCAAAATACAAAGCGATGGAACTTATTGATGCCAACGAGCCTACTACGCGCGGTTACTACGCCGGGTGTATTGGTTCTGTAGGACTCAATGGCGATTTTAACCACGCCATTATGATTCGCTCTTTTCTGAGTCACCAAAATACCTTGTATTATCAAGCTGGCGCCGGCATTGTTTCAAAATCTATCCCCGAAAACGAACGCCAAGAAGTCGATCACAAACTCAATGCTCTTAAACAAGCCATCCAATTAGCTAATACATTATCTTAATTCACTACCGCTATGAAAATTTTAATTCTCGATAACTACGATTCATTCACTTACAACCTCTTTTACCTGGTCAAAGAATTGGCGCCTGCACACACACAAATCGATGTATTTAGAAACGATGCTATTGCGCTAGAAGATGTGGCCGATTACGACAAAATCATCCTTTCTCCCGGCCCGGGCATTCCTGAAGAAGCCGGTATTTTAATCGATTTGATAAAAACGTATGCTTCTACGAAGTCTATTCTCGGGGTTTGTTTAGGCGAGCAAGCTATTGCCGAAGCTTTTGGTAGCAAACTCACCAATATGACACAGGTGTGCCACGGTGAAGCTTCAACGGTGCAGATTTGCGATAGCGAAAATCCACTTTTTGAAGGCCTCAACTCACTTTCCGCCGGGCGTTACCACTCTTGGGTGGTTAATGCAGAAACACTTCCCGATTGCCTGCAAGTAACGGCTGTTGATGAAAACGGTTTGATTATGGGCTTACGTCACAAGACTTACGATGTGCAAGGCATCCAATTTCATCCGGAAAGTGTCTTAACGCCTAAGGGCGATACCATCTTAAAAAATTGGTTAGCACCCATCACCCAACCTGTTGTTTCGCTTTAAAAAATTATCTGCTTTATGAAATCTATTCTCAATCATTTATTTGCACACAAAACGCTTTCTGAAAAACAAGCTTATGAGGTGTTACTCAACATCTCAAAAGGCAATTGCAATCCTAGTGAGATGGCAGCTTTTATGACGGTTTTTTTGATGCGCCCCATCACAGTTGAAGAGCTCAGCGGGTTTAGAAAAGTATTACTCGACCTCTGCCTACGCGTCAACTTAAACGACTATGATACTTTAGACATCGTCGGCACTGGTGGTGATGGTAAAAATACCTTTAACATCTCTACGGCCACCTGCTTTATTGTGGCCGGCGCCGGTATTAAAGTGTCAAAACACGGCAATTACGGCGTTTCCTCAACTAGTGGTTCTAGCAATGTAATGGAGCATTTGGGTTATAAATTTAAAAATGACGAAGCCAAACTGCAAGAAGAAATCGAAAAAGCCGGCATTTGTTTTCTGCACGCGCCACTTTTTCATCCTGCGTTAAAAAATGTAGCTCCTGTGCGCAAAGCACTCGGCGTACGCACTTTTTTTAATATTATGGGACCTTTGGTCAATCCGGCTTTTCCTAAATACCAAATGCTCGGCACTTACAATCTCGAAATTGCGCGCGCTTACAACTATTTATTACAAGATACTGACAAGCAATTTACCATCGTACACTCGCTTGACGGTTATGATGAAATTTCGTTGACTGCTGATGCTTGCGTTTTTGACAATCAAGGACAACACCTGTACTCGCCTGAAGAAATTGGCAAACGTCGCGTTTTCCAAACTGATTTATACGGCGGAAATTCCATTCCTGAAGCCGCAAAATTGTTTACCAAAATTATAAAAGGCGAAGGCACTTGGGCGCAATCTTCTACCGTTTTGGCTAATGCTGCCTTAGCTATTAACTGTACCGGGGCTTACCAAACTTATGAAGAAGCTTATCAAGCAGCCGTTGAGTCTTTAGAATCAGGAAAAGCTTACCAAGTTTTACAAAATTTAATTTCTCTTCAATAATATGGATACTATACTTGACACCATCGTCGCTCACAAACAACGCGAAGTAGCTTTACAAAAAGAAAAATGCCCATTAGATACGTTAGAAAAGTCTCCTTTTTTTGAACAGTCTTGCTTTTCATTAGCCAAAAGTTTACAAGCTGTTGATAACTCCGGAATTATTGCCGAATTTAAACGTAAATCACCTTCTAAAGGAGATATTAACACTTCAGCCCAAGTCGAAATCGTGACGCAAGGTTACGCGCAACACGGCGCCGCGGCACTATCTGTTTTAACCGATCAGCAGTTTTTTAACGGCAGCGCAACCGACTTAAAAGTAGCGCGAAAGTTTAACGATATTCCTATTTTACGCAAAGATTTTGTCATTGATGAATACCAGATTATCGAAGCCAAAGCCGCCGGTGCCGATGTTATTTTGTTGATTGCCGAATGTTTAACCGCTCCTCAGATTAAATCGTTTACGCAACTAGCACAATCTCTAGGATTAGAGGTTTTACTCGAATTGCATTCGGCTGAACAATTACACAAAGTGAGTGAATTGAACAACATTATCGGCATCAACAATCGCGATTTAAAAACTTTTACAGTTGACATTGAGCGTTCTATCGCTTTAGCGCACCAATTGCCGGACGAAGCCATCAAAGTAGCCGAAAGTGGTTTAAACGATCCGCAAACTGTTTTCCAACTTAAACAAGCGGGTTTTGATGGATTTTTAATGGGGGAACATTTTATGAAAACAGCTGATCCGGTAGAGACCTTTCATCAGTTTTCAACAAGTCTTCAACAACTCACTAAAAACAGTCTGGTATGAGCAAGTTGAAAACAAAAGTCTGCGGAATGACTTCTGCCGAACAGATTAAAGCTTTGGCGGACTTAAACGTAGATTATGCCGGCTTGATTTTTTACGAGAAATCACCGCGATTTGTAGGCAACAAACTCAATCCTGAAGAAGTGCGTGCCATCAAATCGATTAAAAAAGTAGGTGTTTTTGTCAATGCCACACGTCAAAACATTGAATCAGCTATAGCCACTTATCAACTCGACGCTCTCCAACTTCACGGCGATGAATCACCTGATTTTTGTAACTATTTCAACCGAAAGTTACCCGTTTTTAAAGCTTTTAAAATCAAATCAGCAGAAGATGTTTTAGCGGCAGAAGCTTACACAGATTGCTGCACTTACTGTTTGTTTGACACCGCCGGAAAACACCACGGCGGCAATGGCACTCAATTTGACTGGTCGCTCTTAAACCATTACAAAGGCGAAACTCCGTTTTTATTAAGCGGCGGCATCGGTCCTAATGATGCGCAAAAAATTAATTGTTTTTCTCATTCAAAATATAGCGGAGTTGATCTCAACAGTCAATTCGAAATCGCTCCGGGTCAAAAAAATATCAACACATTAAACACATTCTTATGCCAACTCACTATCAATTAAAACCACTACAAGAAAAATCGACTTATCAAGTCAATGAACGCGGTTATTACGGTGAATTTGGAGGAGCATACGTACCGGAAATGCTCTACCCAAACGTTAAAGAATTGCAAGAAAATTACCTCAACATTATCCAAAGTGAAGCCTTCAAAACAGAATATGAGCAATTGCTACGCGATTATGTAGGGCGTCCTTCACCGCTTTATTTTGCCAAGCGATTATCTGAAAAATACAAGGCGAACATCTTTTTAAAACGCGAAGACCTCAACCACACCGGCGCACATAAAATTAACAACACCATCGGTCAAATTCTACTGGCTAAGCACCTAGGCAAAACACGCATCATAGCCGAAACCGGAGCCGGGCAACACGGCGTCGCTACCGCCACTGTTTGCGCCTTGATGGGCTTGCCGTGCGTGGTGTATATGGGCGAAATTGACATTCAACGCCAAGCGCCAAATGTAGCTCGTATGCGTATGCTTGGCGCCGAAGTTCGCGCTGCAAAAAGTGGAAGCAAAACCCTAAAAGACGCTACCAACGAAGCCATTCGCGATTGGATTAACAATCCTCAAGACACGCATTACATCATCGGATCAGTAGTTGGACCGCATCCCTATCCGGATATGGTAGCCCGTTTTCAATCGGTGATTAGTGAAGAAACCCGCCATCAACTCGAAGAAAAAACTGGTCGCCCTACACCTGATTACGCCATTGCTTGCGTTGGTGGTGGCAGTAATGCCGCCGGAATGTTTTATCACTTTTTAGATGATAAAGCTGTCAAATTAGTAGCCGTTGAAGCCGCCGGAAGTGGTGTAAACAGTGGTAAATCTGCCGCTACAACCGCCTTGGGAACTAACGGGGTTTTGCACGCCAGCAAAACCCTGTTGATGCAAACTACCGATGGGCAAGTCGTGGAAGCACATTCCATTTCAGCCGGTTTAGATTATCCGGGCATTGGCCCCTTGCACGCATACCTCTTTACTTCAGGGCGCGGCATTTTCCTCAACGCTACCGACCAAGAAGCTATGGATGCGGCTTTAGAACTCACCCAAATTGAAGGAATTATTCCGGCGCTTGAAAGTGCCCACGCCTTAGCTAAATTAAAAGATTTAAACCTCAAGCCTGACGATACTGTTGTGGTTTGCCTCAGCGGCCGTGGCGACAAAGA
>CAYVJG010000017.1:0-61874 GCA_964451785.1 uncultured Flavobacteriaceae bacterium
GACTAAATCTTTACCCACACAAATAATGGTAGAACCACTAAATAAACAATAGCTATGTGGGTTATTTATAGTTAAATTGATAATAAATAACAGCCGTAACAAAGTTGTAATAGTGTTAATTAGTCCCAGAGATGACCGAGTGGTTAATTGTTGTTGGCACTGATTTATAAATAAAATAGTACAGCCTAATGAAACTTTGAGAAATCAAGTTTTCATCAGGCTGTACTTATGAGTGTAAAAATTGTATTATTTTTTATAAAATGGTAACTTAACCACTTGAGCAGGGATAACTTTTTTGCGAATTTGTATAAAAATCTCGCTGCCTGTTTTAGAAAGTTCTGTTGGAACATAGCCTAATCCAATAGCCTTTCCTGTTGATGGTGATTTAGTACCAGAAGTCACACGGCCAATTTTTTGACCTTCAGCGTTGACAATGTCATAATCGTGACGCGGGATGCCTTTACCGGTTAATTCAAAAGCTACTAATTTGTGCGCAACGCCTTCTTCTTTTTGTTTTTTAAGGTTTTCTGAATTGACAAAATCCTTAGTAAACTTAGTGGTCCAGCCTAATTTTGCTTCAAAAGGAGAGGTTGTATCATCGATATCATTGCCGTATAAGCAGAATCCCATTTCTAAACGCAAGGTGTCACGAGCAGCCAAACCGATGGGTTGAATACCAAATTCTTTGCCGGCTTCCATAACACTGTTCCAAATTTTGACAGCATCTTTAGGATTGAAATAAATTTCGACACCACCGCTACCAGTGTAACCAGTACCTGAAATAATGACATTCTCAACTCCTGCAAACGTGCCAATTGCAAAATGGTAGTATTTGATAGCAGTAATATCGATATCGGTTAATTTTTGCAAAGCCTCGGCTGCTTTAGGCCCTTGAACGGCTAATAACCCATATTGATCTGATTTATTTTCAAGTGTTGCTCCAGCGCTGTTGTGTTGGTTTATCCAATTCCAGTCTTTTTCAATGTTAGCCGCATTGACCACTAGCATGTAAGTTTCTGAATTGATGCGATAGGTGAGGAGGTCATCAACAATACCGCCTGTTTCATTTGGCATATAAGAGTATTGTGCTTGTCCATCAACTAATTTAGACGCATCGTTTGAAGATATTTTTTGAATAAGTTCGAGTGCATGAGGACCGGTGATAAAAAATTCACCCATATGTGAAACATCAAATACCCCTAGTTTTTCGCGAACAGTTTGGTGTTCAGCATTGACTCCTTCATAAGATATCGGCATTTCAAAACCGGCAAATTCGGCCATTTTAGCACCTAATTCTTTATGGATTGCAGTTAGAGCAGTGGTTTTCATATTCTGTATTTTTGCAGACAAATATAAGCCTTTAGAGCGAAAAGGAATAATCAAATTAAGGCCGTTTTAGCAATGAATCATTCGTTTTGATTGTGGTTTGAGTTGCTATATTAATTAGATTTAGTTTGATTTACACTGTTTTTGGTTGATGTAATGTGTTGATACATAATGTATTTTGATATGTGATATTATACGATTTATCTGGTAATCAACTATATATCTCTCAATTTACAACTAATAATAACTTGCACACTCCCTTTGGAACACCCTTCGAGGTTCGTAAGAGTAGGTCTACCTTACCCCGCACTGCACCCTGTTTGTACAGGGTTATTCACATTAAAGACCTTCGCCCTTTTAAAGAAGACTTCTGTTTATATTTGTAACCAACCATGTAATGGTTGAATATGATTAACCCCGGGTGCAACTCGGGGTGTTGAGCTTACCGAATACTATAGAACTACAAAGTAGCTCAACAATAGAGATTGCAGTAGAATAACCCTGAAACTTTAGTTATTAAAATCATACGGAGTTGAGATTAGACAGTTTATTTTAACCATACGGAATTAGCCATTTCTGCAGACGTTATAATGATTCCTGAGTGCGCTAAAACAAGTGGAGTAACTAAACTTTTTAAAAACTAAAACCGCATAAAATCTGATGAAATTATGCGGTTTTTGAATGCGACTTATAATTGGTTATTCAAAGATACTATCTTTTAAACCTTGATTAATTTCGGCCTTTTCAAGTTTGAGTTTTAATGGACGTCCAAAAATATTCATGGTTGAATACGTTGGCAGTTTAATGCCATCAAAGACTTTATAATCGCTAAAAGCAGCGGTGCTACCATCTTCTCCAATTTGTTTGAGTTTGAGATGTGTGGATGCACTGTAAAGTTCACGCATACTTTCACCTTTAGCATTAGTGACATGAAGTACATAAACTTTTTGTCCATCGAGCTTTTTTTGGCCAAGAAGTTTTACAGTATACCCATCATCAGCATAAGAAAGTTCAGGAAATAAAGCTTTTTGATTAGCTATTAAAGCGGCTTTTTGCTCAGACGTAACTTCTTGTTCACGGCCTTGAGCAAACACGTTAACTTGTTTGCCATTAATGCGAATCTTTAGCATAGTATTACCATTGATAGCGATTTTTTGTAAATACTTATCAGGTTTTTTCATAGCAAATTCTACATTGAGTGGCATGCCTTGAACATTAGCGACAAGCTGACGCTTAACATCGTTAATTTGAGTTAACTTTTCACGTCCACCGACGGCTTTGAGATAGTTGTCAATTACCGATTGAGCAGTAACCCCTTCAGGCGCACTATCTAACTTTTCTAGGCTGTTGTTACCCGGATTTTTGTCGGGCACGAGATGATTCGGATCGATGACAACAGAGCTAATCTTTTTAGATGAATTGAGGGGGTAAACATAGGTTGATCCGGTAACCCAAATTTCAACCGGTAGATGAACTAATTGCGATGTTTGGTCATCAAAATTAACTTGTAAATCGATCGGCATCGGCAATTTTTCCAAGTTTGCTAAAGTGATTGTTGCTCCTTTAGTGTAATCACCATTGACGTAGTCAACACTTTCTACAGCTTGATCAATAGCCCAGTTGTTCATAAACCACCCTTTAAAAAACCAGCCTAAGTCTTCTCCGGCAGCGCTGCTGAGCGTATTAAATAAATCCCAAGGTTGCGGATGTTTAAAAGCCCAACGGTCTATATATTGTTTAAAAGCATAGTCAAAGCGATCTTTACCTAAAATCACATTGCGCAACACGTTTAATCCGGCAGCAGGTTTGTAATACGCTTCAAGACCTAAATTGCGTTGATTGTGAATGACATCAGGTTTTGTAAACAGCGGATCTAAGCCTTCATTAAACATAAAACTGCCTAAGGCTTGAAAATCTTTTTGCTTATAGTATTCACCATTGTTAAAGTCTTCTGTACTGATATCGTTGATAAAGGTGTTTAAACCCTCATCTAACCAAGCGTATTTGCGTTCATTTGAACCCACAATCATCGGAAACCAATTGTGACCAAATTCGTGGTTGATCACGTTCCAAAGACTTGCGTTTTTACTTTTGTAACTACAAAAAACAATGCCCGGATATTCCATGCCACCTTCGTGTCCGCCAACATTAGTGGCTACTTGATAGGTGTAAGGGTACCATTTTTTAGAATAAAGTTCAATGGAATGCTTAACATATTCTGTTGAGCGGCCATAGCCGTCTTGACTTGAGTTTTCTTCTGGATAAAAAGATTGCGCTAAAGCCGTTTTTTCATCGGGAAGATTGATACGTGCTGCATCCCAAATGAAAGCTGTTGAAGCTGCCCAGGCAATATCTCGACTTTCAGTCATTTTAAAGTGCCAGGTTGACATAGCTTCGTCTGTATGGGCGCCGTGCATTTGTGCATGTACGTCATCAAGTGAATAAATCATAACAGTTTCATCACTTTCACGGGCTTTATCTAGGCGATCTCTTTCTGTTTTAGTCAGCACGTCTTTAGGATTTTGAAGTACGCCTGAACCTGTGACCAACATATTAGAAGGCGCAGTAACAGTGTAATCAAAATCGCCGTATTCTAAATAAAATTCACCTGTACCGATGTAAGGTAAGGTGTTCCAACCTTCCACTTCATCAAACACAGCCATACGCGGATACCACTGCGCGATGGTGTAAATAGTTCCGTTTTTTGTTGCTACGCGTCCCATACGATCTTTACCGTGGGTCGGAATTTCAAAGCTGTAAGCAATGTGAATTTTTACTTTACCACCTTCTTTTTTTACAGGCTTGTCAAGACGAATTTGCATGCGAGTATCGTCAATGATATAATCGGCTTTGTTTTTGTTGATGGCTACTGATTTAATGTTGTAACCATCGGTGTAGCCACGAACGCCATTGCGATCTGAAGCCGGATATAAAGCTGAACCTCGAGAATCGGATTTAAAGGTATTTTGATCGAGTTGAAGCCATAAAAAATCTAAATTATAGGGACTGTTGTTGACGTAAGTAATGACAACATCTCCAGTAACTGTTTGAGCAGCAGTGTCAAGAGTAACTTCAATTTTATAATCGGCTCTATTTTGCCAATATTCGGGACCGGGATGCCCTGTAGCACTGTGATACGCATCCGTCAGACCATTCATAAATAAAGGACTGAAAGCTTCGAGTTTGTTAAACGTACTCTCGTTTGGATTGTCTTCTTGTGCATAACTGCCCAAAGAAATCCCTAAGGCACACAATACGATGGTGCACGACCTTATAATCTTTTTCATATAATGGATTTTAGTAGACTATTTTTTTCAAAAATATAAAAAATATCTTGCTGTGGCTTTGTTTTAGCTGTAAAGTGTGCGAATGACTACGTTAAAATTAAAACGAAAAATACCATCTGTTTCAATGCTTCTCATCCCAACTTAAAAAGTAGTTGTAAGCTTCCTGCTCATAAGCCTTATTGAGTTTGATGAGCGATTTGATACGCGTGCTGTCTTTGAGATTAGTGAGTAAAAAATCTTTAAATTTATCATCTTGAGCTACAAAGCCTGTGTCTTGAATAAATCCTGATCCCGACATAAAATTGTAAGCGGCAAAGTGAGGCGCTTGAGGGTTTAAGACATCTTTACTAAACGGATAATCTGCATAAGACAACTTGAGTTGAGCTAAAAGGGTAGCGGCAATATCTAGTTGAGAAACGACGTAATCAATAGTCTTTCCGCGCCATTCTTTTTTGATAACATTGCCGTAAAGCAGTAACGGAATACGGTTGCGATCTTTGTGTTGAACCGGGCGCTTAATTTGTGAGTCGCTACTGTGGTCAGAAACAAAAACAAATAAAGTGTTGTCATACCAAGGTTTGTGACGTACTTTTTCAAAGAACTCACCAAGCGAAGAATCGGCATAATGTACGGTGTTGATAAATTCGTCACGGCGATCAAATTGCATCCATTTTGGGGCCGGAATGTCATAAGGTGGATGCGTACTCAAGGTGTACCAGTTGTAGAAAAAAGGTTCTTGTGCCTGATCAATTAGCTCAATAACCGGATTGACCATAGCGCCATCGGGGACACCTAAATCACCTCTTGGTAAATCATCAGGAAAATCACGCCCACTTTTGATCAGGTTAAATTTTTTGTTGTAGATATAACTTTGAATATTTCCAAAATCAAGCATCCCGCCATAAATAAATCCACTGTGATAACCGACTTTTTGTAAGTTGAGATTAATGGCCGGTATATTGATGCTGAGTTCGGGACGCGCTAAAATGGATGTGCGCCCGGCAGTGGGGAAAGCACTTAAAATTCCCGGAAGGCCTTGATCTGATACAAACCCTGTAGGGTAGCAGTTTGAAAAATAAACCCCTTGTTTAATTAAACTGTCCATAACTGGGGTAATAGCTGGCTGATGCCCTGCTTGCACTAAATCGGCAGGCCAGCTTTCTAAAATAAATAAAACAATGTTAGGACGTTGTGTGGTAAGGATGAGTTGTGTAGAGTCCTTAGGATAAGTGTATAAACTGTCTAGAATTTTAGCAGCAGTTTTGTCAGACATTGACTTATATGGGTTCGTTGTATCAGTACGTTCTGTAAAATTGTCTAACAAATACCAAGCGGGATTTGTAGCGGCATCGTTTAAAACAGAAGCTTGTGAATAATACACTAAGCTTAAACTGATAGGAAAGCGACGCCAGCCTCCACGGATACCTGTAAAAATGACAAAACCCGTAATTAGCCAAAACAGAACGCCGTTTAACAATGGACGCGATTTTTTTTCAGAGAGTTTTTTTAGGTGTACAAATCGATTGTATATAAAACTGTAGAGAAGGCATAACACCGTACTGGCACCGAAAAATAATAAAGTTAACTCCCAAGTGGCTGTTCTGAACACTTCTGAGGGGTGTGCAAAATGCGCTAGGGCTTCATAATTTAGTTTGGTGTGCCATTGTGTGTATAAAGCGGCATCGCCAACAGCAATTAAAACGTGTAAGACGATAAAAATAAGGACTATGATTTTGGTGAGCTTGAGTAAGAAATCACTGCGTTTCCACCAAGCTATCCAAAGCACCAAAAAAGGCAATGCTAATCCGTAGCAGGCTGTAGATGAATCAAGCGGTAGGGCGTAATAAAAAGCCTGACTAATCTCATTAATCCCGAGTGCTTTAAGCGATTCAAATTGAATACCTAAAAATAGAATGCGATTAAAAACGAATAGGACTAACCAAAAAAGGTAAAGTTTTACGAGATAGCGCAATGATAACCAAAACATAATGAAAGTTTAGGCTGTAAAAATACTCAAATTAACGATTTTAATTGGCTTTGCTGTCTTTTAAAAATTTTAGCTGACAACGCTAAATTTTAAACCGCTATGGATGACACATTGTTTTGAGTTGTGAACGACGACAAGTGATTGCTGATTTAAACAAGAATGTCAAGGTAGCTTTACAATTTAACGGTGTGTTTTTGATGAAGCTTTTAGGATAAGGAAGCCGAGATGAGGAATTGCATATTTGCAGTTTAGTTTTCTGCTTTGGAGTAATACCGTATGGATAAATTAACTAGTACAATTTCGACTTTGTCTCATTGTACTAGTAATTTATGCCCCACGGCATTATACCTACAAAAGACATTATAAATCGTACTAAAAAATAATTCTAATTGAGATAAAACTTAAAATCGCCGTAAAGAATTAATCTTTACAGCGATTTTAATCAAGTTGTATTGAATGTAATTAAGCATTAAACAAAGGTCGGTCACCCATCAGGTTTTCAACTTTAGCTTTAACTTCAGCAAAAACACTTTCATTATCGATGTTAGAGACCACGCGGTCAATAAGATCAGCAATAGTGTGCATGTCGTCAGCTAATAATCCACGTGTAGTTACAGCTGGAGTGCCAATACGTACGCCTGAAGTGACAAAAGGTGATTGGGTGTCAAAAGGCACCATGTTTTTGTTAACCGTAATGTTAGCATGGCCTAAAGCATCTTCCACTTGTTTTCCGGTAACATTTTTGTTGCGCAAATCAATGAGCAACATGTGATTGTCAGTGCCGCCTGAAACAACGTTGTAGCCTTTATCAACAAAACATTGCGCTAATGTAGCTGCATTTTTTTGAACGTTTTGCATGTAGGTTAAATAGTCATCAGTTAAAGCTTCTCCAAAAGCGATGGCTTTACCGGCAATAACGTGCTCTAAAGGACCTCCTTGATTACCCGGAAAAACAGCGCTGTTTAACAAAGTAGACATTTTTTTGAGTTTGCCACTTTTTAATTTTAAACCAAATGGATTTTCAAAATCTTTACCCATCATAATCATTCCACCACGAGGACCGCGAAGGGTTTTGTGCGTAGTAGTGGTTACAATATGACAATGCGGCATAGCATCAGAAATCAATCCGCGTGCAATTAAACCGGCCGGGTGAGCAATGTCAGCTAGTAAAATAGCATTGTTTTCATCGGCAATTTCTCTAAAGCGCTTGTAATCGATGTCACGAGAGTAAGCAGAGGCTCCAGCGATGATTAATTTTGGTTTTTCTTTGCGGGCTGTTTCAGCTAAGGCTTCATAGTCAATTAAGCCGGTTTCTTTACTGACGCTGTAAAAAACAGGGTTGTACAACTTACCGGAAAAATTAACTGGCGACCCATGAGTAAGGTGTCCTCCGGCAGAAAGGTCGAAACCTAAAATTTTGTCGCCAGGCTTAAGGCAAGCAGCATAGGCTGCCGTATTGGCTTGTGAACCTGAGTGTGGTTGCACATTGATGTATTCAGCTCTGAATAACTTTTTGGCACGTTCAATAGCTAAACTTTCTACTTGATCGACAACTTCACAGCCGCCATAATAGCGTTTGCCGGGATAGCCTTCAGCATATTTGTTGGTCAATACTGAGCCCATAGCTTCTAAAACTTGCTCACTGACAAAGTTTTCGCTGGCAATTAATTCTAGACCGACACGTTGGCGTTTTTTTTCAGCCTCTATAAGGTCGAAAATTTTTTGATCTCTTTGGTACATATCACTAGTTATTTAAATATCAAAAAAAATAATTTTTTTTTACATTGACTAAGGAAAAATTATATATTTGACTAACCGACGATTACTAAATTAAATTAATATGGCTATAGACGCAAATAATCCATTACGTAAATCATGGCTCGACACCGCCAAAGATACTGATTTTCCCATACAAAATATTCCTTTTGGTGTTTTCTTGACCCCTGATGATGTGATTACCGTAGGAACACGTATTGGTGATTATGCTATCGATTTATCAGCACTGCATCAAATGGGCTATTTTAAGGATATAGCCTTGCCTGATGATGTGTTTTTACAAGATTGTTTAAATGATTTTATCGGCTTAGGTCATAAGCGATGGCGCGCTGTACGCAATCGCATAGCTTCTTTATTTGATCGCGATAACGATAGCTTACAAGCTCGAAAAGATTACTATAAATATTTTTTATTTCCTATTGAAGATGTCGAAATGCAATTGCCTGTATTCATAGGTGATTATACTGATTTTTATGCCAGTAAAGAACATGCTTTTAATGTAGGAACGCTCTTTCGTGGTGCAGAAAAAGCTTTGCAGCCTAATTGGTTACATATGCCTGTGGGCTATCACGGGCGCAGTTCATCTATTATTCCCAGTGGCATTCCGGTGCGCAGACCTCAAGGGCAAAAGATGCCTAAAGGTGCTGAAACCCCAATTTTTGGTCCCTCTCGACGCGTTGATTTTGAGCTTGAAACCGCTTTTATAACCACCAATGCTAATACTATGGGGGAGCCTATTCTAGTTAATGAAGCTGAAGATTATATCTTTGGGATGGTCTTGTTTAACGATTGGAGTGCTCGCGATATTCAACGTTGGGAGTATGTGCCATTAGGACCATTTTTAGGTAAAAATTTTGCTTCTAGTATCTCCCCGTGGATTGTTACTCTGGATGCGTTAGAACCTTTTAGAGTAGAAGGTCCTCAGCCTGAAAAACCACTATTGCCTTATTTGCAATCTGAAGGCAAAAAGAGCTTTGATATCAATTTAGAAGTGAGCTTGCAACCCGAAAATGGAGAAGAACAGCTTTTAGCCCAATCTAATTTTAAATACCTTTACTGGAATATGAGTCAACAATTGGCACATCACACTGTTAATGGCTGTCCGGTGTACAGCGGTGATATGATGGGAAGCGGGACCATTTCAGGCAGTACTCCTGATAGCTACGGATCGATGCTAGAGTTAACTAAAAATGGAGAAAATCCGATTAAGTTAAAAGACGGTAGTGATCGGCGGTTTATTGAAGATAAGGACACTGTAATTATCCGAGGGTATTGCCAAAATAAATCACTGAGGTTGGGCTTTGGTGAAGTGCGCTCTCAATTGCTTCCTGTTTTAAAAACTAAATAGGCATTTAGATGGAACCCGAATTAAAAAATAGCTATGAATTTTTCAATACTCACCAATAAATTTGTTTAAAACTGTTATCGTATTTTGGTTTAGCCTATGGGCTACAACTGCCTTTGCACAAGAAAAACTCATCTTGCAAGGGCGTGTTGTGACAGATACAATAGAAAATTTCCAAACTAATATCATCAACAAAACAGAGCAAGGCGGCACGGTGACACAACCCGATGGCCGCTTTAGAGTTGAAGTTAATTTAGGCGATGAATTAACCTTTTCAGCTGTGGGTTATCGCGATTACGATTTGGTGGTCACGCAACAGCTCGTGCAAAATGATTCGCTTGTAATTCGTTTAAAGCCTTCGTTTACAATACTTAATACAGTGCATTTGAGCAATAGAGATTTAACTGGTGATTTGCATAAAGATGTCGATAAACTGTACACCTTTGATCAAACTCAACTCAGCTTGCCAGGCGTGGTACCTAAAGATAGAACTATAGCCCAAAGACGTTATGACTTGGCTACAAAATCATTTGGAGGGGGCGTGCCCGTGGAGGCTTTGATTAATTTGATTTCAGGGCAAACAAAAAAGTTAAAACGCCAGCTTAAAAATAGTAAAAAAGAGCAACTTAAAGATAAAGCGCTGTATTTGCTTACTGAAGATTTTTTTGTCAAAAGCTTAGGATTGCCAAAATCAAAAGTGCAAAATTTTTTGTATTTCTGCTTAGATGATGACCAATTTGAGGTGGCAGTTCGCAGTGGACCGTTCGGTTTAATCGCCTTTTTTCAATCAAAAATAAAGCTATATAAAGAAAGAGCAGACCTATAAAACTACACATTTAAAAGATTTAGAATTTTCTTTTAGCTTATAATTTGATATTTAGAAAGTTTTTTCTGTAATTTTGCATCATAAATAATATTATGGTATTACCGGTTTTATTTTTAGGAGTTGGCGGATCAGAGATAGCCTTTATTATATTTATTGTAGTCATATTTTTTGGTGCCGATAAGGTGCCTGATATCGCGCGCGGTTTAGCCAAAGGCATGAAGATGATGCGCAATGCTACAAATGATATTAAAACAGAAGTGACCAAAACAGCCCAAGAGTCAATGAAGGGCACAGAAGGGGAAAATCTCAAAGAAGAATTTGATAAAGTAAAAGAGGATATAGAAGAAATTACAGGTTCTATTCGCCGCCGTAATTTTTAAAATGCCTCTTAACTACATTTTTTATAATTGATAACGCTGCCAATATGGTGGCGTTTTTTTATCTATAGGGAAAAATAGAGGCAGCGTTCGTATTACACTGTTAATTTACTTATTTTTGCATTTTAGCTAAAGTAAAAATCATGAGCGAAGATCAAAATAAACGCTATGCCCAACGTGGCGTATCTGCCGAAAAAGAAGATGTCCACAATGCCATTAAGTCTATTGATAAAGGCTTATATCCTAAAGCATTCTGTAAGATTATTCCTGATTATTTAACAGGAGATCAAGATTATGCCGTGGTTATGCACGCCGATGGAGCCGGAACGAAATCCTCTTTAGCTTACATGTACTGGAAAGAAACTGGTGACCTATCAGTGTGGAAAGGCATTGCACAAGATGCGCTTATCATGAACATTGATGATTTGTTGTGCGTTGGTGCTACCGATAATATTTTGCTGTCTTCAACTATTGGACGCAATAAAAATTTAGTGCCTGGCGAGGTTATTTCAGCTATTATTAATGGTACAGAAGAATTGCTTACCGAATTGAAAAAATTTGGTGTGACCATACATTCTACTGGAGGCGAGACCGCAGATGTAGGTGATTTAGTGCGCACGATTATTGTAGATTCTACAGTAACCGCACGCGTAAAACGCGATCGCGTGATTGATAATGCCAATATTAAAGCTGGTGATGTAATTGTAGGTTTGTCTTCTTCAGGACAAGCCAGTTATGAAACCGGCTATAACGGCGGAATGGGAAGTAACGGCTTGACCTCGGCTCGCCACGATGTGTTTTCAAAACTTGTAGCTGAAAAATATCCGGAGAGTTACGATGCTGCAATTCCTGATGATTTGGTGTATTCTGGTACTAAAAAATTAACTGATAAAGTAGACGGAAGTCCTCTAGATGCTGGTAAATTAGTACTCTCCCCAACTCGAACTTATGCCCCTATTATCAAAAAGATTTTAGATCAATATACCGCTAAAGATATTCATGGAATGATTCACTGTAGCGGAGGAGCGCAAACAAAAATCTTGCACTTTATAGAAAATTTACACGTGGTAAAAAATAATATGTTCCCTGTACCACCGTTGTTTAAATTGATTCACCAGGAGAGTGGAACAGATTGGAAAGAAATGTATCAAGTGTTTAATATGGGACACCGAATGGAGCTTTATGTCAATGAAGCTGTAGCCCAAGATATTATTTCTATTTCTAAATCTTTTGATGTCGATGCCCAAATTGTTGGTCGTGTTGAAGCTTCTGATGATAAAAAATTAACCATACAAAGTGAATTTGGAGAATTTCACTACGCGTAATTAAAACTTACAATGAGACTACGTTATATTTATTTATTTATGGTGGGAATGCTGTTCAGTTTATCTGGATATGCTCAAGATTCAACAGGAGTTACCCCTGCAGTAAAAACCAATGTAGTCTATTGGCCTTTTGATCAAACTGAAGCCCTCATTGATAGTATTCAAAATATCCCCGAAGATTACTGGAGCGAACAAAATAGATTTGGGATTGATTTTAATGAAGTGACCTTTGCCAACTGGAACGCCGGGGGTAGTAATTCTGTTTCGCTTTTGTTTAGTGCTAATATTAAGCGTACTTATGAACGCAATAACTTGCGTTGGCAAAATGAAATTATTGCCCGTTACGGTATCAATGCTCAAAAAGATCAAAAATTACGTAAAACAGATGACCAACTCGAAATCAATTCAACCTTTGGTTATCGAGCAGATACAACTTCAGGATGGTTTTATTCGGCTAAATTCAACTTTAAATCGCAAATAGCCCGTGGGTATAAATATCCTAATCGCGATGAATTTATCTCGAGCTTTATGGCGCCTGCTTATATGTTTTTTGGGGTTGGGGCTGAATTTGGTCGCGATAGTGATGTGTTTACACTCTATATATCTCCAGCTACTGAAAAGTCAACTTTTGTACTCAACCAGCGCTTGGCGAATGAAGGCGCTTTTGGGGTAACAGGCGCTGTATACGATGCTAATGGTGTGCTGATAAAAGAAGGAAAACAAAGTCGTACAGAATTTGGAATCTTGATAACGAATGAATATAACTTTGAAGTTTTTAAAAATGTTGAGCTCAATCACCGTATAAGTTTATACACCGATTACATCAAAGATTTTGGTAATGTTGATATTGATTGGCAACTCAATTTGAGCTTTAAAGTGAATGATTATATCGCTGCCAAAATTGGATCGCATTTAATCTATGATAACGATATCAAAACCAAAGAAATAAACCCTCTAGGAGAAGAAGTTCAACGCGGTGCTAAAGTGCAGTGGAAACAACAACTCGGAGTGGGATTAGTAGTTAATATTTGATTAGCTCACGTGTTTATAATTTAAAGCCTTAAACAGTACTCAACTTGTTTAAGGCTTATTTTTTGGCGAATTTATTGTAAATTCGCACCTAGGATTTTTTAGACTATGCTCGATAAACTTAATTTGATAAAACAACGCTTTGAAGAAGTAAGCGATTTAATTATTCAACCCGATATTATTGCGGATCAAAAGCGCTATGTGTCGCTCACCAAAGAGTACAAAGATTTGAAAGACTTGATGGAAGAGCGCAAAAAATATGTAGAATTTAAACAAAATATAAAGGAAGCTCAAGAGATTATTGCCGATGGTAGCGACGAAGAAATGCTAGAAATGGCAAAGCTACAATTGGCTGAAGCCGAAGAAGCCCTGCCGGCTTTAGAGGAGAAAATCAGAATGATGCTTATTCCTAAAGATCCCGAAGATGCTAAAAACGCTGTTGTTGAGGTCAGAGCGGGTACAGGGGGCGATGAAGCCAGTATCTTTGCTGGCGATATCTTTAAAATGCTCAATAAATATTGTGAAACCCAGGGCTGGAATGTCAGTGTGGTTGACTTTAATGAAGGCACCAATGGCGGATTTAAAGAAATTCAATTTGAGGTTTCTGGAAACGATGTTTACGGTACCCTAAAATATGAAGCCGGTGTACACCGCGTGCAGCGTGTGCCACAAACTGAAACCCAAGGACGCGTACACACTAGTGCTGCGTCTGTAATGGTTTTTCCGGAAGCAGAAGAATTTGACGTAGAAATCAATCCTAAAGATGTGCGTATTGATTATTTCTGTTCATCAGGTCCTGGAGGACAATCGGTAAATACAACCTATTCAGCTGTCCGACTCACACACATCCCAACAGGATTAGTGGCGCAATGTCAAGATCAAAAATCACAACACAAAAACCGCGAAAAAGCCTTCCGCGTATTGCGTTCGCGTTTATACGATTTAGAATTGGCTAAAAAACAAGCCGAGGAAGCTGAAAAACGCGGCTCAATGGTACGCACTGGTGATCGTAGTGAAAAAATCAGGACCTATAATTACCCTCAAGGCCGTGTAACGGATCACCGTATTAACTTGAGCTTATACGATTTACCAAAAGTGATGTCAGGTGATATTCAACGTTTTATAGATGAATTGAAACTGGTTGATAACACGAATAAACTAAAAGAAGCTTCTGACGATTTGTTTTAATCCGTTAGATTACTAAAACTGATAAAGCCCGTAAATTCAATCGCGATTTACGGGCTTTTATGTGGTATCAATTTAAGATGAACTAGCAATACCGTATAATTTATTTACTCAAGTTTCTGAATTATTCTACTTCGATCTTTATTATTGAACTACTTCGTAGTTCTGTTAGCTACGGTAATCTCGGTGCCCCGAGTTACACTCGGGGTTAATCATATTCAACCATTACATGGTTGTAAATATAAATATTCTTTAAAAGGTCGGAGACTTTTAATGTGATTAACCCTGTACAAACGAAGTGCTGTACGGGGTAAGATAGACTTACACCTACTGAAGCCCGAAGGGTGTTCAACATCAAAGGAAGTGTACAGATTATTATTAGTTGCAAATAAAGTATGTGATTGATTATCAATCACATGATGGCTCATATCTAAATACCCCATCTCCTAACATCTCATTTGGAGACTTTTCCCTGAGACTTCAGTTTATTTACCCACTCAAAACAACATAGCGCCAAATTCTTTTAGTAAAGTCTACGCTGGTAGCACAATTTTACTCAAAATGAGATTAAACGCTTATAATCGCTTATAATGTTGAAAAGCAAACTTCTCCATAATTTTCTAACTTAGCAGTTACCTGTTGATGGGGTTTTAAATAGACCGCTGCTGTTGCGGCTCCAGCTAGGATTATTTGTCCAGATTTTACTGTTAAGCCCGACGCACTGGCTAATCGACTTAACTCAACTATAGATTGTAGCGGGTTGTTTAAAATGGCTGAACTGCTGCCTGATTCTACAATTTGATTGTCAATTTGAAGGTTAATGTCTAAAGCTGAAAAGGGATATTGTAAATCTTGCCATTCGCCTAACACAAAGCCTGTAGAGGAGCAATTATCGGCCACTACATCTTCTAAAGTAAATTTAAAATCTTTATAGCGCGAATCAATAATTTCTAAGCCAACAGTCATTTTATCAATGTAATCAGGCACTTCCTCTATACTTATAGGCCTGTCGATGTCTTTTTTGACTTGAAAGGCCACTTCTGGCTCAGCGCGTGGATGAATCCATCGGTTTATGTTGACTTGATCTGCAGGCATGAGGTGCATGCTGTTAGTTAATATGCCCCAAATTAGATCGTGAACGCCCATTTGTTCCATTTTGGCATAGCTGGTAAATCCGAGTTTATAGCCGACTATTTCTTCTCCGCGATTTAAGCGTTGTTCAATAGATAAACGCTGAATTTGGTACGCTTCTTCTAAAGAAAAATTAGTGTTGTGAGTCACTTGTTCAACAGCTTCAACTTTTAAGGCTGCTTGATCAAGATATGTGGCAATTTCTGTTAAGTTCATGAGGTTGTGGTCTTCAGTGGAGTTGTTTTTAAGGCTTTATCGGTTTCGGTTTTTACTAAAGCGAGTTTTTGCTCAAGTGGTAGTTCATCAGGTAATTTACCTTTTTCCAGAAGTTCTAAAATCACCTTATCCTGTGTGCGTCCACGCCTAAGTGCTTCGGCATAGCCGATGTTTTCTTGAAAGGTAACTAAGCGATATTTACCAGAAAATTCAGCCGGGTGCATTTCTTCAAAAGCGGTTTCTAGTTGGCGCTTTTGTTGAAATAGAGGGGAAGCGGTGTCTGAACGCATTTCGATAAAATTGTCTAAGGATAAATCACCAATGGCATCAGTATCCGGTTTGCGACGTTGCTCGTAGGTTGTAAAAATACTATCCCAATTCTCTAAGTTTTCGTTTAAAACCTCGTCTAGAATACTTACATCTTCAAAAGAAGCATTCATACCTTGGCCGTAAAAAGGGACTATGGCATGTGCAGCATCGCCCATAAGTAGGGTTTTACCCGAAAAATGCCAAGGAGAACACTTAATCATGCCTAAGTTTCCCGTTGGATTAGCAAAGAAGTTATCTGTCAAACTAGGCATATGTTTTATCACATCAGGATAGTGCTGCTCAAAATAAGCTTGGACTTTTTCTTTAGAATTTAATTGTTCAAAGTTGTCTTGACCATCTTTGAAAGCTAAAAATAGAGTGACTGTAAAACTACCATCTAAATTTGGTAGGGCGATAATCATATTGTCACCACGTGGCCAAATGTGTAGGGCGTTTTTGTAAAGCAGGTGTTTGCCTTTGCTGTCTGCCGGAATATGGAGTTCTTTATAGCCGTGGCCTAAAAATTTTTGTTCTAAATTGAATAAAAAACCGTGTTTTAAAAACATGGTTTTTCGCACTATAGAACCCGCTCCATCGGTAGCAAAAATAACATCGGCAGACTTGTGAAATGGCTCTCCAGTAGTGTGATCCAAAAAGTTAGCCGAAGCGTTTTCAAGATCTACAGCGGTACAAGGTGCATCAAATTGTATGTTGACGCGTTCGTGTTTTTCAGCTTCAGAAAGTAGTAAAGCGTTGAGGTCTGTGCGAGAAATTGAATTGATGTATTCATGTTCTAATCCACTGTAAGGCGAAATAAAATTATGGCCATTAGCTTGGTGTATCATCCGGCCGGTCATCGGAATGCACAGGGCCTTAACCTGCTCTTCAAGTCCGACTAAGCGCATAGCTTTTGCACCGCGATTTGAAAAAGCGAGATTGATAGAGCGTCCAGCTGCGAGTTGTGTTTGACGTAAATCAGGTCGTTTTTCAATCAGGTCAACCCTATAGCCACGTTGCGCTAAACGCAAAGCTAAAAGCGAACCGCATAATCCTGCTCCTATAATGAGGGCGTGTTGTGATGTAGCTGATTTCATTTTAAAAGCGATTTAATAAGTTCAACAAGGCGGAAAACATCCTCATAGCTGGTGTAAATAGGTACAGGCGCCAGACGGATGACATTAGGCTCACGCCAATCTGCAATAACACCGGCCTTGGTTAACTCTTCAAAAAAAGTTTTTCCGGCTGTTTTTAATTCGATTGAGAGCTGACACCCTCTGTTTTCAGGCTCAGTAGGTGTAATGATGTGAATGGCATCTCCGGGAATTTGCTGCATCAGGTATTCGAGATAGCCTGTAATTTTGATTGATTTTTCACGCAAGCGCTTAAAATCAGCTTTTTTAATGAGATCGAGAGAAGCGCGAATGGCGGCTAGAGATAAAATAGGAGGATTGCTCAATTGCCAGCCTTCGGCTCCGGGAATAGGGTCAAAATCTTGACGCATATTAAATCGAGTGTCTTTATTATGCCCCCACCAACCGGCAAATCTATTGAGGTCTGGGTTGTTAGCATGGCGTTCATGCACAAAACAACCACCGACGCTTCCCGGGCCACTGTTGAGGTATTTGTAAGAACACCACACGGCAAAATCTGCCCCCACGTCATGTAGGTTAGGTTGAATGTTTCCGGCGCCATGTGCTAGATCAAAGCCTACCTTAGCACCATAAGCATGCCCTAAACGCGTAATTTTGTTTAGAGGAAAAGCTTGCCCGGTGTAATAATTTGTAGTTCCGATTAATATCAGCGCAATTTCTCCTGTATTTTCTTCAAAAATGGTTTCGAGATCTTCTAGGCGACAGTGGTGTTCACCAGGTCTAGGAGTCCATTCAATTAAATCTTGAACCGGATCAAATCCATGGAGATTAAGTTGTGATTTTACAGCGTATTTATCAGACGGGAAGGCATCACTTTCAATAATAATTTTTCGACGTTTTGGAGTAGGCTGATAAAAGGAAACCAACATGAGGTGTAGGTTGACCGTCAAGGAGTTCATCATGACTACTTCTTGAGGTTTAGCGCCTACAATTTCGGCCATAGTTTCAGTGAGAAACTCGTGGTAAGGTTTCCACGGATGTCGGGCATCTGTGTGGCCATCAACACCGAGCTTTGCCCAATCTTCTAGTTCTTCGTTGAGGTATGCTGCTGTAGCTTTAGGTTGAAGGCCAAGAGAATTTCCACAGAAATAAAGTTGTTGTTGACCGTTTTTGTGCGGGAAATGGAATTCTGATTTAAATTCAGCCAAAGGATCTTGCGCATCCATTTCTTGTGCAAATTGGAGTGTATTTTTATAGTGGTGTAAAGCCATAGTTGTTTTTTGTCAAAAATTTCTGGCTAATTTAATAAGAAATATCCTTTTTAAGAATGTTTAAAGAAATGGAGCAGCGGCAAATTGTGTTAAAGTTTAATAGCCTTTTCCACTTAAATCAATATTGACTCCAAAAAAGCTAGAGCTACCGGCACTACTGTATTGTGCATAAGTATAACTGATACGCACTTTATTAAACTTGATTGATATTCCGCCACTAAGTCCGGCAAAAGCGCGCTGATTGATAATGCGCAATTCTTCTGAACGTCTAAAATTATAGCCTAAACGAATGTTGAAACCGCCTTCAGGAAAGAGCTCTAAGCCTAGGATTACATGGCGAAGAGCGTTGTTAAAAAATCCGGGGTCGTCTGGTTTGACATTGCCTTCTAAATCGGTTTCATCACGGGCAGTATTGCGGAAAGCCAATTGCCACTGCTGTAGATTTTCGAGGGTAAGATGCCAGCGGATTGGCAAGTCTTTAATTTTTTGAGAAATTCCTAAATCGACTTCTAGTGGTAGAGATTCATAAATTTCGTCATAAGGTTTAAACTGTGATCCTGCATTGCGTAATACAGCGCTGATAACGAGGTCCTGCTTTTCATTTCGATAGGTGATGCCTAGGTCAAAAGCGCCACCATAGGAGGTGTATTGTTCTAACTTAGAACTGATTAATTTGATGTTGGCACCGATATAGAAGTCAGAAAAAGGAATGTTATAAGCATAGCCTGCTGATACGGCTACAGCATTACCCGTAAAGCTTCCTGTGGCATTACCAAACTGGTCATAACCATCAAAATCACCGTAATTGACATAGGTTACCCCAGTGTGTAAAACGCCAGCGCGGCGACTGAGCAAAAATGCATAAGCCGCCGTGCCATAATTAACATCCGCCAAGTAATTGACGTAGTTTAAAGAAAATTGATTCTGCATATCTCGGTTGATAGTTGCCGGGTTGTAAAATGCAGATGTCGGATCATAAGTGTATCCTGTAATGTTTTTGCCGCCTAGAGCCGCTTGTTTGGGTGAGCTGACCAAATTGAGAAATTGATAAGCGTGTTTACCCCCAATTTGAGCCGAAGCTGAATATGTCACTACCAAAAAATATAGAAAAAGGCGGAATTTGTGAGACATAAGTTAAACTAACGGTTCTGGCTTAGAAACGTATAGATACGAGAATTATTTTTATTTTAATTTATATTTCTGTAAAATTTGCTTAATGTTTAGAGTTTAGATTGTTGGATCTAAATAGTCAGGTGTACCATCGTTGTTAGAGTCAGTGAGTTCGATGTCCTCTTCAGTGTAGTATCCGTTTTGAGGTTCGTGAATAACAATTTCATCACGTGTAGGAAAACTGTCGCCATCATCATCATTGTCTAGGTAATTAGCTACAGCATCACTGTCTGTATCGTCATCATCGAGATAGTTGTTGCCATTGAGATCTTCCATAAACGAAGGAATGCCATCACCATCGTGATCCATTTGCTCAGCGTTATACAATTGGAAAGTGGCAATATATGGTTTATAAGTACTCAAAACACTGTAATCTGGCGAGTATTGAAAGTAACCAAGTCCTGAAGGAATAAATACCGCACCAATGCCATAATCATCATTATAAGAAATGGTACCATCAGGATTTTCAGTAAAGCCAGAAGCCCCTTTAAATTCAGTGATGGCTTGAATGGTGCCTTTGCGTATAAAATTAGCTGTAGTGGTGGGGAAATCAAAAACTGTAGGCAATTGTGATTCTTCAAAAGCTTCACCTTGCATGTTTTTTGCAGCATAAGAAACGACTACTTTGTCGGCAAAGGTAGGTTGATAACTCTCTTCATTTCCTTTTCTTATTTCGAGGTAATAAAGTGTATAAGCAACATCCCCAGGCTTAACGGTCTTAGATTTTAAAGCGGGGTCGTCAATAAGCGGAGTTGCATTGGCGTGCTCACCAGCGATTGTATCAAAAACAATATTTTTAAACTGAATGTTAGCGGTATCAGTTTCAACATGATAAGTGTGAGTAGCTAAGAAAGATTCTATTTCTTGAATATTTTCTTTGTACACTTCAGTCTCATCACGAGGAGGCTCAACAGAGCTACTGTCATCGTCATTTTGACAAGCTACAGTGAATAAGGCTAATAAGAATAATGCCGGGGCATATTTGCGAAACTTCATTGTCAATCTGTTTAATTTAAGGTTGCAAGATACGATTTTCATTGATTTTTGCTTATTTTTCGGCAAAATTATAAAGGATGAGAGTGGATAAATTCTTGTGGTGTGTACGCTATTACAAAACGCGGAGTTTAGCAACAAAAGCATGCAAGCGTGGACATGTTAAAATTAATGGCGAATCTGCAAAAGCTTCACGCGAAGTTTTCCCGAGTGATAAAATTGATGTTAGAAAGAATCAAATAGACTACAAAATCGAAGTGATTGATATTCCGGCTTCGCGAAGAGGGGCTAAGTGGATAAGTTTGTATATTGTAGATATTACCCCTAAAGAGAACAAAGAAAAATTGGATCTCTTAAAATTTGAACGTTCCAAAGGACGTGAAAAAGGAACAGGACGACCAACCAAAAAAGACCGCCGTGAGATGGATGATTGGTTTGATCAGGAGCACGACGATTGGTTTGATGATTAAAATTTTGGCCAAATCAGAAGTTATTATATAAAATTATAAGCATTTTTGCCTTATGGAAAAAACAGAAACTCTAATCATGGATGCCCGTCAGATTGAACATAAAATCAGACGAATGGCTTATCAAATATACGAATATAACAGTGCTGAAACTGAATTGGTTTTGGCTGGAATTATGAATTCAGGTTATGAGCTCGCTAAGCGTATGGAACGCGTGTTGACTGAAATAGCGGAGTTTGACGTGCAATTGTGTCAGGTAGAAATCAATAAGCGCGCTCCATTAGATCCTATTCGTTGTTCACTGTCTGCTGAAGATTGCCGCAATAAAGTGGTGGTGTTGGTTGATGATGTACTCAATTCAGGATCTACTTTGATTTATGGGGCTAGGTATTTTTTAGACGTTCCGCTAAAAAAATTGCAAACTGTAGTGTTGGTTGATCGCAGTCATAAACGTTATCCTATTAAGGCCGACTTTAGAGGGGTGTATTTGTCAACCTCACTCAATGAAACCGTAAAAGTAACTTTTGGAGATGAAGATAAAGTTGAACTGATCTAGTTTTATACCAATTAGAATTATTTTTTAGTCAGATTTATAATTTTAACAGGAAGATTGGTCCATTTTGAATGTCACTTCCGTATTACTAGTACAATGAAACAAAGTCGAGATTGGACTAGTTAATTTATCCATACGGTATTTGTTCAATTTTCTTAAACTTAAAACGCCAGATTCTAATTAGAATCTGGCGTTTTAAGTTTAATCTGATTTACTGCTGATTTATAACAGTGAATCTATAATTTGAGCTTTTGAATAACCTTCGGCCTCAGCTTTGTAATTTTTAACAATGCGATGGTGTAAAATACCGGGTGTTACAGCTTTAATATCTTCGATATCAGGAGCGTATTTTCCGTGCAAAAGGGCATGAGTTTTTCCGGCTAAAACTAAATTTTGAGAAGCACGAGGACCGGCTCCCCAATCTAAATATTCTTTTACCAAATCTGGAGCATCAGTACTTTTAGGGCGTGTTTTGCTCACTAAACGAACGGCGTATTCAATGGTGTTGTCAGCTATAGGTACTTTGCGTATCAGGTTTTGTATGTCGATGATTTCTTCAGCAGAAAACAGTGGGGTAATGCCCGCTGATTGTGTTCCTGTGGTGTTTTTGACAACATCTACTTCTTCTTGAAAACTCGGGTAATCGAGGTGTACTGAAAACATAAAGCGATCGAGTTGAGCTTCAGGAAGTGGGTAGGTGCCTTCTTGTTCAATAGGGTTTTGCGTGGCTAACACAAAATA
The DNA here is from genome assembly GCA_964451785.1 of uncultured Flavobacteriaceae bacterium. Lineage (GTDB taxonomy): Bacteria > Bacteroidota > Bacteroidia > Flavobacteriales > Flavobacteriaceae > JAJYSO01. The sequence continues at coordinate 22,406 of CAYVJG010000017.1, forward strand.
AGGAGCAGCTAAGGCATAACGTTTGCCTGAAATAGTGACAGCCTTTTCTTGCATAGCTTCAAGCATGGCAGCTTGAGTCTTTGGAGGTGTACGATTGATTTCATCGGCTAAAATAATATTTGAAAAAATCGGTCCTTTTATAAATTTAAAGTTGCGATTTTCATCTAATATTTCAGCGCCTGTAATATCGCTCGGCATTAAATCAGGTGTAAACTGAATGCGCTTAAAATCTAAACCCAGGGCTTGAGCTATGGTGTTGACCATTAATGTTTTTGCCAACCCGGGTACTCCAATAAGTAAGACATGACCTCCAGAAAAGATAGAAATTAGAATTTCATCGATCACCTTTTCCTGACCAATAATAACTTTGCCAATTTCCTGTTTGAGCAAGTTGTATTTTTGAACGAGTGCTTGAGCAGCGATCACATCTTGAGCCATAATTATTGTTTTAGCCAATTAGCTTCAAAATCACAATCTTTATAGCTGTCATTGACTTTGATATAGGTGTTGTCAATGGCATCTTGACGCCATTTTTGAACTTCTTCAAATTGTTTGTTACGCAAGGCGAGTTGCTTAATCTTAGCATAATCTTTTGCGTAATCAGCCACGTGCTCCGGATAAAAACCGGTAACTGTAATAAGTTTTAAAAACTTTTTGCCGGTACGGGTTTGGTCGGTAAGTATGCTAGACACCTCACCTTCTTTTAAACTTTTAACCTCATTGTAGATTCTCGGGTCAATTTTAGTTAATTCAAATCGGCTATCACCAGTGTCAGGATTGATTAAACGACCACCATCACCACGAGTTTCTTCATCGTCAGAAAACTTTAAAACCGCTTGTTTAAAAGTTAGTTTGCCATCCACTATAAGTTGGCGAATGCTATCTGTTTTTTCACGAGCCGCTTCAAGAGCCGAAGCCGTAACTTTAGGAATGATAATGATGTGACGTATAACGCGCTCTTGTCCCATGATTTTATCGACTTGAATAATATGATAACCAAAAGACGATTTAAACGGTTTACTCACCTCACCTTCACGCAAGCTAAAGGCCACTTGTTTAAAGTCTTTGTCAAGTGGAGAATCGCGATTGATAATCATTTTGCCACCGTTTGAGCTCGTAGCATCTTCAGAGTATAACACAGCTTTAGTGGTAAAACTAGCGCCATTTTTTAAGATATCATTTCTGATGTCATTGAGCTGTTGGACAACTTTATCAACTTCAGCTTGTGGAATTTCAGGCTTAATGACCAATTGTGCTAGCTCTACTTCATCGCCAAAGGTAGGAAGCTCGTCTTCAGGAATGTCTTTAAAGAAAGTGTGCACTTCCTCAGGCGTAATTTCAACTTTCTCTGTAATATTTTGCTGCATAGCTTGGGCTAAGCGATTTTCTTTGTCAATCTTAAAGAGTTCTTCACGCAATTCTTGTTCAGAATCTTTACGGTAATAAGCGACTACTTTTTCAATGCTTCCAAGGCGTTGTTCAAGTCTACTGATTTGTTGTTCAACTTGAGCTTGAATTTGGCCATCAGTAATAGTTTGAAAAATGGTACTGTCTTGTTTGGCAGCATGCGAAAACAATTTGTTTTCCATCAAACGACCTAAAAGCTGACAATTAGTAATGTCATCAGCTTCGGGCATTCGATTTTGGATGTCTAAACGCATTTTTTTAACATCGCTTTCAAGAATGATATAATCGCCTACAACAGCCGCAACTCCATCAACTTTATAGCGTTGAAAATTAGAGTTTACTGCGGTAGAACTGGAGTCTAATTGTTGTGATTGGGCATTTACAGTAGTAAATCCTGCTAGGCATAAACCTAGAGCACATACTTTAGCGGTATATTTCAAATTGATTGTCTTCAAGTGCATCTTTTGTGATGTTTTTTTCAAAGTCTTTAGCAAAATCGAGCTTACGTTTGTTTAAGATTATTTCTTTTAACGTAGGACGTACATAAAACAAGGGCGCTTGTTCATGACGCAAACGTACGTCTTTTATATAAATTAAGTATACATTTAGCGAGTCTTTCAGCTCAATATACTTGTTTTTTTGTAAATTTTCTTTTGAATCTTCAGGTTTAAACGGCGGAATCTGTTTGTAAAGTGTTTGGGTACGTATCCATACAGAGTCGTTAAATGAAGCGGTCAGAAATTTAATTGATTCGTCATGTAACTGTGCTTGGTCAGTACTGTCATAACGCTTAAACTGCTCTTTAATTTTAGAGAGTTGTGAATAGTCTTTTTTTAATTTTATATAACGCAATTTGACCAGAGATTCGTTGAGCTTAAAGTTTTCTTTATTTTTACTGTAGTAGGCTTCGATTTGTTGTTCAGTGACGGAAGTATCCATTTGATGAGCAATAATCATATCCTTGTAAGCCTGCGTGTAAAGTTCTTCGCGATAGGCTTTTACCATGGCATCGTACTCGTTTTGTACCTGTTGTGGCAAATTGCGTTTGGCGCCGGCAATAAGAAGCTGTTTAGTGGCCCAATGGGTAATGTAACTTTGCGCAAAAATAGCACTGTCTGTGGCTGATAAGTGTTGAGGGAGCGCTTTGGTTAGCTCAGCTTTGTCTAGGTAAATATCATTAACCCTTGCCAAATGTTGACTTGGTTTTTGAGGCGTTAAGTAATTACAACTTGTCAATAGTCCTAAACCAATAACATAAAACACCCAATTTAATTTAAAACTAGATTTAAAAATGGCCTGAGGTCGGAAGGAAGGTGATGTGTTGTTTGTATGAAAACTTGACCTCATAGGTTGATGAAAATGAATTAACTTGAAATAGGTTTGAGCGTAATTACGGAAAAATAATGGACAAGTATAGTGTATTTTAAGCAAAAATGAAAATCGTTTAAGAGCATTTTTACAGCTAATACGAAAATGAATTTTTATAGATTGAAAATTACTTCCTTTAATTGGTCATACCGTATGGTTATAATTAAATAGGGCAGCGCAGCCAAAAGCTGAATCTGGCCTATATTAATTGTCATTACGGTATAAAGAGTTTTTGTGAATATTAAAAGCAGAATTCATCTATTTAATTACCTTTATATTTTTAGTGTCAAATGAAGTGTGTTTAATTAAAAAACCTTTTTATTTTCGCAGCTATGCAGAATAATAAAATAAATATTAAGAATAGAAAAGCTAGATTTCAATATGAAATTCTAGAAACTTATATTGCTGGTATCAAATTAGTTGGTACAGAAATCAAAGCCATACGTGAAGGGAAAGCTTCGATTGCTGAAAGTTTTTGCGAATTTCATAAAGGTGAGCTCTTTGCCATCAATATGACCATCCAAGAATATTCTCACGCCTCTCATTTTAATCACATTCCTAAAAGTGAACGCAAATTGCTACTCAACAAAAGTGAATTGCGAAAATTAAATAAGAAAGTGACCAATACAGGATTGACCATTATTCCTCTGCGCATGTTTATTAATCAACGCGGTTTAGCCAAGTTAGAAATTGCATTGTGTAAGGGTAAAAAACTGCACGACAAACGCGAAACGATCAGAGGACGAGAGGATAAACGCCGTTTAGACCGTATTAAAAAAGAATTTAACAACTAGGTTACAGCTGAGAAATAAGTGATGCAGGAGTTGAGAAAATTATTATGGCCTTTTTCCTTATTATACGGGTTAGTCGTTTGGGCGCGCAATAAATTTTTTGACAAGGGATTATTGCAGTCACAAGCTTATGATTTTCAGGTAATTTGTGTCGGTAACCTCAGTGTGGGTGGCACCGGAAAAACGCCGATGATTGAATACCTAATTCGCTTACTAAAAGACGAGTTTAGGGTTGCTACTTTAAGCCGTGGCTATAAACGTGAAACCACTGGGTTTTATCATTTAACTGGTAATGAAAATGTGGCGCAAAGCGGCGATGAACCTCTGCAATTTAAAACTAAATTCCCTGAAATAACTGTCGCTGTAGATGAAAATCGTCAAGAGGGGATTGCTGAATTGCGCAAATTAAATCCACAACCTGAAGTGATTTTACTCGATGACGCCTTTCAACATCGAAAAGTGACGCCTGGTTTTTCTATTCTGTTGACGGCTTATGGCGCTATTTATAGTGATGACTTACTGTTGCCTGCCGGTAATTTACGCGAATCACGAGCAGGAGCTAAGCGCGCTCAAATTGTGGTGGTTACTAAATGCCCACAAGACTTATCTATTGCAAAACAAAATGATATTCGACAACGATTAAAACTCCAGCCTGATCAACAGCTGTTCTTTTCGTATATTGCCTATGCTTCAAAGATAATCAATAAGCGAGAAGAATTTTTGCTGGCAGACTTACAACAGCCGTTTTGTTTGGTCACAGGTATAGCTAAACCAAAACCTTTGGTAGAACATTTAAAAAGTTTAAATCTGCAATTTAAGCATCAGGCTTACCCCGATCATCACAACTTTACCACAAAAGAGCTGCAAGAATTGTCAACAGAGCCACTTATCTTGACTACCGAAAAAGACTATATGCGCTTAGCACCACATTTTTCTAAAGATAAACTGTTTTATATTCCTATCAAACAGGCTTTTATCAGTAATCAATCAGCGTTTGATGTGGCTATTGTAGAGTGGGTAAAAAAACAGTTGTAACAGTGTAAACACTAAAAATGCCGCTTCATTTAAACGGCATTTTTAGTTTTTTTTTGTTGATTAGATAGAAGTTTGTTTTTTAGTGAGCATTGCTTCGCGCTCTTCTTCAGTAAGGATACGGTTTATTTTTCCTCCTGTACATTTTGGTAAACTGTCTTGTTGGTGAAGCCTTACTTCAGTGGTGATGCCAACACGCTTTTTAATTTCAGTTTGCACCATAGTACAGTGTTTTTCTAACAACTTGGCGTAAGCCTCAACATCAGCCTCAAGGGGTTGCGTTAAGCCTGCTGAAATTTCTACATCAACCTTCAGCTTGATGGTCATGTGTTGTTTTTTGATAGGGGTGAGGTAATAATTAGGGACGATAGCATCTAAATGTAAAAACACTTCTTCAATTTGACTGGGATATACATTGACTCCTCTGACAATAAGCATATCGTCAGCACGACCTACAATAGGTGCCATTTTGACCATTGTGCGTTTGCCATTTGGGTCGCGATATAAACTGGTGATATCATTAGTCCAATAGCGCAACAAAGGCATGCCGCGTTTGGTTAAAGTTGTCAATACTAAAACTCCTTGTTCGCCTTCTGGAACAGGTTGTTTTGTGTGTGGATCGAGAATTTCTGCAAAAAAATGATCTTCCCAAAGATAGGAGCTTCCGGGTTCTTCCCAATCTTCATTTGCTACTCCTGGACCTATAATTTCACTCAACCCATAAATGTTAGTCGCTTTTACACCAAGACTGTCTTCAATGCGTTTGCGTATAGCTTCAGTCCAAGCTTCAGAGCCTAAAACTGCGTATTGTAAACTATTTTCTTCGGGGCTAATTCCGCGTTTAGCCATTTCATCAGCAATGGTCAAGGCATAAGAAGGTGAACAACAAATCACCTCTGGCTTAAAATCAGTAATTAAATCGACTTGACGTTTGGTACGTCCTCCCGAAATAGGAAGCACACTCATGCCTAAAGTTTCAGCGCCGTAGTGTAAGCCTAATCCTCCAGTAAAAATGCCATATCCATAAGCGTTGTGCAATTGCATGCCGGGTTTAGCACCTGCAGCATTTAATGAGCGTGCCACCACCTCATTAAAGATGTCCATATCTTCTTTAGTATAAGCTACAACTGTAGGTTTTCCTGTGCTACCACTTGAGCAGTGAATACGTTGCAATTCCTTTTTAGGGACAGTTAATAACCCAAAAGGATAATTGTCGCGCAAATCCTGTTTATAGGTAATGGGTAATTTTTGAATGTCCGCTATAGATGTGATGTCGGCAGGAGTAAGGCTGAGCGCTTTAAATTTGGCTTGGTAAAAGGTAGATTTTTCTTCTAGGTAATTGATTAAATCCTTGAGTCGAGTAGATTGTAATTGGCGCAATTCACTTAACTCAAGGTGTTCAACAGGGTATTTCATATAATAAACTAACATTTGTTAGTTCCAAATTTAAATAGAAATGGGAAACTGAATTAATATATTATCATAATTAACAGTGTATAATTGACAAATAGATTCTATTGAGTAGATAATATTGGTAATGTAATGATGTTTGATAGATAATAGTTAAAAAAATATTTTTACAATTTTGAGTAAAAACTAGTTACTGAAATTTTTTTGAATATTTTAATATTATTATTCGTGTACAAGCTAAAAAAGACTTATCTTTGCACCCACATCGCGGGATAGAGCAGTAGGTAGCTCGTCGGGCTCATAACCCGAAGGTCACTGGTTCGAGTCCAGTTCCCGCTACTAGATCAAAGGTTCAGTTTTTACTGAACCTTTTTTTTATTTTTATATACTAGTATCAACTAGTCTGTTGATAGCAATACATAGCATAACCTTATTCGAATTAGTTGTAACGAGCTATTCTATTTTACAATAAATCCGTTTTGGACATTATTAGTTTTTAACGCAGAATAATGTGCTAATCTAAAAATTAAGGCTAACTTAGTGTAAATGAGCTTTAATCAGTGCTTTATAATAAAAATAGCGCTGTGACAGAAAGGTTTTAAATAGAAAAGAAGAGACACAAAACAAATCTCATTGAAAAGATTTCTCTATGGAATCATCTGTGATGATTCAGAAAAACGATAAAGATGACATACAATCCTCATAAACATCATCGGCGTTCTATTCGATTAAAAGGATACGATTACGCACAAGCGGGATTGTATTTTATTACCATTTGCTGCCAAGACCGAGCGCATTTATTTGGAAAAATCGAAAATGGCGAAATGCTATTGAATGCCTATGGCAAAATTGCATATGAGGAATGGAAGAATACCGAAAACATCAGAAACAATTGCCGCATACACGAATTTATCATTATGCCCAACCACATTCACGGCATTATCGAAATCATTTTAAAAAAAAGGAATAAGGGCGGATTGCAATTCGCCCCCAAGGATGGAAAGAGCGAATCGCAATTCGCTCCCAAGGATAGTACGGGCGAATTGCAATTCGCCCCGACCCCAACGAAAAAAATAAAATCTTTAGATTTCAAAATCTGGCAGCGCAATTATTACGAACGCATTATTCGTAATAAAGAAGCCTATTTCCAGATTGCACAATATATCATCAATAATCCCCAAAAATGGGAAAGGGATAATAAATCTAATGCCGAAAGGATTTAAAATATTTCTGGATTTTATTTGTACGGGCGAATTGCAATTCGCCCTAAAATTTCATCCCTAATTGGACATTAAATACGCGTGCTGTTAAGTAATTGGGTACTGAATATATGGCGTTGCTCTGCACATCTCTAACAAAGGTATTGGTGATTGAATTGAGACGGTCAAACATATTGAAAACTTCAACGCCTAGTGTAAATTGTTTAAATTTATGAAACCAGCTGTCTTTAGAAACAGGATTTTCAGGATCTACAAAGACGTATGAAAATCCGATGTCAAAGCGTTGATAATCGGGCAGGCGGGTTTGATAATTATACGGATCAGCATAACGCGGAGCACCTCCAGGTAATCCGGTGTTGTACACGCCGTTGATGTATAAGCGTAAGCGCGGAATGCTCGGGACATAATCTTGAAATAACACGCTAAACTTTAGGCGTTGGTCAGTGGGGCGTGAAATAAATCCGCGATTATTAATATTGACTTCGGTGTGCATGTAGCCTATGCTTACCCAGCTTTCGGTACCTTTTACCAACTCGCCATTGAGGCGCAAATCTAAGCCATAGGCATAGGCTTTGGCATTGTTATTGGCACGATAGCGAATGCGCACATTCTCTAAAGTATAAGGATTGACATCGGTAATGTGTTTGTAATAAGCTTCAGTAGTAAGTTTAAACGGACGGTCTTGCCATTTAAAACTAAAATCATTTCCTAAAACGAGTTGTATCGATTTTTGGGCTTTCACTTCAGGGCGTACAACACCAGTGGAGTCGCGTAATTCTTTGTAGAAAGGTGGTTGACCATATAATCCACCGGCCAATCTGAATAACATATCGGCATCCCAATCAGGTTTAAGCGCAATTTGTGCGCGTGGACTCACTAGAATTTGTGTGTTTGCTTGTATGCCTTCACCTTTAACCGTCCAGGTATGTGAACGCAATCCGGCATTGAGCCACACTTGACTTTCATCCCATTCTGTACGGTAACTCCACTGAATAAAATTTTGTAAGCGGTCAATTTGTGTGTGATTTTTAGCGCGTATGCTGGTATAAGGTACAATCTGTCCTTCAAAAGGCGTATAAGGTTGATCGTTACCAATTCCTGAAAGCGGTGGACGAATGGCATAACCGGCAGAATCAATCATTTGATATTCGCTGATGCGATCTCTAATATCTTCGTGAGTATATTTGATACCGTATTCTAAGAGGTGATCACCGAGTTCAATTTTCCCTAGGTGTTGCAGGTTGATAAATAAGCCGTCCAAATCATTTCGTGCATGATCAAACTGAGCGCCCACACCGCGTGTAAATTCAACTTCACCTAAATCATCACTACCGATAGAGGTGTTGGGTTTTCCCAAACGATATTCACCTAATAAATCATAGTGTTCTTGTTCTCTAGAATTGTACACCGAGGCGATGAGCTGCGCTTTATACTGATCAGATACTTCATAAGACGCTTTTAAGGCCGCCGTATAAGCTTGATATTGATCTTTTTCAATACCGTCATAATAGATGAATAAGGTGGTTGGGTCACTAATAGTTCCAAAAGTAGTTTTCTTAACTTCAGGGGCGTAGGTGTATTTGTTTAAAGAAATGTTACCTAAAAAAGCGAGTTCAAATTTATCGCTAAATTGATAGGTGAGGTAAGTTTGTGCATCAGCAAAAACAGGAGTTAAGTCTGATTTTGTTTGTTTTGAATTAACCAATAATTCATTGTTGCGGTAACGTACCCCAACAATACCGGTAAACTTTTTGTTTTTTGAAGCCCCACCAACAGAAGCTCGTGCCCCGAGTAGACTAAGATTTAAAGAACCTTCAATATCTACAGGTCGTTTGTATTGAATATCTAAAACAGACGAGAGTTTATCGCCGTATTTGGCTTGAAATCCGCCAGCAGAAAAATCGACATTGCGCACCAAGTCCGAATTGATAAAGCTCAAACCTTCTTGTTGCCCAGAGCGGATGAGCAAAGGACGATACACTTGAATGCCATTGACGTAAACCAAATTTTCGTCATAATTGCCGCCGCGAACTGAATACTGGGTACTCAGTTCGTTGTTTGAATTAACTCCCGGTAAAGTTTTGAGTAAATTTTCGACTCCGGCGTTAGCTCCGGGAATAGAGCGGACAATTTCAGGAGCAATAGTGGTGATACCTTCAATGGTTTTATGGCGATCAGCATTAATTACTACTGTACCTATTTGGTTAATCGATTGCTTGAGTACCGGATTGAGCTCTTTGACGGTGTTAGGTTCTAAATTGACCGTAAACTGCATAGGTTTTAATCCGATGTAAGCGATGGTGATTGTGATGGACTGATTAGCCGGAATAGTCAATTGATAGAATCCATTTTTGTTACTAGTGGTGCCGTGGTTAGCATAAGCTATTTCGGCGCCTAAGAGCGGATTGTTTTGGGTGTCAAAAACAATACCGTGCAGGGTAGCTGTAGGTGAGTTTTGGCTCCAAATAACATGCTGAAAGCCTATCAAAAAAATAAATAAGATTAGTGCTGGTGTTTTCAATTGGTTTATTGTTTACGGTAAAAAGTTGCTTGATAAGTAGTGCTGTTTCCTACGTTGTCAACAACTATAATTTTAAGTTTATTTTCAGTGCTGTCAGAAATATTATCTCTGAAATCGTATGTGATAATATCGGTTTTGTAGTCGTAATCTAAAATGATGAATTTTCCATTAATTGTACCGCGATATGAATCGATTTCGGATTCGCTATCGGTAATTTTTAACTTGAGGTAATCGGCATTAGACATCCATTTTCCATCGTAAAAATTAACAGGTTTAATTTGTGGCGGGGTGTCATCGCGTAGCAAACTGTAAGTACCAAAGGTACGGGTTCTGGTTGTGATGCGATCGCCGTCTCTATAGGTGTTTGAATAATAATGAGATCCCCAAGGATACATGCGGGCCACATAGAGTTTAGCACGGTCGGCTTTGGTGTATTTACTCACGTCAAAACCTATAGTCATATTTTTGTGTAGAGGCGTGGTTTTGCGGTGTACGGTAATTTTATCAGGATGATCTTCAATGGCGAGATAAGTATCGTCATAGAGCGCACCTTTGGGAATGTAAACATCGTGATAAGGCAATTCAAAGACATTAGGTTTATCGGTGAAAGCGAGATAATCTGTTTTTTCTTCTGTCGTGTGATTCACTTCACTTTCTGGAAGTTTTTGTCCTTTTATAGGAATGATAATCGTCGTTTTATTGCCAGCATAATCTTTTAAGACGATTTCGTATTTGTAATTTAAACTGTCTTTAATATCGAGATAGCCTTTGTTGATGGTGTGCACTGACATGTCGATGTTGTTATTAGGTTGCAAAAACAACTTTTGGATACGTTTTTTATGTGCTTTGTAAAACGCATAATCGATATAGCGATTGATGTAACGCGTATTGGCAAATGAAAATTCATCAAAGACAATATCAAAACGCAAATCGCCATTAAGACAAGTTTTGATTTGATACAAGCCATCTGTATTGGCTGAGCCATCCATATAATCAACGCTGGTGATGCCAAACCCAATTTTGCCATAGGCCGAAATGGGCGAAGTGCTATAAACGCCTTCGGCTTGTTTAATGAGGTGTAGTTTTTGACGCTTATCAGAGCGGTTTACTTGTGCTTTTGTGTCGCTAGGGTAAACATATAAGCCGTTGATACGTGGTAAACGGTGGTCTTTGATATCAAATCCAAAGAGTAAGCCGTTCATGGGGTGCTGTTGGGCATCGCGAATTTCAAAATGCACATGTGGTCCACCGGCACCACCACTTTCGCCGCTTAAGGCAATTAACTCTCCTTGTTTTACAGGAAGTTCTCCTTTTTTAGGATAGAGCTCAATGGTGTTTTTTTCTTGGGCATACATGCGTTGACGTACATAAGCTCTGATTTTAGGCGCAAATTCTTGAAGGTGTCCATAAACGGAGGTATAGCCATTAGGATGTTGTATGTAGATAACTTTTCCATAGCCGTAAAGTGAAATTTTAATCCGACTTACATAGCCATCGGCTGAGGCTAACACGTCTAAACCGGTGCGTTGTTTGGTTTTGAGATCTAAACCGCTGTGAAAATGATTAGAGCGCAATTCTCCAAAATTTCCGGCGAGGTATAAAGGTACGCGTAAAGGACTTTTGAAGTAGTCTTTAGGATACGTGTTTTGCGCAATAGTAGGGCAACAAAAACTCAAACAAAGGAGACCTAGTAAAATTGTTTGAACCGGAATTATAGAGAAAACTGTTTGTTTTAAAACTGAAAAGGGCTGCTGTTGAGGCATGCGATATAATTATTAAAATGAGGTATAATCCTGTTAAATAAACCGTAAATTACACGTTTTATTATGCGTGATTTTATTTAATTTTGTGCAAGTAATCTAGGAGTTGACGTGTTGCTTTTCCGCGATGACTGATTTTATTTTTTTCTTCAGCACTCATTTCGGCAAAGCTTGTATTGTAGCCTTCGGGTTGAAAAATAGGATCATAGCCAAACCCATTGTTGCCGTGGCGTTCTGGCAAGATCTTACCTTTGCATATTCCTGTAAAATCTACTTTTTTACCTTCTATGATTAACGAAATGACGGTTTTAAAATGCGCTTTTCGATTGGATTGATTTGCTAATTCGCGAAGCAACTTATCAACATTATCACTGTCGCGTTTTGCAGGACCGGCATAACGTGCTGAAAACACGCCGGGGGCGCCGTTTAAGGCTTCAACTTCTAAACCTGTATCGTCAGCAAAGCAAGCTAATCCGTAATGGGTGTGCACATATTCAGCTTTTAAGTGCGCGTTACCTTCAATGGTAGTAGCTGTTTCAGGAATCTCTTCGTGACAAGCGATATCTGTCAGTGAAATAATCTCAATAGTGTCAGGAACAAGAGCTTGGATTTCTTTGAGTTTATGCGCGTTATGCGTAGCAAAGACGAGTTTCATAAATCTATTTTTTGAAACGTAAAGCTACAAAATACCCCAACTAGATTTTAAAGAGAAGGTTAAAATTTTAAATATGTTATAAATTTTATAAACTGTATAGTTTAGGAAACTATGTTTGAATTATTAAATAATTTTGCATCTCTGAACATAACGTGATTTAAGAGCGTTATTTTTTATATAATTATTAAAAAGAATAAACTTATGGCAACGATAAAAGCTTATGGAACAGGGGCGCCAGAACAAAAAATGGCTCCATTATCTATTGAACGTCGCGCCTTACAACCAGCAGACGTACATATTGATATTTTGTATTGCGGTGTTTGTCATAGTGATATTCATCACGCTCGCAATGAATGGGGAGGCACGCGCTATCCAGCAGTGCCTGGTCATGAGATTGTTGGAAAAGTAATTGAAGTTGGTAGTGCTGTTAAAAACTTTCAAGTAGGTCAGATAGTCGGTGTAGGCTGTATGGTTGACTCCTGTCAATCTTGTGAATCTTGTCAAGATGGCTTGGAGCAATATTGCGAAAATGGAGCCACTAATACCTATGGTAGTGTCGACAAGATTTTGGGCGGACACACTTTTGGCGGTTATTCAGAACGTATAGTGGTAGATGAAAAATTTGTACTTCACGTTCCTGAAACATTAGATATTTCAAAAGTAGGTCCTTTGCTCTGTGCCGGAATTACTACTTATTCACCATTGCGTCATTGGAAGGTGAAGGCAGGTGATAAAGTAGGAATCATCGGTTTAGGCGGATTAGGACATATGGGCATCAAGCTGGCTCATGCCATGGGGGCTCATGTAGTGATGATAACACGATCGGCTGAAAAAGGTGAAGATGCCAAGTTGTTAGGGGCTGACGAGGTGTTGTTATCTACTGATTTAGAAGCGATGAAAGCACAAAAAGATTCGTTTGACTTTTTACTAAATACCATCCCTGTAAACCACGATGTCAATCCGTATATACGTTTGTTAAAACGAGATGCCACGATGGTGATGGTAGGAGCTATTGAGCCACTTGACAGTGTTGATAGCGGATTGCTAGTAAGAAAGCGCAAACACATCGCTGGTTCATTGATTGGTGGAATTGCCGAAACTCAAGAGATGCTCAATTTTTGTGGCGAGCACGGTGTGCTTCCTGAAGTTGAGATGATAGGAATGCAAGAAATTAACGAAGCTTGGGATCGTGTAGTGCGTTCTGATGTGAAATATCGCTTTGTTATTGATATGAAATCTTTAAAAAACGAATAATAACAAATGAAAACACTTAAAAAGTGTTTATGCCTTTTAGCGCGTACGGTGCATTTTTCACCAAAGCATTAAAGGTGTAAAAGTAAAATGTTGCTCATTGTATAAGTGATTTTAAGGGATAAGAAGTGCAACATTTTAAAAGTCTGCCAGCTCGAGGAGCAACGGCAGACTTTTTAATTTAAGAATGGTGGTAAGATTCATTGCGTAGAATAGTAAACCCGCGGTAGAGTTGCTCAACAAAGAAAGGCCGAATCATTTCGTGTGAAAAAGTCATTTGCGACAGCGCGATTTTGTGATTGGCGCGTTGGTAAACCTCTTCAGAAAATCCAAATGGTCCACCGATAATAAAAATCAGGCGTTTTTTACCGGTATTCATGCGCTTTTGTAGCCAGCTAGCATAAGCCTCAGATGAAAATTCTTTGCCTTTTTCATCTAGTAAAACCACTTCATCACCAGGGTTTATGCGTTTGAGCATGGCTTGTCCTTCTTTGACTTTTTGTAAGTCTTCGGTTAAACTTTTACGTGTTTTGAGCTCAGGAATCACTTCAATAGTAAATTTGCAATAGTGTTTTAACCGTTGGGTATATTTGTCGGTTAATTTTTGAATGGTTTTATCCGTAGTCTTTCCGATTAAAAGCAATGTGATTGTCATCGTGTAATTCAGGTTACTTTTATTATTTTAGCAAAAATAATCGGAAATGAAGATTGACCAAAAACAATTTGAAAAAGAAGTAGATAGAATAATCATAAATGCTTTACGCGAAGATGTTGGCCCGGGTGATTACAGTTCACTAGCGTGCATTCCGGCTACAGCTAGCGGAAAAGCAAAGTTACTAGTCAAAGACGATGGTATTTTAGCTGGTGTTGATTTTGCTAAACGCGTTTTTGAGATTGTCGATGAGCGTTTAGAAATAGAAGTACTAAAACGTGATGGCGAAGCTATGCAAAAAGGTGATATTGCTTTTTATGTGTCAGGACCGAGCCAATCTATATTAAAGGCAGAACGTTTAACGCTTAATGCTATGCAACGTATGAGTGCCATTGCTACTAAAACCAATACGTTTGCAAAACTTCTTGAGGGGACAAAAACCAAAATTTTAGATACGCGCAAAACGACTCCAGGTATTAGAGCACTTGAAAAATGGGCTGTTAAAATTGGGGGTGGCGTTAATCATAGGTTTGGACTTTACGATATGATTATGCTTAAAGATAACCATATTGATTTTGCTGGAGGAGTTTCAGAAGCCATTCAAAAGACACAAGCTTATTTACAGACCCATAATTTGGATTTAAAAATAGTAGTTGAAGCGCGTGATTTTGCTGAAATTGAAGAAATTTTAAAAAATGAAGGCGTTTATCGCATATTAATTGATAACTTTAATTATGAAGATACGCGTCGTGCTGTTGCTATGATTAATGGGCAATGTTTAACCGAATCTAGCGGTGGAATTACACCTGAAACAGCAAGAGGTTATGCCGAGTGCGGCGTTGATTTTATTTCGAGCGGCGCCTTAACACATTCAGTTTATAACTTAGATTTGAGTTTGAAAGCCCTGTAAATTTATGTCTGCAGCTATTGAAGAGAAATTAGCTACTATTCCTGTTGTACGAACGCTGATGCGTTTGTGCAAAAAAGTTGTCTTGCCTGGTTTCAATGGGTTAACCCTTTATGATTTACTCGAAATATACGTTTATGGTATCATAGAAGGTACCTTTACTACGCGTGCCGGATCAATTGCTTTCAGCTTTTTTATGGCCTTGTTTCCCTTTTTACTGTTTATTTTAAATCTGATTCCCTTTGTGTGGTTTATTAAAGATTTTCAGTCGCGCTTACTCGGTTATTTAGATCAGTTGATTCCACCACAAACACACCAGTTATTTGATCGTGTGTTTTACGATATCGCTAACACGCCACGTACCGGATTACTCTCTATAGTTTTTGTGTTGTCAATATTTTTAATGACCAATGGCATTAATGCTATTTTTACAGGTTTTGAATATTCGTGGCATACCACCAAAAAACGGTCTATAATACGACAATATATAGTAGCGCTAGGGGTTTCATTAATCATATCACTCTTGCTTTTGTCAACGGTTATTGTTACAATCTATTTAACTTATATCATTGAAGACCTCAGCGCGCTTGGTGTGTTTGACGATACCGTTCGCTGGGCTGAGATAGGGCGATTTGTTACTTTTGTAGCTATGATTTACAATGTGGTTTGCATTCTGTATTACTTTGGTACAAAAGAGAGCAGGCAGGCCAATTACAATTCTATCGGGGCAGTATTTACGACGGTTTTAATTGTGGTGTTTACCTATTTGTTTTCCCTTTATCTTGAAAATTTTGGTTCCTATAACAAACTTTATGGCTCTATAGGCGCTTTAGTAATTGCGATGTTTTACACCTGGCTTAACGCTAATATTTTATTGTTAGGGTTTGAGCTAAATGGCGCTATTTTAAAACTACGCCACGACAATGCTCAGCGTCAAAAAACAAACCAAACCTCTTTATCTGACTCTACTAATTGAAGTTGATTTTATGCAGAACTTTGTCAATATTATTTTACCCTTGCCCTTAGAAAAGCAATTCACTTATGCGCTGACTGATACTCAAGCCGGGAAATTAAAACCCGGAATGCGCGTGGCAGTGCCTTTTGGAAAAACAAAAGTGTATACCGGAGTGGTAGCCAACATTCATCAAAGTAAACCTGAGTTTTATGAGGCTAAGTATGTAGAAGAAATATTGGATGATACTCCTATAGTAACTCGTGAGCAATTACGTTTTTTTAAGTGGGTGGCTGAATATTACATGTGTAGTGAAGGTGAGGTGCTACGCGCAGCTTTGCCCAGCGCTTTTTTGTTGCAAAGTGAAACGGTTATTGAACTCAATAAAGAAAGTGATATAAACGATCAATTATTAACAGATGAAGAGTATTTGATTTACGAAGCTTTGCAACACCAGTCAATTTTAAAAATTCAAGAGGTGATGGATATTTTGGGCAAAAAAACAGTTTTGCCAACCTTGAATAAACTAGTTGATAAGCAAGTGATTGTGGTTAATCAAGAATTGTATAAAAAATACAAACCTAAATTGGTGAAGTATTTACGCTTAGCTGAAGCTTATAAATCACCTGACAAGTTATCTGTTCTTTTAGAAGAAATGAGTCGAGCGCCAAAGCAGCGAAAATTAATCATGACCTTATTTTCATTAGAAGCTAAAACACAGCAACCTATTGAAGCTAAACAATTGCAGAAAGCAGCTGAAGCTTCGGCAGCATCGGTTAAGGCTTTGGTGAAAAAAGGTGTTTTAGAAGAATATCACTTACAGCAAGATCGGGTGGAAGGACAAGCTGCAGAAAGCGATTTGCAGTTACATTTATCGCCAGATCAGGAACGCGCTTTTCGAGAAATTAAGCAAATCTTTACCGCCCAGCAGCCGTGTTTATTACACGGAGTGACTTCGTCAGGAAAAACCGAAGTGTATATTAAACTTATAGATGAAGCCTTAGCTAGGGGAGAGCAAGTACTTTATCTTTTGCCCGAAATAGCTTTAACAACGCAGTTGATTATGCGTTTGCAAGCTCATTTTGGTGAAGAAGTATTGGTGTACCACAGTAAATATTCTGTCAATGAACGCGTTGAGGTCTACAAGCATGTTCTGCATAACGACAAAGGCCGTATTGTTATTGGTGTACGTTCGTCATTGTTTTTACCTTTTCAAAATTTGGGACTCATTATTGTTGATGAGGAACACGAGAATACATTTAAACAATTTGACCCTGCGCCGCGCTACCAAGCACGAGATTCAGCCATTGTTTTGAGCCATTTGTTTAAAAGTTCAGTGTTGTTGGGGTCAGCTACGCCAAGTCTTGAGAGCTATAACAATGTCAAGCAGTATAAATATGGGTTAGTCGAATTAAAAAAGCGCTATGGCAATGTAATTCCGCCTAAAATTCATTTGATTGACATCAAAGATAAGCATAAACGCAAACTGATGACCGGTCATTTTTCAGATGAATTGATTGCGGCAATAAACAAGACTTTAGAAGAGGCAAAGCAAGTTATTTTGTTTCAAAATCGCCGTGGGTATTCACCAGTGTTAGAGTGTCAAACCTGTGGACATTCGCCGCAGTGCCCTAATTGCGATGTAAGTTTGACTTATCATCGTCACAACAATTCTTTGCGTTGTCATTATTGTGGGTATCACATGGCTATGCAGCGCAAGTGTATGGCTTGTGGAAGTGTTGATCTAACCACTAAGGGATTTGGAACTGAACAAATTGAAACTGAACTTAAAGAATTGTTTCCCGATCATCAAATAGGGCGTATGGATTTAGATACCACGCGCGGTAAGCACGCTTTTGAAAAGCTCATTACACAATTTCAACACAAAGAAATTGATGTTTTGGTCGGTACGCAGATGCTTGCCAAGGGACTAGATTTTAGAGATGTAGATCTGGTGGGGGTGATGAATGCTGATAACTTACTGAATTTTCCGGATTTCCGTGCCCATGAACGCGCGTTTCAATTGCTAACACAGGTGGCAGGGCGTGCCGGACGAACCGATAAGCAAGGACGGGTGTTGATACAAACTTATAGTCCGAAGCACGCTATTTTGCGTCAGGTGTTGCAAGGCGATTATCACGGAATGTATGAAGAACAACTTCAAAGTCGATTACAATTTAAATATCCACCGAGTTATCGCTTGATAAAAATCACTTTAAAGGGACGTAATTATAATACAGTTAACGAAGCAGCTGATTGGTTGGCCAAGGGTTTGCGTTCAGGGTTTGGTAAGCAAGTGCTAGGACCTGAATTTCCGGCTGTGGCGCGCATCAGAAATGAATATTACAAAGTGATAATGCTTAAAATTCCACCACAGCAATCTGTAAAAAAGACCAAGCAATACATCCAACGTTTACAAAGTTCATATCTATCTATCGGAACTTATAGGAGTGTACGCATTTTGCTAAATGTAGATCCGTATTAACTTTGAAGATACATACAATTAAGTTGATTGATGACTCTATTTATAGAAGGTAACGAGTTATTTTTTAGACCTATTTAGGCTTTTGTACCCCAAATTATACCTGAATTTAAATTACATTTAAACTATGTGTGTAATTTTAAAATGTTAAAAGTATGTGCTAAAAATATATAGTTAACATTTTATCAATCATTAATATTCTTTTCTATGCAAAGTAATATAAAAGTATTCATAGTGTTAGCAATATGCGCTTCTTAAATCTAAGTCTATATTATTTTGTTAAAATTTATCTGCTAATTTTTTTGTAAATCCAATTCTGTGCCGTAAAATTGCATCGCTAATTATTTTAAATTAATCTAAATAAATGGGTTTGTATTTAAGGCTCTTAACTTGTAAATTAAAATCATTTTCGATGAAAAAAGCAGTAAAATTAAGCATGTGTTTGGCATCGCTATTATTTTCAATACACTTGTTTGCCCAACAGGGTGGTTTAAACGGTAAGATTATAAGTATTGAAGACGGATCCCCTTTAATGGGTGTAAATGTTATCCTTGGTAATACAGGTCTACAAACAACCACTGATAGTAGGGGAGAATATCATATAGAATCTATTCAACCTAAAGAATATGTGGTTTACGTTAGAGGAGCGGGTGTGAGTACTGCACAAAAGCGCATCACTATAGAATCAGGTAAGACACTGGAGTTAGATTTCGAATTGCACTCTTCCATAGAGAAGCTGTCAGAAATTCTAATTGTCGGTAATAAAGTTAATAGGTTTTCTGATAAACGTTCAGATTACGTAGCTAGAATGCCTTTGTCTAATCTTGAGAACCCGCAAGTTTATTCGGTTATTACAGATGAATTATTGCAAGAGCAATTGATTACCGATGTAAAAACAGCAATCAAAAATGCACCGGGAATTAGTAATGTAGTTGAAACTGTTGGGTCAGGCGGAATAGGCCTTTCTGTATCTATGCGGGGGTTTCAAACAGGAATTTCAATGCGGAACGGCTTAGCCTCTAATTATAAAACGATGGGTGATCCTGCTAATATTCAACGTATTGAAGTTATCAAAGGGCCCTCAGCAACCTTGTTTGGATCAACATTGACCTCTTATGGCGGTTTGGTGAATGTGGTGACTAAAAAGCCATTTGATGAATTTAAAGGAAGTATTGGCTATTCAACCGGATCATTTGGATTATCGCGATTTACAGCAGATATTAATATGCCGGTAAACGACGATAAAACCTTATTGTTTAGATTGAACGCCGCTATTCATAAAAAAGAGAGTTTTCAAGATTATGGCGTGGAGCGCAATTGGGCATTATACCCGGCTTTAACCTATAAAGTCAACGATAAATTGACTTTAAATTTTGAAGCTGAAATTTTTAATACCAATCGCCCTAGTACATATTTCAGAATTAATCCTAATGTAGATGTATCTGGATTTGAAGACTTGGATTACAATTTTAATCATTCCTTTAGCAGTGATCAAATGCAATCTCAAGCCAAAGTGCTAAACGTGTTTGCTAAAGCTGAATATAAAATTTCAGATCAGTGGACTTCTCAAACTAATATAGCTAAAAGTAATACGGATAACGATGCTAATTATCTATTTTTAAATTTTGTAGATAAAGCCAATGCGCGCCGTTTGCCGATGCGTATTACAGGAAATTTTAGTACTCTGCAAATTCAACAAAATTTTATAGGGCAATTTAAAATTGGTAAAGCAGATAATAAGCTGTTAATCGGTTTAGATTATACGCAATTAGATACGCGTGATAGACGTACCCGATTTGTGTATGATACGGTGAGCAGCGCTAGTGCTGATCGCGATTTTAATTTTGATAAATACATGGAACGTCTAGGCGAAACAGATCCTTATGCAAAATTTGTGGTCAAACAAAAAACATATAGTGCCTATGTTTCTGATGTGTTGAGTTTTAAAGAACGCTTGTTTTTGATGGCTAGTTTGCGTGTCGATTATTTCTCAAATGAACTGATTAACTTTGATCAAACGGCCTATTCTCCAAAACTAGGTGCCGTTTACCAAGTGGTTGATAATAAAGTGTCACTTTTTGCCAATTATATGGATGGGTTTAAAAATATAGCTCCTGATAATACGGACCCTGATCACATTATTAGTTTTAAACCAGAACACGCCACACAAATTGAAGGCGGGGTAAAAATGAAGCTTCTCGATGATAAATTAAGTGCCACATTGAGTTATTACGATATCACCGTGCGCGATATTGTGCGCAGTGTGCCAGATCCAGATAATATTGGCGGGTTTAACGCTGTGCAAGACGGTACGCGCGTGAGTAGAGGTGTTGAAATTGAGGTGATAGCTAATCCTTTTGAAGGTTGGAATATTCTTGCTGGTTATAGTTATAACGATAGTGAATATACAAAAGCTGCAGCCGATATTGTTGGGAATCGCCCGTATGGAACTCCTGAGCATACAGTTAACTTCTGGACCAGCTATCGTTTCTCTACACCTTACTTACACGGCCTAGGTGTTGGATTTGGCGGAAATTATGTCAGTGAATTTTTTCAGAGTGATGCCAATACCTTTACAGTTCCTGAACGCGTTGTTTTAAATGCTTCTCTATTCTTTGAGCGTTCTAAATACCGTATCGGATTAAAATGGAATAATATTACGGATGAACAGTATTGGGTAAGTGATTTTTGGGCACGACCTCAAGACCCTTCTAATGTTGTGTTGAGTTTTGATTTACGCTTTTAAGTAAACTAATCTTGAGGCTTGAGTTTATCTTCTTAGAATCAAGCCTCTTGTTTTTTATGAAAAGAGAACTAAAAAAAAAGAAGAGTTTTTTTTTAGATATTTGTCTGCTATAATTCAAAAAGTTCAACAGTTTAAGCTGTAACAGAACGCAATTAGTATAACCATGAAATTAATAAAAGGAAGCCATAGGCGCAATGCCGTTTTAAAACTTATTCACTGGCTACATTTGTGGCCAAGCCTGGTGGCATCTCTTGTTTTAATTGTGGTTTGTTTAACTGGGGCTATTGTTGTTTTTGCTGATGAAGTTATTGATTTTAATAACCGTGAAGTACTCTATGTCAATCAAGTAAAAACAGAGCGCTTGCCAATGGAGGTTCTGCTCCAAAATTACGCTAAGGCTTTCCCCGATCAACCAACTCCCAGTTATTTGGTGACCTATAAAAATCCTAAGCGAACGGTAAAGTTTAATCATTTTGATCCGGTTAATGGATTGCAGTTGATTTATATGGATCCTTATACAGGAGAAATTTTAAAAAAAGACGGCACTATACATTTTTTCTTTGTTACCGCTCATCTGCACGCCTCGTTGTTGTTAGGTGAAATCGGAAAGTGGATTGTAGATATCTCCACATTAATTTTTGTGTTGGGATTATTGACAGGAATTGTTTTATGGTTTCCTAAAAAATGGAATAAATCCAGTCGCAAGATTGCATTTAAGATTAATTGGAAGGCAAAGTTTAAACGACTCAACTATAGTTTGCATAATGTTTTAGGCTTTTATGCCTTATCTATTTGCTTTGTTTTAGGAGTGTCGGGCGTTTTACTCGCTTACCCCAATTGGTCAGATGCTAGTATGAAACTGTTTGGCGGACAGACACATGAGGTGTGGGAGAGTAGTTTACCTGAGTTTAATAGCACACAAACTATTGCGCCGATGAACCCTGTTTTTGAGCACTTTTATGACCAAGATAATGGCGTTGAAGCCATTCAAGTCTATACCTATGCTTTAGCTGAGCAAGGTTACTATATTTTAAACGCCGCCAGTTGGGTGGGATTAAAAAATTATATTGGCAAACCACACTTTATTAATAAATATACGGGTAAAGAAATAGCGGTTCCGCATTCTGCACATGTACATGAAAAATTTGAAAATGCCGTAATGATGCTTCATATGGGGTCTTGGCTAGGACTTTGGGGGAAAATAATATCATTTTTAGCTTCTTTAATAGCTACAAGCTTACCCATTACAGGCTTTTTGTATTGGTGGGGTAGGCTCAAGAAGAATAGACGCTAGTTTATAAAAGGGAGCAGAGGTGTAGGTTTATAGCTTATGCAGTATAAAAAGCTAAATAATCAGAAGAGCATAGGTAAGCAAATTAAATAAAACAATTTGCTTTAAAATACGTTTGTTAATTGTATAAAAAGCCGTATTTTTGCAACCGATTTTAAAATATAATCCTATGAATCATTATGAAGCTGTTTTCATTTTGAATCCCGTTTTATCTGAAGATCAGGTAAAGGAAACAGTCAAGAAGTATGAAGATTTTCTTGTTTCTGAAGGAGCCAAAATGGTCAACAAAGAAAACTGGGGGCTTAAAAAGTTAGCTTACCCAATTCAACACAAAAAAAGTGGTTTTTATCACTTATTCCAATTCGAAGTAGAAGGTAAAGCAATTGAACCTTTCGAATTTATGTTCCGTCAAGACGAACGTGTAATGCGTTATTTAACTGTGAAGTTAGATAAACACGCCGTTGAATGGGCTCAAAAACGTGTAGAACGAAACAAAGCAAAATCTTAAGATATGGCATCTATAGAACAACAAGCAAAAGGAAATAAAGGTGGTGATATCCGTTATTTAACCCCTTTAAATATTGAAACCAAATCTAAAAAACGCTATTGCCGTTTTCAACGTTCTGGAATCAAATATATCGACTATAAAGATCCTGATTTTTTAATGTCATTTGTCAATGAACAAGGTAAAATTTTACCACGCCGTTTAACCGGTACTTCATTGAAATATCAACGCAAAGTAGCTAAAGCTATCAAACGTTCTCGTCACTTGGCACTTATGCCTTATGTTGGTGATTTGTTAAAATAAAAAGATTAAAATTTTATGGAACTTATACTCAAAAAAGACGTCGAAAATTTAGGCTTTGCTGACGATATCGTAACTGTAAAAAACGGTTATGGTCGCAATTACCTAATTCCGCAAGGTTTTGCTGTATTGGCAACACCTTCTGCACGTAAACAACACGCTGAAATCTTAAAGCAACGTGCTTATAAAGAAAAGAAAATCGTTGATGAGGCTAAAAAAGGAGCTGAGAAATTAGCTGCTCTCGAATTGAAATTGTCAGCTAAAGCTGGTGATGACGGTAAAATGTTTGGTAGCATTTCTGCTGCTAACTTGAGCGAAAGCCTTAGCCAAAACGGTGTTGAAATCGATAAAAAATATATTTCTATCCTCGGAGGAAATATTAAACGCCTTGGTCAATATGAAGCTAAAGTTCGTTTCCATCGTGAAGTGATCTCTACTTTGACTTTTGACGTTGTAGCGGAAGCTTAAAAAACTTTTCGATTTTTAAAATTATATTCAAGCCTGCTCTTCTCAAAAGGGTAGGCTTTTTTTAACTCCAAATATCCTGATTGCTATGAAGTATGCCCGATTGTCAAAAGAGCAACTCGAAGAAATGCATCAAGAATTTATTACCTTTCTCTCTACTCAAGGAATTGATGCTCATGAATGGTCACACATTAAAGCTGAAAAACCTGAAGTAGCTGAAGATGAAATTGACATCTTTAGCGATTTGGTTTGGGAAAAAGTGTTGAATAATGTCAATTACTTAGAGCATTTTTCTTCTCAACAAATCTTTTTATTTAAGGTTGAAGAAAACCAAATCTCTTTAATCGGTGTTAAACTCGATAATGAAACCATTAACCTGGCTACACGCGATGGCTATAAATGGTTGCAAGAACATCTGATGGACGAAGCCGTCACCTTATATCGCTCGCAAAAAGCTATTGGTGAAAGCAGAAATACCGATATCTTTGCTTTGATTAGACAAGGCGCTAATATTACTAAAGGTGAATTGTATACTTATTTTGAAACTGTTGTAAACCCCAATTAAATCTTCCCGCATTACATATGGCACAAAAACCAAAATTAGCTAAAGGAACTCGCGATTTTACTCCTGCTGAAGTCGCCAAACGAACCTATATCATCGATACCATTAAAAATCAATTTAAAAACTTTGGCTTTCAACCTATTGAAACTCCAAGTTTTGAACAATCTTCTACCTTATTAGGGAAATATGGCGAAGAAGGTGATCGCTTGATTTTTAAAATTCTCAATAGTGGTGATTTTCTCAAAAAAGCTGATGCTCAGGTTTTACAAAACAAAGATAGCAAGGCCTTAACGCCTTCAATTTCTGAAAAAGCTTTGCGCTATGACTTGACTGTGCCCTTTGCGCGTTTTGTGGTTCAACACCAAAATGAATTAAACTTTCCGTTTAAGCGTTACCAAATTCAACCGGTTTGGCGCGCAGATCGCCCTCAAAAAGGACGCTTTCGCGAATTTTTTCAGTGTGATGCCGATGTGGTGGGCAGCGATAGCCTGTGGCAAGAAGTTGAACTTGTACAGCTTTACGATGCCGTCTTTACACAACTTAAACTCCAAGGTGTTCGCATTAAACTCAACAACCGAAAAATCTTGTCAGGCCTAGCCGAGGTAATTGGTGAAAGCGATAAACTCATCGCCTTTACTGTAGCCTTAGATAAGTTAGATAAAATTGGCGAAGAAGGTGTAAAAACAGAAATGATTGCCAATGGTATTTCTGAAGAAGCCATTGAAAAAGTCAACCCTATCTTTAAAATGCAAGGTGATTTTGCCACTAAAATTCAACAACTCAAACAGATTTTAGCCGCTTCTGAAATAGGCTTAAAAGGCATTGAAGAATTGCAATTTATTCAAAATGCTATTGCCGAAATGCCTCTGACTACGGCTAGTTTAGACTTAGATGTCACCTTAGCGCGCGGATTAGATTATTACACTGGCGCTATCTTTGAAGTTGCTGCACCTGAATCTGTAAAAATGGGTTCTATTGGTGGCGGTGGTCGCTATGATAACTTAACCGGTATTTTCGGACTTAAAAACATGAGTGGTGTAGGGATTTCATTTGGATTAGACCGCATTTATTTGGTAATTGAAGAATTGAATTTATTCCCTAAAACAGTTGAAGAAACCACAGAGATTATCTTTGTCAATTTTGGCGATAAAGAAGCTTTATACGCCATGAAAGCCGTTGCTAAATTGCGCCAGAATGGTATTGCAGCTGAGTTGTATCCTGACGCTTCTAAAATGAAAAAACAAATGACTTATGCCAATCGCTGCGCTATTCCATTTGTGATTTTAGCAGGGACAGAAGAGGTAAAAGCAGAGCAATTTACCCTAAAAGATATGCGTAACGGAGAGCAATATACAGTTGATTTTGACGGCTTATTAGCTCAGTTAAAAGCAGATAAAACTGCTTAGTGACTCATTTCATTTGTTAGAGAGAGAATCAAAAAAAATCCTCAAAAGCAATATTGCGTTTTGAGGATTTTTGGTGAAATGATTATTCTGTAAATTAGTGCTGACTATCGCATTAAAAAGAGCGGTTAGTCTCTAGTTTGGCCATCACCGTGTACGTAATATTTATTAGTAACTAGCTGTGGTAAACCTAAAGGGCCGCGGTGGTGAAGCTTGTCAGTACTGATAGCCAATTCGGCACCGACACCCATTTGTCCACCGTCAGTAAAGCGGGTAGAGGCGTTGTGAAAAACAGCAGCGCTATCTATTTCTTCCATAAAACGAGTGGCCTCAGCATTGTCTTCAGTCATAATAGCAGTAGAATGGCCGCCTGAATATTGGTTAATACGTTTAATGGCATCGTCTAAATTATCGGCTTCAGCAAGTAAAATTTTCATAGCTAAAAATTCTTCATACCAAGTGTCTTCGCTAGGAATAGCAGCTTCTTCTTTCAGAATTTCTTTAACAGATTTGTCTACTACCAACTCTACTTTAGCCGTTTGTAGAGTTTGTTGAAGATCTTTTAATTTAGTGTTGAGGTCAGGAATATTCTTGTCTAATAAGACATTGTCTAAAGCGTTGCAAGCTGAGGTTTTATGCGTTTTGGCATTGAGAATCACCTTTTTAGTTTTCTCCCAATCGGCTTGTTTAGAAACATACATAAAATTATTGCCACGCCCGCTGATTAAAACAGCGCAAGAGGCATTGTCTTTGACAAATTTAATCAGTCCTTCGCCTCCGCGAGGTACGATGAGGTCTAATTTTACAGGAGGATTTTTAAGGAAATCTTGGGTTTCTTCACGTTTGAGGTGAAGCAATTTAATCCAATCTTCGTCTAAATCGTTTTCACGTAAGGCTTCGTGCCAAAATTTTTCTAGAATAGCATTGCTGTAAGCGGCTTCTTTACCCCCTTTTAAGAGGATTTTATTGTTCGCTTTAAAAGCGAGCATAGCGGCTTCAATAGTTACATCAGGGCGTGATTCATAAATAATCAAAATGCTGCCAAAAGGAGCTGTTTTATTGATAATTTTTAGCCCGTTTTTTAGGGTGTCTTCAAATAGCACTTGTCCCACAGGATCAGCTTGCGCTTTAACTTCTTTGATAGCCTGAATCATCGAATCTACTTTAGCTTCATTGACAATTAAGCGGTCGTAGAGGGCTTGGTCGTTTTTAGTAAAGGCGTCGAGGTCTTTTTTGTTTTCGGTTATCAATGCCTCGCGATCACGATTTAAAATCTTAATCATTGAACTGAGAACATCGTTTTTCTTAGCGGTGCTAAGTAATTTCATATAACTGTTTTTAAGAATTAAAAAAAAAATTAGGTTACGCAATAAATTTAGTGCCGCAATCTTTACCATTCATGATATCGACAATAATGTTATTGGTTTTGCCTCGAGCAATGTGAGTAGGAATACCCAAAGCAGCAGTTTTTTTGGCGATTTTTAATTTAGAAGCCATACCTCCACGACCTTCGCCTTCTTTTTTGGTCGATTTTTGAACGTATTGCTCAATGTTGTCTTGTATATTAACTTCATTAAACTTTTTAGTGCCTGTATCGCTTGGATTGCCGTTGTACACGCCATCGATATCACTGAGCATAATCATTTGATCAGCTTTGATGAGTTCGGCCACTAGGCTGGCTAATTCGTCGTTATCTGTAAATTTGCTACTGTGTAAAGAGATGGCGTCGTCTTCATTGGTAATCGGGATAATACCCTGTGAGAGTAAGCCTTCATAGCAGTTAATAATATTTTGACGATAAGCACCCGGTGCAAAATCGCGTTTAGTAGCAACCACTTGAGCACAGCGCATCCCAAAATCATCAAATATGGTGTAATAGTGTCGCATGAGTCGGGGTTGTCCTACAGCCGAAAAAACTTGATGTCTAATTTTTTCATCTTTAATTGAGTTGTCAGACAACACTTCTTTTCCGGCAATAACGGACCCTGAAGATACTAATACAGTGATAATACCGCGTTCATAGAGATAAGCCACTTGTCTGACGAGTTCATTTAAAATGGGGCGGACAATACGGTTGTCGCGATTGGTCATGACATTAGTGCCTATTTTTACAACTATTCTTTTTTTGTGCATACTGATTTTTTTGGTCCGTATTTATTTTTCTTTGCCCAGTTCGATGGCGCGATCAAAGGCGGCGTAGGCAGCTTCTTTAATGAGGTCTTTGACGTTGTTTTCATCCATTGAATCTAGTGCCGCACGCGTTGTTCCTCCTTTTGAGGCTACGCGATCCATCCAGGTTTTTGGAGTAATGTCATTTTCGTTAAACAACTTGACGGCTCCTTCAAAGGTGCTGCTGACCAAAACTCTAGAGTCGTGGTCTGAAAATCCCATTTTCTTGGCGGCTTCAAGCATAGATTGCATAAAATAAAATACATAAGCTGGTCCACTACCCGAAATCCCCGTTGAAGCATCGATAAATTTTTCAGTATGTACGTGAATAGAACTTCCGGTCATGTCTAAAAAGTTGCGCACCATGATGAGCTCAAGTCTGCTTACGGCTTTAGATTCGGTATATGAGGTCACCCCTTTACCAATTTGTGCGGGCAAGTTAGGCATGGTTCGGATCACTTTAGAAACCTCTAAACCATCCATGATGGTTTGTAGGGTTACACCTGCCATTAGTGAAACAAACATTTGTTTGTCGTGAATAAGCGGTTTCACCTCCTCAAACAGTTCATTAATATGATAAGGTTTTACGGCCAAGAAAACAAT
Organism: uncultured Flavobacteriaceae bacterium; assembly: GCA_964451785.1. Classification (GTDB taxonomy): domain Bacteria; phylum Bacteroidota; class Bacteroidia; order Flavobacteriales; family Flavobacteriaceae; genus JAJYSO01. The sequence continues at coordinate 50,858 of CAYVJG010000017.1, forward strand.
ATCGGCTTGAGGAAGGCAGTCTTCTAATTTGTCAAAAGGCTGCATGATTCCCTTTTCTGCTATAGCTAATAATTTTGCAGGGTCTTTATCGTAAATTTGCAGTTTTTTTCCGTTTAATAAAGGTGATTTTGACATCCCTTCAGCATAGGTTCCGCCCATGTTTCCGGCGCCAATCATAAGTACTTTCATTACTAAAATTTTAAATTAATATATGTGAACTATATGGTACAAGTACCGTACAGATGAGGCCAAAAAAAATATTATTTCCTCGATATAGGTTATTATTTATAAATTTAAGATTTATTTTGAATATAGTTGTTTATTTATGCCTATTTTATTAATTATTTATCAATTTAGATTTTATTTAAATAACGAATTTACTGACAACACGGCCTGATTTTGCTGAAAAAATGTCAGGGAGTGACACTGTTGTCAGGGAGTTGTGACATTAAACTTGACAGTTTTTGTCGTAAATTGTATTAAAAGGACAAAAAAACAGAGCGTTTGTGCATTTAAAAAGCTGTATTTTTGTGCTATGGAGAAACTAACAGAGCAAGAATTACACAACTTAGCTATGAATGTTGTGGGCAAAGATTTAGAACAAAATGGATTTGAATTTTTGGGAGTTAACAGTAAGCTTTCCAAAAATCCTCAATTTGTCGCTTTAAAGCATAAGAAATTGCATTTTGTAATTGTTCGCGCCATAGCTTATCCGGAAGATCCTAAAGTGTATGACGCCGTATTTATGGAAACCATACGCGCACATGCTGATAAATTTAAAGCACGTACTTTTTATGCAGGTGTAGGACTGGCTAATGCGCGTGATTACACATTACCATTGACAAAAGACGATGATTATATAGTCAATTATGCAGGACTTCAGGAAATAAAGGCCTAATTTTAGCGGAGTTAAGGTTATTTGTTCCCTTTAGTCTTAAAGTCCAATTTCTTTTTGCGGAGTTCAAAATTTTGACCGAGATAAACTTTTCTCACCATTTCATCGGCAGCGAGTTCTTCAGGAACTCCGTGTTTTAAAATGTTGCCTTCAAACATGAGGTAAGTATGATCGGTGATAGCTAAAGTTTCTTGTACGTTGTGGTCAGTAATCAGAATGCCGATATTTTTGTCTTTGAGCTGCGCCACAATACTTTGAATATCTTCAACCGCCACTGGGTCAACACCCGCAAAAGGTTCATCTAATAAGATGAATTTAGGGTCAGTGGCTAAGGCGCGTGCAATTTCAGTACGACGGCGTTCTCCTCCAGACAGTAAATCACCGCGATTTTTGCGAATGTGATTTAAACCAAATTCATCGATGAGCGATTCCATTTTCATCTCGCGCTCTTTTTTAGAAAGCTTTGTCAGTTGCAAGACACTCATGATGTTGTCTTCAATGCTCAATTTTCTAAATACAGAAGCCTCTTGTGCCAGATAGCCAATGCCGCGTTGTGCGCGTTTGTACATCGGAAATTTAGTAATCTCGGTTTGATCGAGCATTACTTTTCCGCCGTTAGGCTTTATTAAACCGACAATCATATAAAAAGAAGTCGTCTTTCCGGCACCATTTGGACCTAACAGGCCTACAATTTCTCCTTGTTCTACTTCAACAGTAATCCCTTTGACGACTTTTCGTCCTTTATAGATTTTTATGAGGTTGTCGGCTTTTAATTTCATGGTTCAAATATAAGGGGTTTCGTAGCGCAAAAAAAGCTTTTATTTATTATCAGCAAAAGCTGAAGGCAATAAATCGGGAATGAATTTAATTAAAATTGGCAATAAAATACTTCCTCCAGGCAATAAAAATATAGCTAACGAAGGTACCATTTTACAAATGTCGAGTAATTGTATTTTAACTTTTGCGCGTTCCTCAGGATTTAAGTCGGTTGAGCGTGATTTTTGCAATAAAATCACTAATTCTTTACTCTGGCCGATTTCTTTACTCAATCGCTTTTTATTGCGCAAAACAAGTGTGCGTACCATTCGGCTGGTGTTGTCGTAAAGATTGCGAAATGGATTGCTGTAATCGAGATATGTGATTTGATTTTTATGTGTGTCTATAAAGGTCTTGATATCAGTAATCGCTTGTTTAATATGAGTTTTATCAAAACCTAAATTATGCGCAAGTTGAATGATAAATCGCCGTTCTTTATTTTCTAAAATGTCATCCGCATAGGTGGTCATACAAGCCAAGTCTAAAATATAAAGGCACTCTAAAGACGATTTGTGTTTGCTGTAATCTAATTCGATATAAGGCAGAGATATTTCTTCGATAGTATTATACCGAATAGAAGTATCTAATAATTTTAAGACCAATTCCTCGTGATGACTTTTATCGCTTTTTTGTTTGAGAGCTATGTAAATGGTATTTGCCAAAAGCGCCTCTAACGACTTAGCAAAACTAACCGGGGTACTATCTGTCTTGAGGTAGTGGCGATAGGTCAGCACATCGAGGTAGAGTAGGGCATTAGCAATTAGGCTGCTAAAGTTTTTTTGGATAGCCGATGAACTGGTCTGCACGCGATCTTGAATGATTTTTTCGAGTTTCCCCTCAGGAGAAGTTTTGATGAGCGGCAGATTAAAATTGAACCAACTGTGTTTTTTGAGGTAATCGTAAAAGTTGATAACACTATCTAAAAAATCTGAGGTATCGGCTTGAGGGTGATAGCTGAAAAAAGCGTGTCCTAAACTGTCAAAGAGGTTGACTTTACTGATTTCTTCGAGTGTCATTTTAAAAGTTGTCCCGTGGGGATAAGACAACGTGCCGATGCTGTTGGCATAAATAAAACCGACTTGTTTTAACTTGTGGTAAAACGCTTCTTCAGAAAGCGCAGGTGTAACAATAGTTTCTTTAAAAACGGGGAGGTGTTTCTTAATCCAGCCGGAAGCCGATGGGTTCATAAAGGATACTTTTAACGACAAAAATAGCCTTTTTGAAACAAATACCGAAATAGAACAACAAAACGAGCTCCTCACAAAAGGCCATTAATCAAAAAAGGCCATTCGCAGAGAATGACCTTTTTGAACTATTAGTTGCCGTAAAATCTTATTTTTCAATAGTGATTGTACGTTCAACTTTATTAAGTGAACCTGGTAATAAATTACCTTCATTGTCAATTAACTCGAGGGTGATGCTGTGATCTCCAGCTGATAAACCTTGAATAGCATAAGGCGCCCAGTCATCTAGTGTAAATTCTTGACCATCAATGGTCACGCGCACTTTATTGCCATCGGCTGCTAAATCAGTATTTAATAAATAAAAATCTAACAATACTTTTTGGGCATCAGCCCCTTTGTAAGTGCCTTTAGGACGACTGTACACTAAAGTAGGTTGCGTGAGATCAACATCTTTAAACTGATTGTCGGCTTGACCTACGGTGAGTTTTTTAGCAATAACAGCATCTTTATTTTTGATGCTCATGTGGTATGAACGCGCCGGGAAAGCTACCAATAAGTGAGTGCCTTCAGAAAGTTTTTGCGCAAAATCATCTTCGTAAAACGCCATATAAGGTTGGCCGTCTAAAATGAAGTGAATGTGTTGACCTTTGCCACTGTTAGCTAGTCCTATTTTATCGGCCCCCGGAGTTTGTTCACCGAGTTTGAGATTTGTGACGTCAAAGTTGAAATTGATTTCGCCTGGCTGTAAAGTTGTAGTAGACGGCTCTTCAAGCGTCAGAGTAACATCTTTATAAGCAGGAAAATCAGTCACTTTAGACAAAGTGATTTGCTCTGTTTTAGGGGCAGAAGTTTCGGTAGTTGCCGTGCTGTCAGTAGCTGTTTTAGCTGCATCTTTTTTGTTTGCATTTTTGCAAGAAAACACAACTGTTAACGCTAATGCAGCAAGACATAGACTTACTTTTTTCATGTGAAAATCGATTTAGTTAAAATGAGTTGAAGAACGAAGGTACAGGTATGTTTTAAAGAATCAAATAAAATTATTTTTTTTAACATAAATTCTAAGCCGTGATTAAAGTGGTTTTTTACTAATGTCTGATAATTAAAGAGTTGGAAGTCTTTAATTTAAAGGTGAGTTTAAAGGGAAAAGATAATGCCGAAGTAAAAGCAGAGTGAAAAAGAGAGTAGAACGGAGCGAGGAGCGATTTATTATAGTTTTTTTAACTATATTTAAAAGCTGCTAGAACAGAAGCAGCAAGTGGGTAAACTAATTTTCTGAAGCTTATATAAAAAATGCCCCGCAGAAAGGCGAGGCGACTTAAATGTTTTCACAACGGAATAATCCTTATTGTGAATTGCTTCAAAATTGTATTACGAAGATATAAAATAAAAACAATAAATCAACTGCATATCGCATAAAACTATCAATATGGCAAAGAAAAACATTTTAGGACTGGATTTGGGGACTACTTCTATCGGGTTTGCGCACGTTATAGAAAGTGAAAACATAAATGAATCAGAAATCGTGCAGATTGGCGTTCGAGTAAATCCTTTAACAACAGATGAACAAACTGATTTTGAGAAAGGAAAACCATTAACCACCAATGCAGACAGAACCTTAAAACGCGGTGCTCGGCGAAATCTGGATCGCTATCAATTACGTCGAAAAGAACTGGTAAAGATTTTAACCAAAGCCAATATTATTACTTCAGAAACAAAACTGACAGAAGTTGGTAAAAACACCACTTTCGAAACTTGGCGATTGCGAGCAAAAGCGGTAAATGAAAAAATAGAAAAAGAAGAATTAGCTCGTGTATTATTGGCCATCAATAAAAAGCGTGGTTATAAAAGCAGTCGTAAAGCAAAAAATGAAGAGGAGGGCCAGGCAATTGACGGAATGGGCATTGCCAAAAAGCTTTATGAAGAAAACTTAACGCCTGGACAATTGGTTTTTTATCGTTTGTATGATGGGAAAAAATCTGTCCCCGGTTTTTACCGCTCAGATTTACAAGCTGAATTTGACAAGGTTTGGGATTTTCAGAAGCAATTTTATCCTGAAATTTTTACAGATGATTTTTATATTGAGTTACAAGGAAAAGGGCAGCGCGCTACTTCGACTATGTTTTGGACAAAATATGAGTTTAATACGGCAGATATAAAAGGGCTTGAAAATAGTTTAAAGAATGAGAAAACCATAAAATTAAACAAGCGCGATCAAAAGAAATTACAAGCCTATAAGTGGAGAAAAGACGGCATTGACCGCCAGTTAACGAAAGAGCAAGCAGCCTATGTCATCACCGAAATTAATAACAATATCAACAATTCAAGTGGTTATCTCGGTGCTATTTCTGATAGAAGCAAAGAGCTCTACTTCACTAAACAAACCGTCGGGCAATATTTGTACAAGCAATTACAAGAAAATCCACACACACGTCTAAAAAATCAGGTATTCTATCGTCAAGATTATATGGACGAATTTGAAGCTATTTGGACCGAACAAGCGAAGTACTATCCCGAATTGGCGGATAAACTGAAAGAAGAAATTCGTGATGTAGTAATTTTCTATCAGCGCAAACTTAAATCGCAGAAAGGCTTAATCAGCTATTGTGAGTTTGAAAGTAGAGAAATTGAAATTGAGGTTGATGGTAAAAAAAAGAAAAAGACAATCGGACCACGTGTCGCGCCAAAATCTTCTCCCTTATTTCAAGAGTTTAAAATTTGGCAGGGTTTAAACAATATCACTTTAAAACAAGGACCAATAAGTAGAAAGGATAGCCCTAATCTTGCATTAGAAGCTAAGAAAATTCTGTTTGATGAGCTAAACATAAAGGGAAACTTAGCCGCAAAGGCAATTATTGAAATCTTAGGCTATAAACCTAAAGAGTGGAAAATAAATTATACGGAGTTAGAGGGTAATCGAACCAATCAATCTCTATATAATGCCTATCTAAAGATATTAGAAATAGAAGGCTATGATGAAGAACTTTTAAAACTCACTAATAAAGACGACATTAATGTAGCCAACTTGAAAACGCCCGCTACTGAAATTAAAGATATGGTACGCGCCATATTTGAAACATTAGGAATTAACACCGAAATTCTTGAATTTGATGCCGAGTTAGATGGTCAGGCTTTTGAAGAGCAAGCTTCTTTTCAGTTGTGGCATTTATTGTATTCAGCAGAAGATGATACCCAAAAACACACTAAAGAAGATATTTTAAAGTATGGCAATAGCGATATTAGTCTCAAAAAGAATTTGTGTAAAAAGTTTGGGTTTTCACCAGAGCACGCTAAGATACTAGCCAATGTAGTGTTTCAAGATGATTATGGTAGTCTTTCCACTAAAGCGATGCGAAAGATTTATCCATTTATGCAAGAGCATATATTTTCTGAAGCTTGTGAGTTGGCAGGTTATCGCTATTCTAAAAATTCCTTGACTAAAGAGGAATTAAAAAATAGAAAATTAAAAGACAAACTTGAGCTGCTAAAAAAGAATAGTTTAAGAAATCCGGTAGTGGAGAAAATCCTCAATCAGATGGTGAATGTTGTCAATACACTAATTGATAAGGAAAACGATAAACTAGAGAAAGCAGGAAAAACTAGAGACTTTTATTTTGATGAAATTCGTGTCGAATTAGCACGTGAATTAAAAAAGAACGCCAAAGAACGAGCAGAAATGACTACCGGGATTAACGCTGCTAAAACAAGGAACGATAAGGTTCGGAAAATTTTAAAAGCAGAATTTGGTCTTCCTAACCCTACTCGAAATGATATTATCCGCTATCGCTTGTATGAAGAACTGAAAAGTAATGGTTATAAAGACCTTTATACAGATACCTATATCCCTAGGGTCAGTCTATTTAGTAAGAAGGTAGATATTGAACATATTATTCCACAATCAAAATTATTTGATGATAGTTTTTCTAATAAAACCGTGGTCTATCGACAAGACAACTTAGAAAAAGGAAATCAAACGGCTTTCGATTATATTGAAGGGAAATATGGAAATACGGAAGACTATGAAACTCGAATAAAAGCTTTATTCGAGTTAGGAAAGAAAAATAAAGAAGAAGGCATTTCTAAAGCTAAATATCAAAAATTACTAAAAAGAGAAAGTGATATAGGTGATGGCTTTATTGAACGCGATTTAAGAGACAGCCAATACATTGCCAAGAAAGCCAAGCAAATGCTAGTTGAGATTACCCCAATGGTGGTTTCTACTTCAGGAAGTATTACCAATAGGCTTCGAGATGATTGGGGCTTAATTAATGTGATGAAAGAACTCAATTTACCTAAATATAGAATGTTAGGGTTAACTGAAATGGAGGAACGAAAATATGGACAAAAGGTCGAAGTAATCAAAGATTGGACAAAACGTAACGACCATCGTCATCACGCTATGGATGCCCTCACCGTTGCGTTTACCAAACACAGTCATATACAGTATCTAAATTATTTGAATGCTCGAAGAAATGAACAGCACAAGAAACACAATACTATTTCTGCCATTCAAGAAAAAGAAACAGAGTTGAAGGCGGATGACAAAGGAAATAAAAAACGCGTATTTAAGACCCCTATTTCTAACTTTAGACAAGAAGCTAAAAAACATTTGGAAGGTGTGATTATTTCACATAAGGCTAAAAATAAAGTGGTTACTAAAAATGTTAATAAAGCAAAAAATAAAGTCACCACAACAATTAAAGATAAAAGTGGAAATTATAAAACCATAAAAGGACAAGTTGTAAAGACCCCACGCGGACAGTTACACAAAGAAACAGTTTATGGAAAATATAGTTTCTACCAAACTAAAGAAGAAAAAGTGGGTAGTAAATTTGACTTGAAAACTATAGAAAAAGTAGCCAACCCTGTTTATAAAAAAGCATTGTTGCAACGATTAGAAGAAAACGGGAACAATCCCAAAAAAGCTTTTGGTGGGAAAAATGCATTAAGTAAAAACCCCATATATATCAATTTGGCAAAAGATCATAGGCTCCCGGAAAAAGTAAAATTGGTTTGGCTGGAAGAGGATTACTCTATTCGAAAAGATATTACACCGGATAATTTTAAAAATGAAAAAAGTATAAATAAAATATTGGATGTTGGTGTAAAAAGAATCCTCTTAAACCGCTTTCAAGAATATGGAAAAGATGCAAAAAAAGCATTTTCTGACTTAGATAAAAATCCGATTTGGCTCAACAAAGAAAAAGGGATTGCCGTTAAACGAGTTACGATTTCAGGTGTAAATAATACAGAACCCTTACATTATAAAAAAGACCATTTAGGAAATCTTATTTTAGATAAAAATGGAAAACAAATTCCGGTTGATTATGTGAGTACCGGAAATAACCACCACGTAGCTATTTATAAAGTACCTGTTTTAGATAAAAAAGGACAACCAAAGTTAGACGAAAACGGAGCGCCAATCCTTAAGTTAGAAGAAAAGGTAGTGTCTTTCTTTGAAGCGGTAGAGCGAGTAAACCAAGGTTTATCTATAATAGATAAACTTTATAATGCGCATCTAGGCTGGGAATTTCAATTTACAATGAAACGGAATGAAATGTTTGTCTTCCCAAATGAAGAAACTGGATTTAATCCACACGAAATAGATTTATTAGACCCTAAAAACAAAGCTTTAATCAGCCCAAATTTGTTTAGGGTACAGAAGATTGCTACTAAAAATTATATGTTCAGGCACCATTTAGAAACAAATGTAGAAACAAATAAACCATTAAGAAATATTGCTTGGGAGCTTATCCAAACACCTGATAATCTAAAAGGGATAATCAAAGTTCGTCTTAATCATTTAGGGGATATTGTTGGAGTTGGAGAATATTAAACTTTAGCTGTAAACCAACCCTCCAAGGTGTTGAAAGCCCTGGAGGGTTAATACTCTGAACAGGCCTTAAAAGCTTGTTTTGCGAAACTTTCACCACTTTAGTAAAGTTTAAAACTTTGCTAAAGTTAGATAAAGAATTTAAAAATATAACAAGATGCTCGATTTCGATACTTACTACCACGTTTATAATCGCGCCAACGGTGATGACAACCTGTTTCGCGAGGAAAAAAACTACGCCTTTTTTCTAAAGAAATATCACCGGCATATCGACCCTATCGCCGAGTCTATAGCTTGGTGCCTGATGCCAAATCATTTTCATCTGCTAATAAAAATTAGAAACGAGGAGGAAATAGCGAAGGAGAATTCAACTTTTCTAAAGTTCAAAACTTTAGAAAAGTTTGAAAAAAGAAAAGAAGCGCAATTAAAATTCCTTAGCAAGCAGTTTTCTAATTTTTTCAGCAGCTATACGCAAGCCTTTAATAAGGTTTACAGTCGGCGAGGCTCGCTTTTTATAAAAAGCTTTAAAAGCAAAGCCATTGTTGATGATAATAATTTGCGAAATGTCATTTTGTATATTCACCTTAATCCCGTAAAACACGGCTTTACCGATGAAATAGAAGATTGGAAATATACATCCTATCCTTATTTTTCGAGGAGGTATCCCGGGTTGATTAACGAACTGTTTGACGACGAAGATAATTTTAAGTGGCTACACCAAAACAAGGGGAAGGCTTTTAATGAATACGTGCAATTAGAAAATAAACTGACTTAGCAATTAATCAACTTTCAACTTTGTTAAAGTTTCAAACTTTAACAAAGTCTAAAAACAATAGAATGATAAAACGCACCTTATTTTTCGGCAATTCTGCTTACTTGAGCACCCAAAACGAACAATTGGTGGTCAAATTTCCGGATGAACAAAAACCTCCAGTCACAATCCCTATTGAAGATCTGGGGTATGTGGTTTTAGAAAATCCACAAATCACCATCACCAATGGCTTGTTGACCAAATTAGTTCAAAATAAAACAGCGGTTATTACATGTGATAAGCAACATTTACCCTGTTCGTTCTTGCAGCCCTTGGTGGGGCATAGCGAGCAAACAGAACGCATACGACATCAGCTCAATGCCAGTTTGCCCTTAAAGAAAAACCTATGGCAGCAAACCGTTGCCTCCAAAATAGAAAATCAAGCTAGTCATTTGCAGCACCGCGGCAAAAATAGTTTAAAGTTGAAGCGCTGGGCAAATGAGGTAAAAAGCGGTGACGCTCAAAACCACGAAGCCATAGCAGCAGCACATTACTTTCAGCATATTTTCGACTTAGATGGATTTAGTCGGAACCAAAAAGGAATGTCGCCTAACAACTTGCTTAACTACGGCTATGCTATTTTGCGTGCCGTAACAGCACGGGCATTGGTGAGCAGTGGAATGTTACCTTCGGTGGGCATTTTCCACCGAAATAAATACAATGCTTTTTGTTTAGCCGATGACATTATGGAACCCTACCGGCCTTATGTCGATAAACTGGTCGGCGAACTAGTCGATTCAGGTGAACACACAGCAGAGCTGAATACCCAACTTAAATCGGTCTTGCTAGCTATTCCGGCCATGGACGTAATCATTGAAGGCAAGAAAAGCCCATTAATGAACGCCATGAGTCGAACTACAAATAGTTTATTTGAATGCTTTGAAGGCAGTAGTCGCAAACTACTGTATCCAATATTTTAACCAACCACCAATGACTTTTTTAGGATTAAAAGAGTTAAAAACAACACCTTATGGACAGTAATTTTTCACGCTTAAACCAATACAGAACTATGTGGATATTTGTTTTATTCGATTTACCGACAGACACAAAAACCGATCGCAAAAACGCTTCTAAATTTAGAAAAAAATTGTTGAATGATGGTTTTGGCATGTTTCAATTTTCAATATATATACGTTTTTGTGCCAGTCGCGAAAATATGGAGGTACACTTTAAACGCGTAACAGCAATGCTGCCTAAAAAAGGAAAGGTCTGCATGTTTAGTATTACTGATAAACAATTTGGAGATATTAAACTCTATAATGGTCAAAGCGGAACAGATCCGGATAAACCGGCACAACAATTAGAATTGTTCTGAGTGTTTAAATAGTCTATAAAAACCTCCAAGGCTTTCAAAACCTTGGAGGTTTAAACATTATTTTTTTATGTTCTATTAAATGTCATAAAAAACAGGATACCAGTCTTTTATGACGGGTATCCTGTGAATCCTAGGTAAAAATACAATTTTGAAAGCAATTCACAAC
>CAYVJG010000018.1:0-52781 GCA_964451785.1 uncultured Flavobacteriaceae bacterium
AGCAAAAGATTGAACCCACTTCGGGGTTCGTAGTTTCAGTTTTGTGTGGCCCCCACACGGCGCTTCGCTTGTAGGAGGTTAATCATAATTAAATTCCTACGGAGTTTTGCAGATACAAGTTATTTCGATGGATTCTTTTCACTGTAGCCTTTAAAAACGCTTTAAAACCTGATTTTAGAGTCTTAGGTGTTATTGTGCGGTAAATTATATTCCAGTTTTTTTAAAATGGCTTAAATCGACTTAAAATCAGTCGATTTTTATAAGTAGTTTTTATTTGAATAAACAAGAGTATAGAATAATCCTATGCTATCTATGTTGTGATGTTTTAGTTAATCTATGATAATTTTTGATGACACAGAGTTAACTAAAAATTAATAAAGAGATAGACTTGTTTAAAACAGTAATTTTGCACATTCAAAAAGTAAAACCAAATCAAACTTTATTTTGGTTTTTGTAAACTATGTAATTATGAAACGAATTAGTGCTTTTCTAGTCCTAGCAGTATTAACTGTTGTGACATTTACAGCCTGCGTTAATGATGATTATCTAGCCAACTCTGAGGCGGATATTACTGAGGCTAAAATTACTGCTGATAGTCTTTTATCTATTAAACCTACAATTGAGGATTTTAAAATTACATTTCGATTAAAAGAAATTTCCGAAGATTATGTGTTTGCTCCTGAGTTTAAATTGACTCCCGGCGCTACAATTTCTCCTGCTAGTGGTACTGAACGCGATTTTACAAGTCCACAAACTTACACAGTGACTTCTGAAGATGGCGATTGGTCTAAAACTTATACGGTCAGCTTTATTATCGATATGCCAAACTTTGTATATGATTATGAACTCGCTGAAGAAGATCCGGATAACCATTACCATACCTTTTATACCTTTGGTGAAGATGGCCAAAAAGTATATGATTGGGGAAGTGGTAACCTTGGATTTTCACTTACACTATCACTTACCGGTCAAGAAAAGGTGCCTAGCGCTTATCCTACCATGCAAATTGATAATGGCTATGAAGGTAAAGGTGTTAAATTAGTCACTTTAACTACCGGCTCTTTAGGAGCTGCTTTTGGCGCTCCTCTTGCATCAGGTAACTTGTTTATTGGTGATTTTATAGAAGTAAACCCTACTGATCCTCGTTTAGGACTTAACTTCGGTCGTCCGTATAAAAACTCTAAACCAGTAGCTCTAAAAGGCTTTTACAAATATAAAGCCGGAGATGAATTTAAAGTTAATAATGCGCCATCTCAATTGACTGAAGATACCTGGGATGCCTATGCTGTTCTTTTTGAAAAAGAAGATCAAAACAACTTCTTAAGAGGTGATTTTAGCTTTGACGATCCACGAATCGTAGCTGTAGCTCGCCTCGATCACAGCAATGGCCAATATGGCGAAACTGATCAATGGACAGAATTTACGATTCCTTTTAACTTTAAAGAAGGCAAGTCTTTTGACATCACTAATGACTATATGTACACTGTTGTATTTGCTGCCAGTAAAGAAGGTAACGTCTTTAACGGAGCCGAAGGAAGTACACTGTGGATTGATGAAGTTGAATTGGTTTCTGAATAAAAAAATATAATACAAATAGATTAATAAGCTATGAAAAAATCAATATATATCGCTTTAAGCCTTTTGTTGAGTACTGTAATGACTAGCTATGCGCAAAGCAGTAAAACTCATCAGGCAGATGATCAAATTACTGCTGAGTCTGAAAAAGGTTTTTTTACAACCAATATGGATTATCAACTGCGTGCCTTTTTTAGTATTGGCGGAAGCGCTCCTTTGGGCATTCCTCCTCAAATTCGCGAAATAGAAAGCTATAACCCGGGCTTACAACTTGGCTTAGAAGCCAACGCTACCAAATGGCTTAGCGATGCACAACAATGGGGAATCCGCTTAGGCGTTTCTGTTGAAGGTCGTGGTATGAAAACTAAAGCGCGTACTAAAAGTTATAAAACGCAAGTTATTCAAGATGGGGCTAAAATCAGTGGTTACTACACAGGTTTAGTAGAAACCGATGTCAAAAATACCTATGTGACTATCCCTGTTTCTGTCGTTTATGCCATTGCGCAACGCTGGAATATCTATGGAGGTTTATATGTATCTTTCTTGATTGACGACCAATTTACAGGCTATGTCAGTGATGGTTATTTACGTAAAGATACACCTGTCGGTCAAAAAATTGTTTTTGAAGGTGATAGTCGTGCGGCTTACGATTTTTCTGACCAAACCCAAACCTTTCAATGGGGAGCGCAAGTGGGATCAGAATACAAACTCAATAAGCACTTTAAACTATTTGGTACCTTAAATTACGGCATCAACAGTTTGTTGGATCGCGATTTTGAAGCTATTTCTTTCCATTTGCACAACATCTATTTAGATTTAGGTTTTGCGTATAAGTTTTAAATAGAAACGATTTTATACCTACAAACGATACTATAAATCGGACTAAAAAATAATTCTAATTGGTATAAAATACCTCTAATCGCCTCAAATCCCTTTGGGAATTGAGGCGATTAGTTTTTTGGTATAGGTCTGTTTAGGGTGGTCATATACCTCATCAGCCTCTCCGCGTTCTACAATTTTACCTTTGTTCATCACGAGCAGTTGATCAGCCATATAGCGCACCACTGCTAAATCGTGTGAAATAAAAATATAAGTAAAATCAAATTCGTTTTTAAGGCGATTTAAGAGATTTAAAACTTGTGCTTGAACCGAAATATCCAATGCCGATACAGATTCGTCACAGATAATGATTTTAGGCTCTACAGCAATAGTTCGCGCTATACCGATACGTTGTCGTTGCCCACCACTAAACTCATGTGGATATCGGTTAAAATAAGTGGCGTCTAAACCTACTTCTTCGAGGAGCGCTAAAGCTTTTGCTTTGCGTTCAGCTTTTGTGCGGTACAACTTGTGCACTGCCATAGGTTCCATAATCGCTTGCCCTACCGAAATACGCGGATTGAGCGACGAAAAGGGATCTTGAAAAATTAATTGAATGTCCTTGCGCATAGCACGCATCTCTGGTTTTGAAAGCTGTGTCAAATCTTTTCCGCGATAAAAAACAGACCCGGCACTGGCCGAAGCTAGTTGTAAAATAACCTGACTTAAAGTCGATTTTCCACAGCCCGATTCGCCTACTAATCCCAAAGTTTCACCGGCGTAAAGTTTTAAGTTCACGCCATTGACAGCTTTGACTTCTGTAGGACGTTTAAACCAGCCCGGCTGCGAGACAAAAGTCTTGTCTAAATTGACAACCTCTAAGAGTGGTTTTTGCTGATAAATGTTGTGGTGACGCTTAGCGCGATCAGCTTGTGATTCAACAGTATAGTTTTTGTTTTGATTCATAAAATCTTCAATAGTCGGCAGCGGCATAACGCGCTCTTCAGTTGAAGGTTTTGAGGCGATTAACGCTTTGGTGTAATCTTCTTGTGGATGATGAAAAATCTGCTCAACTTGGTTTTCTTCCACCACTTTTCCGCGATACATCACCACTACCCGATCTGAAATTTCAGAAACCAGCGCTAAGTCGTGTGAAATAAACAACACGCTCATCCCGGTTTCTTGTTGCAGAGCTTTGAGTAACAGTAAAATTTCTTTCTGAACAGTCACATCTAAAGCTGTCGTAGGTTCGTCAGCAATGAGTAATTTGGGTTTGCAGGCAATAGCCATAGCTATCATTACCCGCTGCTTTTGTCCACCGCTAATTTCGTGCGGATAAGCTTTGTAAATCGCGTCCGCACGCAGTAACTTTACTTTTTTAAACAAATCGATGCAAGCTGCTTTTGCCGCTGATTTACTCAAGTCAGTGTGTTGCAAAATGATTTCTTGAACTTGTTTACCACAGCGCATGGATGGATTTAATGAACTCATAGGTTCTTGAAAAATCATCGCTATTTCTGAACCGCGCAATTGCTGAAAATCACGTTCTTTTAAAGTCGTTAATTCACGGCCTTCAAATTGGATAGTGCCAGAAGTAATACGCCCATTTTTGGGTAGTAACCCCATGATGGCCAATGATGAAATTGATTTTCCGGATCCCGATTCACCGACAATCCCCAAAATTTCATTGCGATTAATTGAAAACGAAACCCCGTGAATAACTGCCCGTAAATCGGTTTCATTTTGAAAAGCAATACACAAGTGATCGACGTGTAAAAGTGACGAGTGCGACATAATTTGACTGACTTAGAAAGCACTAAGATAGGGATTCGAAATTAAATCTAGACCCTGCTTCTGCGTGAATCCCTGCACGTGACTATCAAATATATTAAGTCTAGGATTGACCAAATTACAGGGTGCAATTGTGCAATGTCAAAAAATAAGCATAAAATTAAATATCAATTTTTATAATTTTTTGTAAAAAAAAAGTGTAAATTTGAATAGTTTAATTTTTAAAACCAGATAAAATGAGCAAAATTACTCCTCACTCCTCACTCCTTACTCCTAAGGGGAGCTAAACGAATTTTTGTGTTGTTGGTGTTTTCTTTGACACTTGTGGCTTGTCAGGATCAACTGTCAGTTAACTCGCAACAAAGCGAATTGCCACCGGTTAAAGTAACCACACTAGATAAAGCTGATATAGCGGATAAGCCAACTATGCTATCAACATTACAAAAGTTTAATTTACAATCTTACAAATCAAGCTTAAGTCTTGATTCATCTCAAACGGAAGGGCGTATAGGCCACTTGTTTGAGGCTGATTTATCTCAGGCTAAGAAAATACAAATTGGAGAGCGCGAATCTTATACCTTTCAACTTCGCCCTAAAGACGGTTTAAAATTAGCTAAAAACACGCTGATGAACATGGTGTTATCAGAATCAGCAGATGGAACTTATACAAAAGTTATGGTGCTATACAAGTTGACAAATCAACAGAATGAGCAGTTGAAAAATGAGATACCGTTGACAGAACCTATTAAGGCTTATGCTGTTTATGCTGAAGATGGCTTAAATGATTGTTCAGAGCTGAGTTGTCCCCCCGGCGAACATAAAGAAAAAGTAGGTGAGACAACAAGTCGAGCTACGGGATGGACAATAGATTTGTGTGAGTGTGTTTCTGATGATCCGGCGGAACCTTTAGACCCGAGTTATGGTGATTATGGTGGTGGAGGGTCTGATACCGGTGGTGGAGATATTCCGATTATATTTATTCCTTCATATCCAGGTTCAGGTGGCCCTAATCCCGGTAATCCGGGAGGATCTGGTGGTGGAACACAATATCCAGAACCTGGCGATGATGTGTCTATACCGACAACGCCTATTGATGTAGAACTCCAACCTTGGGTAGAGTTTTATGGTGATTTAAATGCGGAAGAAAAAAGTTGGTGGAATAATCATCCGGATGTGGTGAGCGAGATTAGGGACTTTTTAGATAATGGAGGTGATTTTGAATTTGCGCAGAAAGCTCTTGAAGCGCTGATAAGCCATCCAAACCTAACATTTGAGCATTTACGATATAACAAAAACCCATATACAGATAAAAATACAACAGGAGATATAAATAATAATCTCGTAGGAGGATATTATTTTCATTCCTATCCCGATTTTAACCCTGCTCAACAACAATGGCCTACAATTTCAAATGTAATTCCTGTTTCTGATTTTATCGGTTGGGGACATTCAGGAATTGATAAAAATTGCATGGATTATGCAAAAGCTCAAATAGCTATAAAAGGGTATCAAATCTCAAATTATTTCAACAACAATGGACAAACAATACAAATTTATACTGCACAAAATGGAGCCAATGCCCAAGCGGTAAAAGATGCTATTAGCTATTTAATTTATGCCTTAGATAATGAAATACCCGTGATTGTAGGGATAGACGACCAAAGTGGAAGTTCTAATCCTCAAACGGATAATACTACAGATCATTTTGTTGTTATTGTGGGTATGGGATCCGATTCGAGCGGAAAGTATTTTACATTCTATGACAATGCTTCAGGGAGATCTCCATATAGTAGTTATGGAGCAAATCCAGAAAACAAGCTTTATTATAATCCTATAATAAACGTTATTGAAGGGGTGTCTAATACAAGCTACTTTACCCATTATACAGAGGGTTATTATAGAATAACTCAAATTAGAAAAAGTAAATCTTTATAAAGTGATGAAAAAATTCATAATATTTAGTTTAATAATGGTATTTTCATTTACTTATGGACAAAAGAATGAATCATCTATTTTTATTTCAAATAGTAAACATTTTGAATTATCTGTTTTTTTTAAAAAAGGGAAATTGAAGAAACGAATAACAAAATATGTTCTTGTTGTAGAAATTAAAGATTTTGGTAAATATGATTTTAGCTCAAAAGTAGAAGCTAAATTAGCTGGTTTATCAGGTAAACATAGTGGAACAGGAATCTATTTTTATGTTAATAAGAATCCGTGCAAACTATATGCATATCCTGTAAGTGAGCAGTTCATGAATAAGCGTTTTTCTAAAATATACCCGCAGCTAAAGAATGCGGAAAAACTAAAAATTTATTTTAATGTGTATAAAACTGATTTGACACCTATTGTAATAATTGAACGAATTAAAGTGTTGGATTAGGAATTGTTTAGGATACCCTCGCTCCCGCGCGAATCCCTTCGCGTGGTCGTGGTTATGAAAGCTATTAAATCATTCACTTAAAACAGTTCTAATTGCTGTTCGATAGCGCCTTCGTGCTCTAATAGCCAGCGCTTGCGCCAAAGTCCGCCGGCATAACCGGTTAATGAGCCATCGCTGCCAATAACGCGATGACAGGGCAAAACTATCCACAATGGATTTTTTCCATTGGCCGAAGCTACCGCGCGAATCGCTTTTATATCGCCTAGCCGCTTGGCTTGGTCCAGATAACTGATCGTTTGACCATAGGAAATCTCTAATAAGCTCTTCCAGACGCGTTTTTGAAAAGCTGTGCCTTCTGGGTTTACTTTTACAGAAAACACTTTTAAATCACCTTTAAAATACGCCTTGAGCTGTGTTTTGCACTGCATAACCGGATGGTCTGATAAAAGTGTGTCATCAGTCGGTAGTAGGTTGTCATCGATGCAATAAATTTTAGAAACCCCTCGGGTATCACCTTCAATACAGGTGATGCCTAAAGGGGTTTTTAAATAAGTGTGAGCTAAACTAGGCATCGGTAGAATCAGCTGTTTTTTTGGCCTTTTCTTTGTTAGCTTTTTGCGCCTCTTCAACCTTGTATAAACTGTCACTTTCAGCTTCTAAAGCTTTAGCAACTTTCTCATAAATACGCTTGTTGATGGCGTAATGCTCGGCGTAGTAGCGATTGCTTTGCAACAATTGTAGGCTGTCGATTTGGTATTTTTTAAAGAGCAACTCCTTCCCTACACTGCCGCGTTCTTCGTATTTGCGCGGATTAATACTACTAACGGCGTCGAGCTTAGCCAAGTCAACCAAGACCTCCACCATTTTATCTTCAGGAATGATATTTTTAGGTTTAGGCGTGTGTTTGATGTCTTTGCAAGCCGCAAACAAAACAATACAGCAGAAAAATACAGCTATTTTTTTGAGTGTCATTAGTAATCAAATGTTAGACGCTGAGCGCTGGATTCAACTTTAGGAAATTTAAAGTTTTCATACACGAGTTGCCCATTGACAAAGGTATGTGAGATGCGCGATTTAAAGGTAGTACCTTCAAAAGGAGACCAACCGCATTTGTAAAAAATATTGTCGGTTTGAACGGTCCATGGCGCATGTAGATCCACTAAACACAAGTCGGCTTTATAACCTTCGCGAATAAAGCCGCGTTTTTCAACATGATAAATTGTAGCTGGCGCGTGACACATTTTTTCAACAATAGTTTCAAGCGAAATTTGACCGCGGTGATAAAACTCGAGCATAGCTGGTAACGAATGTTGTACTAAGGGTCCGCCACTAGGTGCTTTGGTATAAACTTGCGCTTTTTCTTCTTTAGTGTGTGGCGCGTGATCGGTGCCGATTGTGGCTAGGTGTCCGTCTAACAAGCCCTGCATTAATCCCTTTTGATCTGCTTCGGTTTTAATCGCTGGATTCCATTTAATCAAGGTACCTTTGTCTTTGTAATCACGGTCGTTAAACCAGAGGTGATGCACACATACTTCACCAGTAATTTTGCGGTCTTTTAACGGTGTTTCAGCATCGAATAACTCGAGCTCTTTAGCCGTAGAAAGGTGCATGACATGCAAGCGAGCTCCGGTGCGTTTAGCGCGTTCAACGGTGATTTTGGTAGAGATATAACAAGCTTCTTCACTGCGAATTTTAGGGTGCATTTCAACCGGAATATCATCGCCGTATTGGGCTTTGTATTCTGCTAAATTGCGGTGAATTGTATCTTGATCTTCGCAGTGCGTGGTGATTAAAACCGGTGATTCTCTAAAGATCGCATCGAGCATATCTTCATCATCCACCAGCATATTGCCTGTTGAGCAACCTAAAAACAACTTGATGGCCGGAATGGTTTTAGGATCTAGTTTTTTAATTTCTTCAAGGTTGTCATTGGCGCCGCCAAAGATAAAAGAGTAGTTAGCTAAAGAAGTTTTGGCAGCAATATCAAATTTTTCTTCTAAGCGCTCAATAGTGGTAGCGTGAGGCTTTGTGTTTGGCATCTCCATAAACGAAGTAATACCGCCAGCTACAGCTGCTCTAGAGCCGGTGGCTATAGTGGCCTTGTGCGTTAAACCTGGTTCGCGAAAGTGCACGTGCTCATCGATAACGCCCGGGAGAAGGTATTTGCCTTCGGCGTCGATAATTTTGACGTCTTGTGCTTTAGCGCTGATGCGTTCGCTGATTTCGACAATCGTGTCCCCTTCAACGTAAACATCGCCTGAAAAAATTTGCCCTTCGTTGACGATCTTAGCATTTTTAATCAATAACTTCTTCATATCTCTCTTTTGAATAAACTTTTTAGTTTCAACCTGATCACCCCAAAAAAAGCTTCCGAAAAAATCCCCGAGCTCATTTTAGAGGTTCCTTTGGTTCTATTGGTAAAGATAATGGGCACTTCCTGTAAGGTAAATCCCAATAACTTTGTTTTAAATTTCATTTCGATTTGAAAGGCATAACCCACAAATTGAATCTTATCTAAGTTGATGCGTTCTAAAACTTGGCGCTTGTAGCACACAAATCCGGCGGTGGCATCATTGATTTCTAATCCGGTGATAAAACGGACGTATTTTGAGGCAAACCAGCTGAGTAATACGCGCTTCATCGGCCAGTTGATGACGTTTATGCCGGTGAGGTAACGCGAGCCTATAGACAGGTCAGCGCCATCTTGTGCACAGGCATCGTAAAGGCGGATTAAATCTTTTGGATTGTGCGAAAAATCAGCATCCATCTCAAAAATATAGTCGTATTGCTGTTGCAAAGCCCATTTAAATCCGTGAATGTAGGCGGTGCCTAAACCTGATTTTTCTCGGCGAACTTCCAAAAATAATTCTTGTGGAAATTCGGCTTGTAGGCACTTGACTTTTTCGGCAGTACCGTCAGGTGAATTATCGTCGACAATAAGAATATGAAAGGCGATATTTTGTTTAAAAACAACTCTAATGAGGTGCTCTATATTTTCAATTTCGTTATAGGTCGGGATAATCACCAGCCGTTTTTTCATGCCTTGCAGATGGTATAAGTTCTTAAATTGGTTTTCAAATTTAAAAAAAGGGTTTCACAGTTCGAAACCCTTTTTAAATACATTTAATTGTTTTTTTAATCGCCTAAGAAATAAGTTAGGCAATTAAAAACTAACTTTTCTGCATGTTTTTGGCTTCGATGCTTAAGGTAGCATGAGGCACAAGGCGCAAGCGCTCTTTGCTAATCAACTTTCCGGTCACGCGGCAAATGCCGTATGATTTGTTATCAATGCGCATGAGTGCTGCTTTGAGGTCACGCATAAAGCGCTCTTGGCGAATAGCAAATTGATTGTTGGTTTCACGGCTCATGGTGTTGCTACCTTCATCAAAAGATTTGAAAGTTGGAGCGGTGTCATCAGTACCGTTATAGCTTCCGTTTTTTGAGGCATTTCGATACATTTCAAACTGCTTTTCAGCACTTTTCATTTTCTCTTCTATGATCGCTCTAAATTCTTCTAACTCTTCATCAGAATAGCGTTCTTTTAACTCTCTTTTCATAGTTTTAAGTATTAGTGTTTGTGGAGTGCTAGTTGTGTGTTGATATCATCAAACTCAACGCTTACTCCTGCTTTAACTTCATCGACAAAGGCTAAGCTCATCGCTAAAGTTTCGGTCTTAATATACTCTAAATTATCTTCAACTGCAAGTTCAACTTTTCCGTCTTTTTGCACTTGTAAGTCAATTTTGTCGGTTACTTCTAATCCTGAGTCTTTACGGAGGTTTTGAATGCGGTTAATCAACTCGCGCGCAATACCTTCATTTTTTAGGTTGTCGTCAATTTCTACATCTAAAGCAACAGTTAAATCGCCATTGCTAGCCACTAGCCAACCTTCGATGTCTTCTGAGGTGATTTCAACATCGTCAAGGATGAGTTCAAGCGGTTTTTCGTTTACGGTGATGGTCAATTTACCTTCTTTTTCTATAGTCGCAATATCAGCTTGCTCTAGCTGATTGATGGCGGCTACCACAAACTTCATGTCTTTACCAAAACGCGGTCCGAGTTGGCGGAAGTTAGGTTTGATGGTTTTGACTAAAATACCTGAGGCATCATCGATAAATTCGATTTCTTTGACGTTGATTTCTGATTTAATCAATTCAGAAACGGCTTCAATTTCTTGTTTTGTAGCTTCGTCTAGCACCGGAATCATGATGCGTTTTAAAGGCTGACGCACTTTGATCATTTCTTTTTTACGAAGCGATAAGGCTAGAGAAGAAATTTGTTGAGCACGTTCCATTTTTCGCTCTAAAGTAGTATCGATAAGCGCTTGATTTTGTTCTGGGAATTGTGATAGGTGAACACTTTCAAAAGTTTCTTTACCAGTCACTTTGTTGAGGTCACTGTACAATTTATCAGTAAAGAACGGTGCAATTGGAGCGGCTAACTTAGCTATAGTAACCAAACAAGTATACAAGGTTTGGTAAGCTGAAATCTTGTCGACAGCTTGAGCTTCTTGTTTCCAGAAACGGCGACGGCTCAAACGCACATACCAGTTACTGAGGTTTTCTTGTACAAAGTCAGAAATAGCACGCGCAGCTTTAGTCGGCTCGTAGGTGTTGTAATAAGTGTCAACACTGCCAATAAGACTGTGTAATTCTGATAAAATCCAGCGGTCTATCTCAGGGCGATCTTCAATCTTGATGTCGTCTTCAGCATAGGTAAATCCATCGATATTTGCGTAAAGTGCAAAGAACGAATAGGTGTTGTATAAGGTACCGAAAAATTTACGACTCACCTCACCTATTCCTTCAACATCAAATTTGAGATTATCCCAAGGGTTAGCATTTGAAATCATATACCAACGCGTGGCATCGGGACCGTATTTGGCTAAGGTTTTAAACGGATCTACGGCATTGCCTAAACGCTTAGACATTTTTTGACCGTTTTTGTCTAATACCAATCCGTTTGAAACGACATTTTTATAGGCCACATCGTCAAAAACCATAGTGGCAATAGCGTGTAAAGTATAAAACCAGCCGCGTGTTTGATCTACCCCTTCGGCAATGAAATCAGCTTGACGCTTAACACTTTCGACGATTTCTTTGTTTTCAAATGGATAATGCCATTGCGCCGTAGGCATAGAACCTGAATCAAACCAAACATCAATCAAATCTGGCTCGCGATACATCAGTTTTCCTGAAGGCGAAACTAAGGTGATTTTATCGACTACATTTTTGTGTAAATCGACTTTCTCATAGTTCTCTTCACTCATATCACCAACAGTAAAGTCAGCAAAGATATCAGCTTCTAAAACGCCAGCTTCAACGGCTTTTTGCATTTCTGATTTAAGTTCAGCTATTGAGCCTATAATCAGTTCTTCTTTGCCGTCTTCGGTACGCCAAATTGGCAATGGTGTGCCCCAAAAACGAGAACGCGATAGGTTCCAATCATTCGCATTGGCTAACCAGTTACCAAATCGGCCTTCACCGGTTGATTTTGGTTTCCAGTTAATGCCTTCGTTGAGTTGGTGCATGCGCTCGCGAATTTCAGGTACTTTGATAAACCATGAATCGAGCGGATAATATAAAATAGGCTTGTCCGTACGCCAACAGTTTGGATAACTGTGCAGGTGTTTCTGAACGTTAAAGGCCTTGTTTTCTTCTTTGAGTTGGATAGCAATTTCGACATCGACAGATTTCTCCGGCATTTTGTCGTCATCGTAATACGCATTTTTGACATACTTGCCGGCGTATTCTTTCATTTCAGGTCGGAAACGCCCTTGTAAATCAACAAGAGGTACCGGATTGTCATTTTCATCTTTGACTAACATTGGCGGTACTGCAGGGGTAGCTTCTTTGGCTACTTTGGCATCGTCAGCTCCAAAAGTAGGGGCTGTATGTACGATTCCTGTACCGTCTTCGGTAGTAACAAAATCACCGGCGATAACTCTAAACGCATTTTCAGGATGTTCATATGGCAAAGCATACGGCATCAATTGTTCATAAGTAATCCCTACTAATTCTGTGCCTTTTAAGCTGTCAACTACTAAATAAGGGATTTTTTTGTTTCCTTCGTTGTAGGCTGCCAGCGCTTCTTCGGTTTCTACAGCTTCAAACTTGCGACCGAAGTTGGTCGTCACTAAGTTTTTAGCTAAGATTAATGTAACGGGTTTAAACGTGTATTGGTTGTATGTTTTGACAACGACGTAATCAATTTTTTTACCAACCGTTAAAGCGGTATTTGACGGTAAAGTCCACGGAGTGGTTGTCCAAGCGATAAAATGCAAATTAGCATAGGCTTTTAAACGCTCAGGTAAGTGATCTGCTTTGACTTTAAATTGAGCCGTTATGGTGGTATCAGTGACATCTTGATATGTGCCAGGCTGATTGAGTTCATGCGAACTTAATCCCGTACCGGCTTTAGGCGAATAGGGTTGAATGGTATAGCCTTTGTACATCAGCCCTTTTTTATAAATTTGAGCTAATAAGTACCAGATACTTTCCATGTATTTAGGCTTGTAGGTAACATAAGGATCGTTCATATCTACCCAATAGCCCATTTTTTCAGTCAAGTCTGTCCAGATGCCGGTATAGCGCATCACCGCTTTTTTACAAGCAGCGTTGTAGTCTTCAACTGATATTTTTTTACCGATATCTTCTTTAGTGATGCCGAGTTCTTTTTCAACACCGAGTTCTACAGGTAAGCCATGCGTATCCCAGCCGGCTTTACGGCTCACTTGATAGCCTTTTTGTGTTTTATAGCGGCAAAAAATATCTTTAATAGAACGGGCCATAACGTGGTGAATCCCCGGTAAGCCGTTGGCTGATGGAGGACCTTCAAAAAATACGAAAGGTTTATTGCCTTCACGCGAGGTAATACTTTTTTCAAAAATATCGTGTTCTTTCCAATAGCTGAGGATTTCATCAGCAATGGTTGGCAAGGCAAGGCCGTTATATTCAGAAAATTTATTGCTCATAATGCTAAAATTCAAACGATTCGCGAAATTAATGATTTTTATTAAACCAACCGTCTTTTACTATTAAAAACAGGTTAAGGATTCTCGTTTTGTGGTATTTAATGTTTTTAAATACAATCTGTCTCTCTGCTGAAATCACTAAAAATCACAGATTACTTTATTTTTTTTAAATCGAAATCTGTTCTGATATTATTTTATTAGCTATCTTTATAACAACGATTAAACTAAAGCTTATGTCATTTACCGATTTATTTGATTCAGGATCTCACGTTAGAAATTTTACACATTTTGCTTCCTTGGTAAACTTGGCAGCTGTTGATGGCGCTATTAATGCCGAAGAAGAGGCAGTCTTGAAACGCGTTGCTCACAACTTAGATATCAGTGATGCTGATTATAAAAAGGCGATGGAAAATCCTAACAAGTTTCCCGTAAATCCGCCTAACACAAATATGGAACGCTTGGAACGTCTATACGATTTGTTACGCGTGATATTTGCTGACCGAAAAATGACCCCTAAAGAATTCGACTTGTTAAAAAAATATGCCATAGCTCTAGGCTTTTCTTCTGAAGATTCTAAAGAGGTTTTGGAACGCTCAATTCGAATTTTAGGTGGCGATATGAATTTTGAAGATTACATTTATTTATTGCGTAAACGTTCTTAGTGCAATGAGGTTTTTTGGTTCTATGTTTTTTTGAGTGGGTTAACTTATAGACTCTAGATACTCCATTTATCAACCCTTTCTCAACTCAAAGTTAATAGGAAAAAATATTCTTCATAGATTCATTAGAATCTAAAGTTTAGGGGAGTGTGACAAATTGGATGCTAGTGAATTTTGTATTTAGGTATGTGAAATGCTACACTTTATTTATTGGAATATTAGAGTGATATATGACGGTTTACAAAAAATAATAATACCGTATGGATAAATTAAATAGTACAATTTTGACTTTGTCTCATTGTACTAGTAATTTATGAACCACGGTATTATACCTACAAAAGATATTATAAATCGGACTAAAAAATAATTCTAATTGGTATAACTTGTATAATCGCTTTGTTGTTGAACCCTCTTCGGGGTTCAGTAAGGGGATACATTACCTTACCCTATACTGCACTTCGCTTGTACAGGGTTAATCACATTAAAGGCCTTCAGCCTTTTATAGAATATTTACAACCAACCATGTAATGGTTGAATATGGTTAACCCCGAGTGCAACTCGGGGTACTAAAATTACCGTATCTCACAGAACTACGAAGTAGTTCAACAATAACGATTGTAGTAAAATAACTCCGAAACTTGTGTCAGGATTAAAATACTAGTTACTTGCCTATTTATTACGCTAATAGTTTTTCTCTTCTTAAAAAAAACAGGTAAAACTGACAGTTTTTTTGACCTAGTTGATAAAAAAATGCCTTGAAAATTCTCTGACTTCAAGGCATTTTTATCAACTTGATAACATTTTTAGGATTACATAAATTCTTCTGCTTTTTCAACCATCTCTTTGTTGCCACAGAAAAAAGGAACGCGTTGATGCAATTCTGTAGGCTGAATGTCCATGACGCGCTGAAAACCATCACTGGCTTTTCCGCCTGCTTGTTCAGCGATAAAAGCTATAGGATTGCACTCGTAAAGCAAGCGCAGTTTTCCATTTTTATATTTTGAACTTTGCGGATAGATATAAATCCCACCTTTTAAAATATTGCGATGCATATCGGCAACTAATGACCCGATGTAACGCGAGGTGTAAGGACGATTTTCTTCTTCTGCTTGACAGTATTTGATATAATCTTTTACCCCTTGAGGAAAATGTATATAATTCCCTTCATTGATAGAATAAATATGGCCTTCATCAGGAAATTTCATGTTGGGATGCGAGAGATAATAAGTGCCAATAGCCGGATTTAAAGTAAACCCGTTCACGCCGTGCCCTGTGGTATATACAATCATAGTTGAGGTGCCGTAAATGATGTATCCTGCAGCTACTTGCTGATTGCCGGGCTGTAAAAAATCATCAAGAGTCACCGGGGTGCCGATTGGGGTGATGCGTCTGTAAATCGAAAAAATAGTTCCTACAGAAACATTGACATCGATGTTTGAACTGCCGTCAAGCGGATCCATCATCACCACATATTTGTTTTTGTTGTCGTTGTGCTGACCTCTGATTTCGATAAAATCATCATTTTCCTCTGAGGCTATCCCACAAACAATTTCGCGATTGGTTAAGGTCTGAATAAACTTTTCATTGGCGTAAACATCTAGCTTTTGCTGTTCTTCACCTTGTATATTAGTGTCGCCTACAGCACCTAAAATATCTACTAATCCCGCCTTATTTACTTCGTGATTAACTACTTTTGCTGCTAAGCGTATTGAGTGAATCAGTTTGGAGAGCTCGCCTGTAGAATAGTCGAAGGATTCTTGGTGTTCAATAATGAATTCACCTAAGGTTTGGTTTTTTTTGACCATTGGTTGGTGGTGTTGATTAATTGAGATACAAAAATAACAAAAATACGTTCTGATTTTAGTTTTAACTTTTATTTAAATAAATCACATGGATTTTACCATTCGTTTAGCGCGTCCTGAAGACATGGAAGCCGTATATAGCTTGATTAAAGCCTTGGCTGAATATGAAAAAGAACCGGATGCTGTCGATATTTCTCCCGAAATTTTACGTCGCGATGGCTTTGGAAACTCCCCTTTGTTTAGCTGTTTTGTAGCCGAATCTGAATCTGAAGGCGTTTGTGGCATGGCCTTGTTTTACAAACGTTATTCTACTTGGAAAGGCCAAACTATTCACCTTGAAGATTTAGTAGTTAGAGAAGATTTGCGCCGCAGTGGTATTGGTAAAGCTTTGCTGAAACAAGTGATTGCACATGCCGATGAGCAAGGTGTTAAACGTTTAGAATGGGCTTGCTTGCATTGGAATACACCAGCCTTAGAACTCTACCGCCAAACTGGCGCTCATATAGCTGAAGATTGGGATGTGATTCAATTGTCTTCGACTGATTTTCAACAGTTCTTAAAAAATTAAATACCTGATAATCAATAAAAACATAAAGCCTAAACAAGAAAGCATCTATTTTGTGTAATTTTGCAAAAAAATAAATTGATTTGGCTAAAATTGGAAATATAGATGTAGGTGATTTTCCACTCTTGTTGGCGCCTATGGAAGATGTAAGCGACCCTCCTTTTCGCATGTTGTGCAAAGAGCAAGGGGCTGATGTGGTTTACACTGAATTTATTTCTTCGGAAGGTTTGATTCGCGATGCGTCAAAAAGTATCATTAAGCTCGATATTTACGAAAAAGAACGCCCTGTAGGGATTCAGGTTTTTGGCGCCGAAATGGATTCAATGCTCGAAGCTTGCGAAATTATTGAACGTTCCAAACCGGATATCATCGATATTAACTTTGGTTGTCCGGTTAAAAAAGTCACTTCAAAAGGTGCTGGCGCAGGTATTTTAAAAGATATTGACAAGATGGTTCGCCTTTCTGAAGCCGTGGTCAAGCAAAGTAACTTGCCTGTAACGGTCAAAACGCGCCTGGGCTGGGACCACGATTCTATAAAAATTATTGAAGTAGCCGAGCGCTTGCAAGATGTAGGTGTGCAATCTATCGCTATTCACGGTCGTACCCGAAAGCAAATGTATAAAGGCGACGCAGATTGGACTTGGATTGCAAAAGTCAAAGAAAACCCGCGTCTCCACATTCCGGTGTTTGGCAATGGCGATGTCAACACGCCCGAACGCGCTGTTGAAATGCGTGATAAATACGGTTTAGATGGCGCTATGATCGGGAGAGCTAGCATCGGTAATCCTTGGTTTTTTAGAGAAGTCAAGCACTATATGAAAACCGGTGAAAAATTGCCTAAACCCACACTCAAAGAACGCGTAGAAGCCGCGCGTCGTCACTTGCAAACCTCTATTGATTGGAAAGGTGAAAAATTAGGCGTTTTTGAAACCCGCCGTCACTACTCGCAATACTTTAGAGGAATTCCTAACTTTAAACCCTACCGTATAAAAATGGTGACCAGCGATCATGCCGAAGATGTGTTTGCAGCTATTGATGAGGTAGAACGCGTGTTTGCCGGCTATGAGTTTAAGTAACTAAAAAGCGTTTTTTAATCGGTCGGGCAATTAAAAGAATTTTGGGAAAATCCATTTCCTAAACACTGTTTTATTTCCTAATTTTAAACCCTCAATTCACGATTAAAAAAGCCTTTTATGTACCTGATTTTCGATACCGAAACTACCGGATTACCAAAGCGTTGGGATGCGCCTATTACCGATTCTGACAACTGGCCTCGCTGCATTCAAATTGCCTGGCAGTTGCACGACGAAACCGGACAGCTCATCGAGCATCAGGATTTTTTGATTACACCTGAAGGCTTTAACATTCCTTACGATGCCGAACAAATTCACGGTATCTCTACGGCTCTAGCCGAAGAAGATGGTATAAGTTTGCAAGAAGGTTTAGAGCGCTTTAATGCTGCCTTAAAAGAAACCAAATTTATTGTTGGCCAAAACCTAGGTTTTGATGTCAATATTATGGGGGCAGAGTTTTATCGCGCTCAAATGGAAACCCCTTTACAAGATATTCCTGTTTTAGACACTTGTACGGAGGTTACAGCGCAACTGTGCCAAATTCCCGGAGGTCGCGGAGGAAAATTTAAGCTTCCTACCTTAACAGAATTACATCAAAAACTCTTTGGAGAAGCCTTTGGTGAGGCACATAATGCAACAGCTGACGTTGAGGCTACAACGCGCTGCTTTTTAGAATTGATTCGCCAACGTGTGTTTACCCGTGAAGAACTCGCTGTTAATGAAGATTATTTTGACGATTTTATTGAGGCTAACCCCACTCCTATTGCGCCTATTGGTCTTAAACACATCAATCTTAAAAAAGCTTCAGCTCAGTTGCGCAAACGCATGGCTTCTGAAGATAAAACCGATCTCTCAGCTAGTGAAATAAAAGAAAATTTAGCCGCTCTACAAGATCAACAATTTGCTCATTTACACAATCATACGCAGTTTTCGGTCTTGCAGTCAACCATTACGATTGCTGATTTAGTAAAAACGGCTGCCGACAATAATATGCCGGCCGTGGCCATGACTGATCACGGTAATATGATGGGCGCGTTTGAGTTTGTAAAAGCGGTAAATGCTCATAATGCCAAATTACCTAAAGGCGAAGCTGATGCCGGAGAAGCCACTCCGCTAAAGGCTATTGTGGGCTGTGAGTTTTTTGTGTGCGAAAATCACACCAATAAGAAATTTAAAGACAACGGCTATCAAGTCGTCTTACTGGCCAAAAATAAAAACGGCTACCAAAACCTCATTAAAATGTCTTCCTTGGCCTATGTAGAAGGTTTTTACTACGTGCCGCGTATCGATAAAAAAATTATCGAAAAATACAAAGAAGACGTCATGGTGCTCACCGGTAACCTCTATGGAGAGGTGCCGAGTAAAATTCTTAATGTAGGCGAAAAACAAGCTGAAGAAGCTTTACTCTGGTGGAAAGAGCAATTTGGCGATGATTTATATGTAGAACTCATGCGCCATGGTCAAGAAGATGAAGACCACACCAACACGGTTTTGATTGATTTGGCTCGTAAACACGAACTCAAGTTAGTGGCGACTAACAACAGCTATTACACCACCAAGGAAGATGCCAATGCACACGATATCTTGTTATGTATCAAAGATGGTGAAAAACAAAGTACACCAATAGGTCGCGGTCGTGGTTACCGCTATGGGTTACCTAATCAGGAGTACTATTTTAAATCGACTGAAGAGATGAAAGCTCTCTTCAAAGATTTGCCTGAAGCGATTACCAATACTATTGAAATTGCTAATAAAGTAGAGCCATTTGTTTTAGAACGCGACATCTTATTGCCGGCTTTTGACATTCCGGAACAATTTCAAGATGAGCGTGATAATGAAGACAAAGGACAGCGTGGTGAAAATGCTTTTTTACGTCATTTGTCTTATGAGGGAGCGAAGAAAAAATATGGTGAAATTACACCCGAAATTGCTGATCGTTTAGATTTTGAACTCAGCGTTATTGCAGAAACAGGCTATCCGGGTTATTTTTTGATTGTAGAAGATTTTATTCGTGCTGCGCGTGAGATGGGCGTTTCGGTAGGCCCTGGTCGTGGTTCAGCTGCTGGAAGTGCAGTAGCCTATTGCCTGAATATTACTAAAATTGACCCGATAAAATACGATTTGCTTTTTGAGCGTTTCCTCAATCCTGAGCGTGTGAGTATGCCGGATATCGATACCGATTTTGACGATGAAGGTCGTAGCCGCGTTATGGACTATGTCATCGAAAAATATGGTGCTAATCAGGTAGCTCAAATCATTACTTATGGATCCATGGCTGCCAAATCAGCTATTCGCGATACTGCTAGAGCTTTAGATTTACCCCTAAATGAAGCCGATCACTTGGCTAAATTGGTGCCGGACATGTCTAAACTCAAGAAAATATTCGGATTAGATGAAAAAGGAATTCGCAGTAAATACAAACCTGAAGAAATTGACAAGATTAATGAACTTTTTAATATAGCTGATGGCGATGATTTAGAGGCACAAACGGTTAATCAAGCTCGCATTTTAGAAGGCTCTATGCGTAATACAGGTATTCACGCTTGTGGCGTAATCATTACACCTAGTGATATTACCAACTACGTGCCTGTATCACTAGCTAAAGATTCAGATTTATATGTCACGCAATTTGACAACCACGTTGTAGAAGATGCCGGACTACTAAAAATGGACTTCTTAGGCCTAAAAACCTTGAGTTTGATTAAAGATACGGTGGCCATTGTAAAAGAAACGCGAAATATCGATTTAGATCCGGATAATTTTCCACTTGATGATCAAAAAACTTACGAGCTCTTTCAACGTGGCGAGACGGTAGGGGTTTTTCAATATGAATCTCCGGGGATGCAAAAGCACTTGCGAAATCTGAAACCGACGGTGTTTGAAGATTTAATTGCGATGAATGCTTTGTATCGTCCGGGACCGATGGAATACATCCCGAGTTTTATTAAACGCAAACACGGCGAAGAAGAAATTATTTATGACCTGCCAGATATGGCTGAGTACCTAGAGGAAACTTATGGAATTACAGTCTATCAAGAGCAAGTGATGCTACTGTCGCAAAAACTAGCTGGATTTACCAAAGGTCAAGCCGACAAATTGCGAAAAGCTATGGGTAAAAAACTCTTGGCGCAGCTTGAAATTTTGAAGCCGATGTTTATGGAAGGCGGTACCAAAAACGGTCATCCTGAAGCGGTATTAGAAAAAATTTGGAAAGACTGGGAAGCTTTTGCTAGTTATGCCTTCAATAAATCACATTCTACTTGCTATGCCTGGGTAGCTTACCAAACAGCTTACCTCAAAGCACACTTCCCGGCAGAATATATGGCTTCTGTGCTATCTAACAACATGCAAGATATCAAGAAAGTCACCTTCTTTATGGAAGAGTGTAAGGCGATGAAACTCAAGGTGCTCGGTCCGGATGTCAACGAATCGAATTACAAGTTTACCGTCAATAAAGATTACGCGGTTCGCTTTGGAATGGGTGCCATTAAAGGTGTAGGTCGAAATGCTGTAAAAACCATAGTTGAAAACCGTAAAAAAGAAGGCCCTTATCGCTCTATTTTTGACATGGCTAAGCGCATTGACTTGCGAGCAGCTAATAAAAAAGCCTTTGAAAACTTAGCCTTAGCAGGTGGTTTTGATGGGTTTAAGCCCACACATCGCGCGCAATACTTCTTTGAAGAGCCAAATGGAGGTGTTTTCTTAGAGAAAGTCATTAAATACGCGCAGAAGTATCAGCAAAATAAAAACTCTGCACAAACCAGTTTATTTGGCGAAGGCAGTGGCGTTGAAATTCCCGAACCACAGTTGCCGCCTTGTGAAGAGTGGTCAACCATGAAAAAACTCAAACAAGAGCGCGAGGTAGTCGGCATTTACATTTCAGGACATCCCTTAGACGATTTTAAGTCTGAAATGAAACACTTTTGCCGTGGAGAAGTAGCCAATTTTAATCAGCTTGACAATCATCTTAATCAAGAGCTTAGCGTAGGTGGAATAATTACTGATGTTCAGCATTTGACAAGTAAAAATGGTAAAGGTTGGGGGCGGTTTACGCTTGAAGATTATAATGAGTCTTATGAATTTAGAATCTTTGGTGAAGACTATTTGAAATTCCGCCATTTCTTAATGCCTAATAATTTTGTGTACCTCAAGGCATTTATTCGCGAAGGTTGGGTGAATAAAGAAACTGGTCAACGCGGCACACCGCGCATAGAGTTTAGAGCCTTTAAGCAGCTACAAGACGTGATGCAGGAGTTTGCTAAAAAGATGACCATACAAGTTGATGTCAATAATTTTAGCCAAACACAATTGGAACAGTTAGCGGATATCTTTGCAAGTTTTAAAGGGGATTGTGTGTTGAATTTTGTGATTTACGATATAAATGATAAATTAAAAATCCACATGCCAAGTCGCAATCACAAAGTACAGATATGTGCAGAATTGCTGGAGAGCTTAGCAGATTTACACTTACATTATCGTATTAATTAAACTAAAAGAGGCACCGCAATGGTGCCTCTTTTATACTGATTAGGTGGTGTTAAAACAACCGTTGGTTTACTGAAGTTTCGGGGAAAGGTAATAAATGAGAAATTAGGAGATTGTGTATTTAGATATGTGATATTATATGACTGATAATTAGACGCATACTTTGATTTATAGCTAATAACAACCTGTACATTCCCTTTGTTATTGAACGCCCTTCGGGGTTCAGTAGGGGTAAGTTTATCTTACCCAGCACTGCACTTCGTTTGTACAGGGTTAATCACATTAAAGGCCTTCGCCCTTTTAAAGCATACCTCTGTTTACGGTTATGACCAATCTTATAATGGTTGAAATAGAATTAACCCCGAGTGTAACTTGGGGCACTGAGATTACTGCATCTTACAGAACTACGAAGTAGAATAACTCCAAAACTTGAGTTGGTTTATTCTGCAAAATAGGCTTCGAGTTCTTTTAAGGTAGAAGCACTGGTGTGAACATCGTTAACCACTTCGCCTTTTTCTAACACCACAATACGTTCACATACGTCTGTTACATGGCTTAAATCGTGACTCGATATGAGCACGGTGACATTGTCGTTAGCTACCAAGTCTTTGAGTAAACCTTTGAGGCGGATTTGCGTAGTTGGGTCGAGGTTAGCAAAGGGTTCATCAAGGATAATAACTTCAGGTTTTCCGATGAGTGCGGCGATGATACCGGCTTTTTTCTGATTTCCTTTAGAGAGGTCGCGCAGGTATTTTTTCTGATTGAGAATTTCACCGTGGAAAAAATCTTCAAATTGGTTGACAAATTGATCGACATCGGCTTTATTCTGCCCGCGCAATTCACCTATAAAATAAAAATACTCTTCTGGAGTTAAGTAACCTATCAAAAAATCTTCATCTATAAAAGCAGCTGTAAACGGCTTCCACTCTTCACTTTTGCTCACCACAATATCATTAGAGGTAATTTGTCCTGTACTGGGTTGAATCAAGTCGAGTAATAAACTGAATAAAGTCGTTTTTCCGGCGCCATTGTTACCTACAAGGCCAAAGCTTTGCCCTTTTTCGATAGTTAAGTCGGTGATGTTTAAAACGGTATTGTCTTTATAAGTTTTGCTGAGGTTTTCTATAGTAATCATCAGATAGTGTTGTTATTTTTTCTCCTCAAAAGCAGCAATAGTTTTGTATTTCTGATTTTGATAGATCGATTCGATAAGTGAAAGAAAGTAGTTTTTAAAAAGTAATCCAGCGAGCCCAAAAACGGCTAAAGTGACCAATCCTGCGGTAAAATTAATGAGGTAATACGGCAAGATAAAAAGAATTACCGGCAGCGCCATTTTAGGTAAAGCGATGAGCAGTTGCGTCATGTTAAAACCTTGCGTGTTTCCAAACATTTTGGCTTTAGTGTTGAGCTCTACTCGCGATCGGTTTAAAGCTCCGCCATAAAGCGTAATAAAGGTATTTAAGCCGATGTTAAAGACGGCTCCTGCAACGATGACGGCATAGATTTTCCAACCAAAATAAATGTATGGAATGGTCAATATAGTAGCGACTACGGTGCCAAAGACCATCAAGTACCATTTAGCTTCTAAATATTGGCGATACGGAATGTTTTGGCTCATCAAGAGTTTGTAATATTCACTGTCCCAAGCCGGAACCAATTGTCCAAAGGTGAGTAAAAAACCGCCGCTTATGAATGTTGAGGCAAAAGCGATCATTGCGGGACTGTCTCTGTATATATCTTGTGTGAAGAAGAATAGGCCATAAAACAGGAAGAAAAAGGCTGAAAACAGTACTTTTCGCGGGCGT
Source organism: uncultured Flavobacteriaceae bacterium (assembly GCA_964451785.1). Lineage (GTDB taxonomy): Bacteria > Bacteroidota > Bacteroidia > Flavobacteriales > Flavobacteriaceae > JAJYSO01. The sequence goes on from CAYVJG010000018.1 coordinate 23,931, forward strand.
TTATTGCGCAAAATCATGCGGATGTCATTTTTTAAGAATAACGCCATTCCGCCAAATCGGTTTAACCAATTGAGCTCTAGTGAGCGCACTGTTTCTGTTTTTTTTATAATCTTATCATCGAGGTAAAATCCGCTTCTGAGCAGTTTAAAATTGACGCGATACAGCTGAATGAGCAGCAAAATAGGAATTAAAAACGCATAAGGCGTACTGTAAATGGTGTTAAATACATAACCCGCAGTTTCTGTCACCGGGTAAATTTGAAAATAGTCAAGCCCGACCAGCCCTGCTAAAACGATGAGTAATCCATAGAAGACTGCGTTGTTTTTGTTGATTAAAAAGACCGTAAAATTGATACAGAGCTCTAGGCTTATCATGGCTATAAACCAATTGATTACATTTACAGCTGGATAAGTATCGTGGAAGAGCAATACTACGCAAAAGGGGATATAAAAAAACAGCGGTAAAAAGTTGAAAAAAGAAACGCCGGTTTTGCCTAAAATATAGTGAATAACGGTTTTTCGTTGCACCGGTAAGACCATAAAGGGTTTGATTTTCATCACCGGCATTTTCTGAATGAAAAATCGGTAAATTAAATCGGCCAAAAACCAGTATACAATATAATTGTTGACCACCACCAAAGGGTCTTGTTCTGGGAACATTTTTTCTAAAATGAAAAACGAGCCTATCCCCATCATTAAAAAGCAAGCCGTAAAATAAAGCGCGCCAAAGATGAGCAGTATTTTGATGGCTAAGCTCTGTTTAAAATAAGCAGATCGCTTAAATTGTTTCCATTCCAGACTTATAAATTGTTTAATCATCGTGTTTGAATTTGGGCGCTAGCTGAAAAAGCGATTATCAGGCAACTAATCTACAATTTATTTGATAAATATCAATGTTATGTTAATTTAAACGTTTAAACTGTTGATTTGTTACAGGTTAATCGGTGTTTAAAGTTTGTGAATTGTCGAGTTAAATAAATGAGCTGTAGCGAAAAGTGGTATCTTTAGCCACTGTAAAAGCCAGGTATTAGGTTTGAAAAGTAGAGAAATAAACACGACAACAAGAATAAATCACTGAAATTTAGTTAAGAATAGCAAAATCAACTTGTATTTTGAGGTTGAGCTAACTAATTGTTTATTTTTGTTCAAAAAACAGCTGATAAAAGTAAATTTAGTTATGATAAAAAATTTCGTTGAAGAACTCAAATGGCGTGGAATGTTGCACAACATTATGCCGGGTACTGAAGAGCATTTAATGGAAGAAATGCGCGGTGCTTACATAGGTTTTGACCCTACAGCCGATTCCTTACACATTGGGAGTATGGTGCCAATTATGGTGCTAGCTCACTTGCAACGCTGCGGTCATAAACCTTTTGCTTTGATTGGTGGGGCTACAGGAATGATTGGTGATCCTTCAGGAAAATCTAAAGAACGCAATGCGTTAAATGACGAAAGCCTTCAAAAAAACTTAGATGGAATTAAAAAACAACTGTCTAAATTTTTAGATTTTGAAAGCGATGCCCCCAATGCGGCTGAGCTCGTCAACAACTACGATTGGATGAAAGATTTTTCATTCCTCGAATTTATTCGCGATGTTGGTAAACACATTACCGTCAATTACATGATGGCTAAAGATTCTGTAAAAAAGCGTTTTAATCCTGAATCTGACAATCAAGAAGGGATGAGCTACTTAGAATTTAGCTATCAGTTGGTGCAAGGCTATGACTTTTTACATCTGTACAAAGCTAAAGGGATTACCTTGCAAATGGGCGGTAGCGACCAATGGGGAAACATCACCACAGGAACTGAGTTGATGCGCCGCATGAACATCGGTAAAGCTTATGCCATGACCTCGCCGCTGATTACTAAAGCTGACGGCACTAAATTTGGTAAATCTGAAGGGGGTAACATTTGGTTGGATCCTGAACGCACATCTCCTTACAAATTTTACCAATACTGGTTAAACAACACCGATGTCGACGCTGAAAACTTCATTAAAATCTTTACCTTCTTAGGGAAAGAAGAAATCGAAGCTTTAATTGAAGAGCATCGCAAAGCACCACATTTGCGTTTGTTACAGAAAAAATTAGCTGAAGAAATCACTACTTTGGTGCACTCAAAAGAGGATTACCTCAACGCTGTTAAAGCGTCTGAAGTACTGTTTGGAAAATCTACAGCTGAAGATTTAAAGGGACTTGACGAGAAAACATTTTTAGATGTGTTTGAAGGTGTTCCTCAAGCAGAAGTGGCTAAGGCTAAATTTGAAGCCGGCTTAGATATGATTGCAGCCTTGTCTGCTGAAACCGGATTTTTGAAGAGCAATGGCGAAGCTCGTCGTGCCTTACAGCAAAATTCTGTTTCTGTAAACAAAGAAAAAGTAGCTGAAGATTATACCCTTACTACCGCTGACCTCATCAACGGAAAGTATGTTATCCTCAACAAAGGCAAGAAAACAACCTTTATTTTAAAAGCGATTTAAATCGAGTTTTAAACGATATACAACTGACTCTCGGGACTTTGTGTTAACTTTGCCCCGAGAGTTTCTTTTTTATAAAAACACCCCTTATGGCACATAAATCAGGCTATGTCAATATTATAGGCAATCCTAACGTTGGCAAATCGACTTTAATGAACGCATTGGTAGGCGAGCGTTTGTCTATAATTACTTCAAAAGCACAAACTACCCGTCACCGCATTTTAGGTATTGTCAATGGCGATGATTTCCAAATGATGTTTAGTGACACTCCGGGAATCATTAAGCCCGCTTATGAGTTGCAAAGCTCAATGATGGAGTTTGTAGATTCGGCCTTTAAAGATGCAGATGTGTTGATTTATATGGTTGAACTAGGCGAAAAAGCCCTCAAAGATGAAAACTTTTTTGCGAAGATTAAAGCTGCTAAAGTGCCAGTAATGCTGTTGATTAACAAAATTGACAAAGGCGATCAGGAAGTTCTAGATGAACAAGTTGATTTTTGGAAAGAAAATGTACCTAATGCCGAAGTGTTTGCTATTTCTGCTTTAGAAAACTTTGGCGTAGAACAAGTGTTTAATCGCTTGCTAGAGCTTTTACCGGAAGGCCCAGCCTATTATCCTAAAGATGCTTTAACCGATAAACCGGAACGCTTTTTTGTCAATGAAAGTATCCGCGAAAAAATACTAAAACACTACAAAAAGGAAATTCCTTACAGCGTTGAAATCGAAACAGAGTCTTTTAAAGAAGACGAGGATATTATCCGTATTTCAAGTGTGATTATGGTGGAACGTGAATCGCAAAAAGGCATTATTATCGGTCATCGCGGCAGTGCTATTAAACGTGTAGGCACTGAAGCCCGCAAAGACTTAGAGGTGTTTTTTGACAAAAAAGTTCACCTTGAATTGTTTGTAAAAGTCAATAAAAATTGGCGCAATGACGACCGCCAGTTACGCCGATTTGGCTATAAAGATTAATAGATTTTATGTGTATTAAAACGATAAAAGACCCTAATTTAGGGTCTTTTTTATGGCTGTAAATGCAGCTTAGCTTCATTCTAAAAATGAAAGAATTTGATTTTTTAAGACAAACTTTTCTGTAGCAACATTGCCTATAAAGATGATTAAATCTCCAATTAACACAGGCGTGATTAAATACAGCCCTTCGTACGCTTTGATTTAGAAATAAAGATATCACAAATAAATCACAATAGTTAATTATTGACTAATAAAAAGTAACATTATGTATATATTTAGTGTTTAAAACCCGAATAGATAGTAAGTTGTAAAATTTAGTCTTTTAAAATTTTACATAAAAAAATAAAAAATATAACCAGTTGTATTTTTATCGGGCTTGAAGTTTGCTACTGCTGATTTGAATTAGAGCTACTTTTTGAGGGAATAGTAAAAAAACCTGTTAATTTCACGCAACCTTTTAAAGAATAATACATCTACTAAATAAATGCTTGAACAATGAAATCTATTTTTAAAATTTTAATGCTTTGCTTGCTCGTTACGGCTGTTGTGAGCTGTAGTTTAGATGACGATGGCGGCACAAATTTTGTGTATAAACTCACCCCTATTACGGCTGTAGAAATGCCAGACACAGTGGTGCGTGGTCAAAATTATGACATTAAAGTCAGCTTTGAACGCCCGTCAGAATGTTATCTGTTTTCAGGATTTAACTTTACTAAAAACAATAACGAACGCGTGGTTGGCGCGGTGAGTACTGTTATTGGTGATCGCGATTCATGTGTGCCTTATGACAGTGTGCACATCCAAACAGAAACCTTAAAATTTATGGTAGTGCGCTCTGATTATTATGTGTTTAAATTCTGGAAAGGAGTCGATTCAATAGGGCAGCCTGAATATATAACTGACACCATTATCGTTTCAAACAGCGAAATAGGTCCCCATTAACATTGCGCGTAAAAAAGCTCATAAAACGCTGTGTAAAACAGGATATTAAGGCGCAAGAAGAACTTTACCGTTTTTTTGCGCCAAAATTGTTTGCGGTGAGCTTAAAGTATTCGCGAAATTATCAAGAAGCTGAAGATAATTTACACGAAGCTTTTATTATAATTTTTAAAAAGGTTGATCAATTTAATCACAAAGGTTCTTTTGAAGGTTGGCTAAAACGCATCGTTATCAATACGGCTTTACAAACATATCGTCAGCAAAATATGTTTCAGATTATTGATGAAGAAGCCATTGAAGAGCGCGAGCAAGTGCAGGTGAGCGAAGAGGATTTGTCTTTAGACGATTTGTTGAATCTAATTCAAACGCTTCCCGACCGTTACCGAATGGTGTTTAACCTATATGTGCTTGATGGATACAGTCATCAAGAAATAACTGAGCAACTCAATATTTCTGAAGGCACATCAAAATCAAACTTGTCAAGAGCACGAAAATTACTTAAAAAAAAATTGGAGGCTAAAGCGACTCCGGTTGTCAAACATAGTGTAAGATGAAACACAATAAAGATATAGATCGGCTGTTTCAGGAAAAGTTTAAAGACTTTGAAAAAAACCCACGCGAAGAGGTTTGGTGTGGTATTAAGCGCGATTTACAAAAACGCAAAACCCGCGTCATTCCACTGTGGCTAAAACTATCAGGTGCCGCCGCCATCTTAGCGCTAGCCTTGCTGGTAGGGAAATCTATGTTCTTTAGCGATTTGTCTCCTGTAGAAGGCGACATCAATTCTAAATTGACGGTCTCTCCCTTAGTAAGTCCATCAAATGATTCATCTGTTGACAATACTTCTGCTAAACCTTCAGCAACTATTAATGCTGCTGCAGACGATTCAACAGCCTCGTTCGAATCACAGACAATTACTCCTTCAACTGCATTAGCATCATCACAAAATAAAGCCTCTGAAAAAACAACTACTTCTACTGCGGATTCAGCAAATTCTACTGCTGTAAAGGCAACTTCAGCTATTACACAGACTGTGGTTACAACTGAAAAATCAACAACGCACAACAACAGCATAATACCAGATAAAAAAGCTGTAAAAACACCGCCTAATCACTTCTTAAAATCACCTGACAAACAAGAGGTCTCTACGGGATTAGCCGTGAATAATCAAGAGGCGAATGCAATAGCTGATACGTTAAAACGCGCGGTTAAAACGGCAAAAATTGTTCAAGACGAAACGCTAAATAAAGAGACCGCTGAAGAATCAAAACCTTCTCTTTTTGATGAAATAGCCGCCCAAAAAGCTCTAGCTGCAACCACCACTTCAGAACAAGACAATTCAGGTCGCTTGAGTATTCGCCCCAATGTAGCGCCTATTTTTTATGGAAGCCTAGATGGCGGAAGCGCTGTGGATCCCAAATTTGCCAATAACAGCGTGCAAAGTGAAGTGACCATGGCTTATGGTATTGACGTGGCTTACGCGGTCTCTAAACGCTTTAAAGTGCGTGCCGGAGTAAGTCGAGTCAATATGAGCTACAGTACACAAGACATTGCCTTTTCATCAGCCCCTCAGGCTGCCACTTTAATGGGCGTTAAACACAACAAAAACATTCAAAATATGGTTGTGGTACAAGGTGTGGTAGCGCGTCAACACGAAACAAAATACGAAACCAATGCGATAGCGCCTTATACAACGGGTGAACTCAACCAGCAAATGGAATATATTGAAGTGCCGGTTGAAGTAGAATATGCCTTACTCAACGAGCGTTTTGGCATTAACCTTATCGGCGGGGTGAGTACGTTATTTCTCAGTGATGATCACGTGCAAATTAACTCGCAATTTGGAAAGACTTCATTGGGAGAATCGTCAAATATTAACAACGTTAGTTTTACAACTAATATAGGTTTAGGCTTTGATTACGATATCAATAAGACTTTAAATTTTAATATCGAACCTATGTTTAAATATCAGTTAGATGCGTTTAGTGGCGCTACAGGTAATTTTAAACCTTACTATTTTGGAATTTATACAGGCTTAGCCTTTAAATTTTAAAAATCAGGATGCTCCAGTTCGTAAAGCATCAGCGCTCTGACTTTGTCGCGCAATTCGGCTTTATCTTTATGGCTGTCCATACCTTTTGTCGAAATAGGGGGCAATAGTTTTACCCGTAATGGACCGGGCATTGAGGTGCCAAAATCATAGGGAAAACGCCTTTTATTGTCGTAAAAAATAAGTGGCACCACAGGAATTTGGTGATCAATAGCCATCCTAAAAGGGCCGTCTTTAAATTTGTCTAAAAGCAAATGATGGTCTTTAGGCACGCCGCCTTCAGGAAATAAACACACACTGTTACCTTGTTTAATCCGGCGTTGAGCTTGGTTAAAAACCGCATTGCGACTGCGTATATTGCTGCGATCAACCAAAATAGAAGAGCGCTTGTAGAAAAATCCAAATAGAGGAAGCTTAGCTAATTCTTTTTTGCCGACAAAAACAAAAGGATTTCGCACTGAGCAATACATCAACATGATGTCTGTCATGGAAGTGTGATTAGCTACCAAAATATAACTCTTCCCCTTTTCTAGCTTTTTAATACGCTTGACAATAGGGCGTAATCCCATGCCGTAAATGATGATGCTACCCCAAATTCGGGCAACGACATAAAACTTGTCATAATCACGCTCTCTTATTGTAAAAATAAATAAGAACGGAAATAAGACCACAGTAGCTAGAGCTACCATAATGTAAAACCAGAGCCTGTATAAGGCGATGAGAAGCTTTGTAAACACATTCATAGTTCAAAAATAATAATTTCTGTTGAGTGGTTTCCACAAAAAAATTACCTTTACACAAAAAAAGTTATGGCACGTATATTGACTGGTGTTCAAAGTACCGGAGTTCCTCATCTGGGCAATTTGTTGGGCGCTATTATTCCCGCCATTGAGATGGCCAATGCTTCAAATGACGACTCGTTTTTATTTATTGCAAACTTACACACTTTAACGCAGATTAAAGATGCAGAAACGCTAAGAGAAAACACCTATGCTGTAGCCGCTACTTGGTTGGCTTTTGGCTTAGATACTGATAAAACCGTTTTCTATCGCCAAAGCGATGTGCCACAAACTACTGAGCTAACTTGGTACCTCAACTGTTTTTTCCCTTACCAACGCTTAACCTTAGCACATTCATTTAAAGATAAAGCTGATCGTCTAGCTGATGTCAATGCCGGTTTGTTTGACTACCCTATTTTGATGGCTGCCGATATCTTGCTCTACGACGCTAATTTTGTGCCGGTAGGAAGAGATCAATTACAGCACATCGAAATTACGCGCGATGTCGCTTCGCGTTTTCACAATCAATTTGGCGAAACCTTTGTCTTACCTGAATCACGTGTGGTTGAGCACGTTAAAGTGATTCCGGGTACAGACGGCGAAAAAATGAGCAAATCGCGTAATAACTTTATCAATATCTTTCAATCTGATAAAAAAATGCGCAAACAAGTGATGAGTATTCAAACTGATAGTACACCACTTGAAGAGCCTAAAAATCCAGATACTTGCAACGTATTTAATATTTATAAACTCCTAGCTACACCTGAGCAAACAGCCGATATGCGTCAAAAATACGAAGCCGGTGGCTTTGGATATGGGCATGCTAAAACAGCACTTTATGAGTTGATTAAAGAAAAATATACCGTACAACGCGAAAAATTTGAGTACTTTATGAACCATAAAGATGAAATTGACCAAGCTTTAGCGAAAGGCGCCGAAAAAGCGGCTAAAGTGGCCGACGCTACTTTAAAACGCGTTCGTGAAAAACTAGGCTATTAGGCTTAAAAATAAACCGTATTTTTAAATCAAAATAACAATCTTATGGCATCTATATTCACAAAAATTATAAGTGGTGAATTACCAGCTTATAAAATCACTGAAACCGATAAATTTCTCGCATTCTTAGATATTCGTCCCAATACCAAAGGACACACCTTGTGCATTCCTAAAGAAGAAATCGATAAAATTTGGGATTTAGACCACCAAACCTATATGGAATTGATGGATTTTTCACGCCAAGTAGCCCTTGCCATTGAAAAGGTCATTCCTTGTAAGCGCGTAGGCATGTCAGTGGTTGGCTTAGAGGTACCCCATGTGCACGTGCACCTCATTCCTCTAAATGAAATGAAAGATACCGATTTTAAGCAATTTACTGAATTGACTGACGAAGAGTTTAAAGCTACCGCTCAAGCTATTGCTGAAGCGCTGTAAGCTTGATAATTTCGGATTAAAATGTAAAGCCAGATTTGTTATAAATCTGGCTTTTAAGTCTTTAAGAAAGTGGATGGCCGTTTCCCTATCAATTTGATAAACTGATTGCTAAACGACTCTGTGCTGGTATAGCCCACTTTGCTAGCTACTTCTTTGACTGAATAATGCCCTTGCACAAGCAGTTCTATAGATTTGATGATTTTGGCTAATTGGATGTATTGCGCTAACGTCATCCCTAAATCCGATTTGAATTTTCGTTCGAGTGTGCGCAGACTAAACGGATAGAGATTAGCTAGGTCTTTTATTTTGATAGAATTTGATAAATTTAAATTGAGCTGCTCCACTAAAGGCAATAACTCTGAGTCCTGAGGATAAGGCAGTTGAAGGGGAATGCCGAATTTTTTGAACGCAGGAAGTTCTAACAAAATTGCTTTTAAAAACGCTTGCTCAGCGGGATTGTTTTTTTCATTTAAAGACCATTTTTTGGTATAAAGAAGCATTTCTCGAAGCACAGTAGGCGCCGAAAATAAATGTAATCGGTCATAAAAATTACCGCGTTTTTTAGGCGCGTAAAACAAGGTCCATAGCGACACAAATTCTGCAGAAGAAGTCGTTTTGTGTAGCCAATTGCTCGGCACCCACGCGGCGTGATTAGCCGGCAGTAAATACCTGTTTGTCGTTGTATGTAAATATTGATAGCCTTCTGCAACAAATAGTAATTGCGCTTTTTGGTGTTGATGAAATTTGTTGTCGTGTTTCCACGATTGAGAATGCCACACAAAACTTTCTTTTTTAAAATCATCAACCAATTTAACGCTATCCATTTTGTCGTTTTAAGTTAGAATTTTGACGAAGTTAATCAAAATTCCTATTGTATTTTTGCCGCTTCATAATTGATTGAAGAAGTATGGCAGGAAGTATAAGTAGAAGTAGTCAGTCAGAATCAAATAAGCAAGGGGTTTTTTTAGCGTTGTTGGGGGTGATTTTTGTAGCGTCAAATCTTCGCGCACCATTGACGTCAGTAGGACCTGTAATAGACCAAATCAGTACGGCACTTTCGTTGTCTAATGCCAGCGCCGGAATGCTTACAACTATTCCACTCTTAGCGTTTGGAATTTTGTCGGGCGGTATTCCGCGTTTTTCTAAGCGTTGGGGCATGGAAATTGTCTTATTGTTTTCATTGTTGCTCCTCGCTTTTGGACTTTTAGTGCGGTCAGCAGCAAGCATTTCGAGTTTATTTTTAGGTTCTATTTTGATAGGAACGGCGATAACCGTAGGAAATGTATTGATGCCGGCTTATATAAAAAAAATGTTCCCTAAACGTGTCGGAATGGTGATGGGAATTTATGCCGGCGCTATGAATTTGACAGCGGCTTTGGCGGCAGGATTTAGCATAAGTCTTGGCAAGTTGACCCATCTTGGGTGGCAAGGCGCTATAGGAGTTTGGGTTGTCTTAACTGCTGTTGCATTACTCATTTGGTTGCCTCAAGTAAAAAAAGGACGTTCAATTAAAGAAAACAGTTCTACAGCATCATCCGAGTCTGCTCCAAAAGTAAACTTGTTTAAATCGCGTACGGCTTGGGCTGTAACTTTTTTTATGGGAATTCAATCGTTGTTGTTTTATGTGATGTCGGCTTGGTTGCCAAAGATGGCTCAAGACTGGGGCATGTCAACAGCACATTCAGGTTGGGTGCTATCTTATCTACAATTTGCTCAATTACCGATGACTTTCCTAGGGGCAATAATCGCGACAAAAATGAAAAATCAACGTCTGCTAGGCGTGATAGTCGGGGCGTTATTTAGTTTAGGTTTTTTGGGGCTCATCTTATTTAAAGCACAATTTATTGTGTTGAGTTGTATTTTGATAGGTGTAGGTAGTGGCTTAGCTTTTAGTATCGCTATGATTTTCTTTGTGCTGCGAACAGCTCATACAGCACACGCTACTAAGTTGTCTGGAATGGCACAATCTATAGGCTATTTGGTGGCCGCAACAGGTCCTCCGATAGTTGGAGGTTTATACGATAATTTTGGTTCGTGGACTCCCGGCTTAATCTTTTTGTTTGTCGGGTCAGTATTGTTAGTATATTTTGGTTGGGTGGCCGGAAAAAATACGACTATTTCATAAATCAAAAAATCCCCGAACACTACATTCGGGGATTTTTGTTAAGCTATCCATAGGGTCTTATTCCCCTGGAAAATCAGGTTTGCGCTTCTCTAAAAAGGCTGAGGTCCCTTCAGTAAAGTCAGCGGTGCCAAAGCACTTTCCAAAGTTTTCAATTTCTCTTTGAAAACCGTCTATATTTTTAGCGGTAGAAGCATTGATGCTATCAATTGCTGTAGCTACTGCCACAGGAGAATTTTTTAAAATTTTCCCGGCAATTTCTTCGGCTAAATCCAGTAAATCATCTAGTTCAACCACGTGATTGACTAAACCGTATTGCAAGGCTTTTTCGGCCGAAATCATGCCGGCAGTCATAATCATTTCCATAGCGCGTCCCTTGCCTACTAGCTGTGTAAGGCGTTGGGTGCCGCCATAGCCGGGGATAACACCTAGAGAGGTTTCAGGTAAGCCGAGTTTAGCATTTGTACTGGCGAGGCGAAAATGTGCTGCCATGGCTAGCTCTAATCCTCCACCGAGCGCAAATCCGTTAACGGCCGCGATAACAGGCTTGGGAAAATTAGCGATATAATCAAACACCTTACGTTGTCCATCGGCTGATAAAGCCCTGCCCTCTTCTACTGAAAAATCAGCAAATTCAGAAATGTCAGCTCCGGCAACAAAGGCTTTTCGGCCACTGCCGGTAATGATGATAACACGGGTGTCGTCATCATCCTTAAAGGCTGTAAAAGCTTGATGAATTTCAGCTAGGGTTTCGCTATTGAGTGCATTTAGTTTTTGAGGTCTATCGATGACGAGCGTCGTGATGCCTTCTTCAGAGAGAATAGATAAGTTTTTATAAGTCATACCAGTTAGAATTATTTTTTATAGAATATTTTTTATAGGTATAATACCGTGGTTTATAAATTACTTGTACAATGAGACAAAGTCGAAATTGGACTATTTAATTTATCCATACGGTATTATGAGGTGTGTTTAGGTATTTTGACGGTAAAAGTAGTGCCTTTTCCGAGTTGAGATTTAAAATAGATTTGACCTTTATAGGCTTCGATGATTTGTTTGATAATGCCTAATCCCAAGCCCATTCCGCTGGTTTTAGTGGTAAATTTAGGTTCAAAGATATGCTGTTTATGTTCGTCGGCGATACCAGTACCTTTGTCAGCTATATCAATTTGAATAAGCTCATCAATACAGCTTATACTAACGCTGATTTGAGGAGTTTCACCTTCTTTGGTTGCTTGATAAGCGTTTTTAATCAAGTTAGTGATTACGCGGATGAGTTGCGTTCTGTCAAAAATAGTATAGAGTTCTTCTGATTCTGTAGCAAAAGAAATGTGTCCTTCTTCAAAAATATCAAGTGCTGTTTTGATAACCTCGGGTACATTGAGACGTTCATTTTTAGGTTGTGGCATTTCAGCAAAATTAGAAAAAGCCGAAGCTATAGTGCTCATGGTGTCAATTTGCTCAATCATAGATTGACTAAATTCGTGTAATTTTGTTTTGATATCCGGATCTTTAGGGTCAAAATGATATTCAAAACTCTGCATATTTAACCGCATAGGTGTTAGCGGATTCTTGATTTCGTGGGCCACTTGCTTAGCCATTTCTCGCCAGGCTTGTTCACGCTCACTCGTAGCGAGTTTAACGGCACTTTCTTCAAGCTCATCTACCATGGAGTTGTAAGCTTTAATCAAGCCTTTGATTTCTAAAGGCACACTGGGCATTAAAATTTTCTGATTCTTTTGATCAACGCGAGTATCGTGAATTTTAGTACTTATTTTATCGATTGATTTAGTGATGTAGCGCGAAAAGAAATACGATAAAATGATGGCTGCAATAATCAAGAGAAAGTAAACCTGTCCTAAAATGAGTAGAAAATCGTGGATTTCTTTTTCCATAAATCCAAAATTTTCAATGTGTGGTAAACTCAAAATAGCTAAAGGCTTAAAGTGCTTATCTGTAATATAGCTAAACGACGATAAATACTTGTGGTCGCCATCATTATGCGAGCTGTAAAAGTGATTCCCTATTGAATTTTTAAGTCGATTTAAAATGAGCACATCTAGTTGTGTACTATCGGGGTGACGTAAAAAGGTGGCTTGCGATGATTTGAGCAGATTCCCTTCTAGATCATAGAGCTTGATTTGAGTGTCGTGAATATGACTAATTTCGTAAATCTTGTCCTTAAAAATAAGCGGAATGTGCTTGGTATTAACCGGATAAGTTGTGTTTTCGATTTGGTAGTCTATACTCGCTTCAATGGAAGCTACTTTGCGCTGCAACTTATCGCGCTGGTAGTGTTCAGCTTCATCTTGATACTGAAATATAGTGACTGCTGCAATAAGAATAGTGGCCCCAAATACTAAGGTGATGAGGCTAAAAAAGAAACGATTGCGCAATGACCGCTTAAATAATTTCATAATTGCAATTCATTCAACTTCGGAAAATACAAAATAAACTCTTGAACAACTTCTTTTGGGCGGGATTAATTGAGGAAGAAGCTGATTATTGAGAAACTTCAACTTCTTCGACATTCCATTCTTTATAAAATTGAGCTAAGAAATTTTCTAAAAACAGATGGCGTTCTTCGGCTATTTGACGTGCTGATGAGGTATTTATTAAATTTTTTAGTTTGAGAAGTTTGTCGTAAAAATGTTGAATGCTTGTCGTTTCAGGCTGTAAAGGATTGTAAATTTCACGCCCTTTATGGCCTCCATAGGCAAATACGCGAGCCAGCCCTATAGCTCCAATAGCATCTAAGCGATCGGCATCTTGCACAATTTTGGCTTCTAAACTTTCGGCTTTGTTACCTTTGCTAAACGAGACTTGAGATACAATTTCTATAATCTGATCAATCGTTTTTTGAGGTACTTCAAGTTGACTTAAAAAGGCTGAAATGAGCTCTTCTGACTTGTCCACTCCATCATTTAATTTATAATCACCTACATCGTGTAACCAAGCTGCAAGCTCAACCGTAAAACTATCAGCTTGTTCTTGTTCTGCTAAAAGTTTACCCATTTTTACGACGCGTTCAACATGAAAAAAATCGTGCCCGCTATAATCATCGTCAAATAGTTGGTATACGTAAGCTTTAGTTTGGTTTAAGATGTCAATTTTATTCATGTCAGCAGTACTTGTTAGGTTAAGGTTGAGTAATTTTTTTGAGTTGTTTAGGTACAATCCACACCACTGAAAAAGTGAGTAGCCCAAAGATAATCATTCCTAAGAAAATATGCTGTGTAGCTACATTTATAGCTGATTTAATAGCTTGTTTTATGCTATCACTGACGGTAGAGCTACTGAGAATTTCTAATACATTTTTGATTTTTTGTGTATCCATAAGGCCACTGTGGTGTAATTCAGAAGAATATGAAGCGTTAAAGATGGCTCCACAAATGGCGGCACCTAAACTCTGCCCGAGATAACGACCAAATTGATTAGCTCCGGTGACTACGCCGCGTTGCTCCCAATCGACAACCGATTGAATGCCGACAATAGTCGGTGTAGAGAGTAAACCGAATCCGGCTCCGAGTAAAATTAAATCAATGACAATCCAGTAAATAGGTTGCGGTTGTGGGATGCATAAAAACCCGACACAGGCTAATATTGCTAAGCTGATGCCGATTAACTCGGTGTTGCGAAATCCAATTTTGAGATACAATCTACCCGACAAAGCTGAAGCTGTAGGCCAGCCAATACTCATTGAAGCCAAAATGAGTCCTGATAGGATGACGCCTTGATCTAGAGAAGCTTGCATAAATGTAGGTAAATAAGTTGCAGGACCCATCATGGTGATTCCTAAGCCAATGACTGCCAGATTGGAGCCTAAAAACGTGCGATTAGTAAAAATCCAACCCGGTAAAATAGGCGCTTTGGCACGACGCTCAGCATAAATGGACACAAAGGTTAAAATAACAACTAACGCTAAGAGTCCTAAACTCCAAGTGGAAGTCCAGGACCAAGTTTGCCCGCCGTTGAGTAAAAAGGTGATGAGTGCAGCCAGTAGTCCAAAAATACTAATGGCACCAAAGTAATCAATATAAACTTTTTGTTTGACAATTTTTTCTTTGAGGTAAACAACTAATAGCACAATAGCAATCAGGCCAATGGGGATGTTGATCAAGAAGATCCAACGCCAGTCAAAGTACTGTGTTAGTCCGCCCCCTAAAACAGGTCCTAAAATAGCTGAAATACCCCATACGCTAGACAACCAACCTTGAATTTTGGCACGTTCTTTAACCGAATAAATATCGCCGGCAATGGTGGCAGTTGTGGCCATAATCGATCCTGCTCCTAATCCTTGAAGCCCGCGAAAAGCAATTAAAGCATAAATATCCCAAGCCATAGCACAGGTAGCAGAACCAACTAGAAATAAAGCTATCCCAATAAGCAATATTTTTTTTCGTCCGTATAAGTCGGCTAATTTTCCATAAAGCGGAATGGTGGCCGTTTGGGTGAGTAAATACATTGAAAACACCCATGAAAATTGCTTAAACCCGCCTAAATCAGACACGATTTCAGGAATAACTGTAGAAATAACCGCAATATCCATGGCTGCCATAAATGTAGTGAGCATTAAGGCAGCTAAAATCCAGTTGCGTTTTAAGACAGGCTGTGTATTGGTCATATTTTACAGAGAAAGTTGACGAAATTAATACATTTAATACCAATTAGAATTATGTTTAGTCCAATTCTAGATTATTTTTTGTTGGTATAATACCGTGGGTCATAAATTAAATAGCACAATGAGACAAAGTTGAAATTAGGCTATTTAATTTTTCCATACGGTATAAGTCGCTTTTCCTTCAGTTAAGGCGGTAAACTAAAGCTAATTATTTTGGTGCTATGTCGGCTGTAGCGGATTGTTATGTTTTTAGTCTAAACCTGGTGGATTTCCTCCTCTACTGAGAGGCAACCCCGTCAGGTTTATTCTGTAAATCGTGTTAAAGCTTGTAAATTAAGCTCGTTTTTTAAAAACACAACTTTTAATTTAAGAATAGTTATATTTGGCAAACAAACCTGTAAGCGTTTATACCGATGATACCAGAAGAAGTACGCATTTTATTAGTAGATGATGAGCCTGATATTTTAGAAATTTTAGAGTACAATCTCTCTAGAGAAGGTTATCAAGTAAAAACAGCTGAAAATGGCCGCAAAGCTGTCAAAGTAGCTAAAAAATTTGTACCGCATCTCATCGTTTTAGATATGATGATGCCCGAGATGAACGGCATGGAAACCTGTAAATATCTGCGTAAACTCCCCGTGTTAAACGATAGTATTATTGTGTTTCTCACGGCTTTAGGTGAAGATCAAGTGGAAATGGATAGCTATAAAGCCGGAGCAGATGATTTTGTGACAAAACCGGTTCGCCCTAAGGTGTTTTTGTCTAAAATTGAAGCTTTGTTGCGTCGTGTAGAGGGCAAATTAAGTGGCACAATTATCACCATTGGTGATTTGGTAATCGACCGAGAAGAGTATAAAGTGACTAAAGGGCGTACAGAAATTCGTTTACCGCGAAAAGAATTTGAATTATTGGCTTTATTGGCGTCAAATCCGGAAAAAGTCTTTTCGCGTGAGGATATTTTAAGCGCTGTCTGGGGGCACGAAGTGGTCGTTGGCGGCCGCACCATTGATGTACACATCAGAAAACTTCGCGAAAAAATTGGCAATCAACGCATCCAAACGATTACAGGCGTTGGTTATAAATATTCAGAATAATGGCACAAAATTTAAAGCGATCATTTTCGTTCTCCTTTTTTACGGCACTATACGTTTCCATTTTTGCTACTTTAGGAGTTGTGTTGTTTGAATTGTATTTTTTTAGAATACATTTTTTGTCTTTGCTGCTGTTTTTGGGAGTGATGTTTATGATTTCGTTCTTGATTATTCAAATGCGCGTAGAGACTTTGATTTACAATCGCATCAAACGTCTTTACCAAAGTGTTTCTCTGTTAGCCGATTCTACTCTTGATGAAGAATCAGTGACTACTAACATGAAAGAATTGACACAAAATGTCGAGAAATTTGCCAAGAGTAAAAAGCTGGAGATAGAAGCCCTTAAGATTCGCGAAAATTACAGGCGTGATTTTATAGGTAACGTTTCTCATGAGCTAAAAACCCCTTTGTTTACCATTGAAGGCTACATTTTGACCTTACTCGATGGTGCCATGGAAGATCAAGAACGCTGTAAAAAATATTTACAGCGCACACACAAGAGTGTTGAGCGATTGATTTATATCGTTAACGACCTCGATATGATTACAAAACTCGAAACCGGTAACCTACATCTCAATATTGAGCATTTTGATATTATTGAAGTGATTTCATCGGTTTTTGAAATGTTTGAAATGAAGTCGCAAAAAAAGCACATTTCATTGACCTTTGATCAACCTTACCCACTTCCTATTATGGTCACAGCTGATCGCAAACGCATTCAACAAGTCATTACAAACCTTATTGTCAACTCCATTAAATACGGTAAAGAAAAAGGCACTACAGAGGTGAGTATAGAATCCTTGACCGCCGATAAATACATTGTGCGCATAACAGATAATGGAGAAGGCTTTAAACCGGAAGATGCTGAACGCCTTTTTGAACGCTTTTTTAGGGTTGATAAAAGCGGCTCTCGCCAAGAAGGAGGATCCGGTTTAGGCTTGTCAATTGTCAAGCATATTTTAGAAGCACACAAAGAGAAAATCTATGTAGAAAGTGACCCGGGAACAGGAAGTGAATTTTCATTTACACTTCAAAAAGCAGGCGATTTAAAATAGAATTAGGTGGTTTTGAGTTTGAAACGAGGATTTCTCCTTTCTTTATTCTGTTAAATGTTTAATGACGTTATTTTGAAGAATCTAAATAAGTATTTAAAGGACGTAGTGGGTTAAATCCGTCCTTTTAAAAAGCTGCAGTAGAGAGAAAATATTGTAAAAGCATAAAAAAAGCCGCTCAGATATTTAAAAACAATTGCTAACTGCTTTGATTTTATTACTTTTACGCCAAATATTTAATTTTGGGCAGTAAAAATAAACTCAAGCGATTTAAAGAAAACGAGACCTTTAGCAATGTGGTACAGCCAAAACGCGAAGAGGTTCTTCAAGGAAATTTCCCTTTAAAAGGGAAATGGGCAAAAGATTTTTTTAAAAATGACTTGCCGGTGGTGTTAGAATTGGGCTGTGGAAAAGGCGAATACTGCTTAGGTTTGTCAGAAGTATTTCCAAACAAAAACTTTTTAGGTGTTGATATTAAAGGGGCGCGTTTTTGGAGAGGCGCTAAAACTGCCCTTGCAGAAAACAATACGCATGTCGGTTTTTTACGCACGCAAATTGAATTGATTGATCAGTTGTTTGCTGAAGGGGAAATCGATGAAATTTGGATCACTTTTCCCGATCCCCAAATCAAATATAAGCGCACCAAGCACCGCTTAACCAACACTGATTTCTTACAGAAATATAAAAAAATATTGAAACCAGAAGGCGTGATAAATCTCAAAACAGACAGTGAGTTTATGCACGGCTATACCTTAGGTCTCTTGCACGGTGAAGGACATGAAATTCTACACGCTAATCACAATGTGTATAAAAATGAGTATTCACCCAAAGAAGTTGTCGGGATTCAAACCTTTTATGAAAAACAATATTTAGAGCAGGGAAAGCCTATTACTTATATTAAATTTAGAGTAAAATAAGACTATTGGAGACAGCAAAGTTTATTTCATACATCTATTTTGCAGCTTTTGCCGGGGTTATTCCTCCGGGATTGGTCAATATGGCCGTAGCAAAAATTGCGATTAGCAAAGACAAAAAAAATGGAATTTACGCTGCCATAGGTGTTTGTGTCGTCAATTTTCTTCACGCCTTAATTGCGGTGTTAATGGCGAGATATATATTAAAACACACTGGCATACAGGATAATATGCTAAAGATAGGCGTAGCTGTTTTTGCCGGGTTAACGGTTTATTTTTTTGCTGCTGCCATTAAAAACAAGCCTCAAGAGACTAAAGTTAGAAAAAAGGACTCCAAACGCAGTTTTGCAAAAGGCTTTTTTGTAGCCAATCTCAACATCCTCCCTATTCCATATTTCGTGTTTATCAGCACACAACTCAACACTAAAGGAGGTTTTGACTGGTGGCATATTTTTTTGTTTGCATTTTCGGCTGCAGCAGGCACATTTACAGTGCTTTACTTTTATGTTGTCGCTTTTATGAAAATTCAAAAGCGCACCCAACTGCTGTCTAAATACGCCAATTACTTTATGGCTGCTCTGATGTTTGTTTTATTTTTAATCACTTTGTACCGCGCTTATAATGGCCTCTAAGCATAATTTTTACGAACGCGTTTATGAAGTAGCACGTCAAATTCCTTATGGCCGCGTGACCAGTTATGGCGCGATAGCACGCAGTATTGGAGCTGCCAAAAGTGCACGAATGGTCGGTTATGCTATGCAGCATTCACCCGATGATGTTCCCGCCCACCGTGTCTTGAATCGCAAAGGCGTTTTGACAGGGAAGCACCACTTTTCAGGCACAAATCTTATGCAACAGCTCCTAGAAAACGAAGGCCTTGTTGTCATTGATAATCAGGTTCAGAATTTTGAAAATGTTTTCTGGGAACCTGAAATTCAACAATAGATAACCTTAATTAAACGGATAAGGCAATCCGCTTTTTTGATGGGTATTTTTTATCGCCATTTCATCTTTGTAGTCCAGCCATTTTTGACCTTTCATTTTGCGCATCAAGTTGTCATAATTGCGCATCACAGCAAGGTTGTAAACAGCTTTCCCAATATTTTTAGGACGGCGTGGTAAGGCGCGTAAGCTGATTGAAAATCCTGGCGATAGGTATTGCATATAATGCCAATAACCTTCGGGCATATACAAAGCGTCACCGTGATTTAGTTCAGTTTCTAAGCCTTTAGCCTGCTTGAGAGCGGGCCATTTTTTAAAATCGGGATGTTTAAAATCAATGTCTTCACGCGCAATCAACGCATGTGGTACCTTGTAAAGGTGTTTGCTCTCTGAAGGAGGAAACAGTAAACAGCGCTTTTTCCCTTCAAAATGAAAGTGTAAAATGTTAGCAAAATCGATGTCGTAGTGAATGAAAACCGATGCATCAGTGCCACCAAAGAACATGAACGGTAGCTTTTTGAGCAATTTTAAACCGATGTCAGGATAGCTGAAATCCTTTTGTAAACTCGGGACCTCTTTGAGCAGGCTGTATAAGAAAATGCGATAATCTGTAGGCTCGCGCTTGAGTAGTTCAATGTAATCGTGCATTTTCATGGTGGCATGCGGCTCGTTAAACTTTTCATCAGCCTTTACCGGACGATTGTCATAAAGCGGAATAGTTTTGTCGCCGGCAATTTGATCGATGTAGTCAAAATTCCATTTTTTGTAAGCCGGCCAATCTTTAGTCAAGCCTTCAAGTACCACCGGTTTTTGAGGCTTGAGATACTGTTCAATAAATTCTTTTTTACTGATATCTTTAACTCTAGGAATTGCTTCAACTTGAAATCCGCTGTGATTTTTCATAGTATAACTGATTAACAAACAGTCGATTTATGCTAAAAATCGATTTTGATATTGCTGGGCAAAATTAGCTTAAAAAACTGAATTCTATTTTTTAAAAGCCTAAATTTTACAGATTAACGCTAAAGGCTGAGCTTTCTATTTTTATGTATCTCTTGCCCTAATCTTTGTGATAAAGAAGGAATTAATTTACCTTGTGGGTTTTAAAATCGAATCTACTTTTTTATTATGTCAGACAAGAAACGCCTGTTTTTACTCGATGCTTTTGCCCTTATTTTTCGCGGTTACTACGCCTTTATAAAAAATCCTCGTATTAATTCAAAAGGAGTTGATACCTCTGCAATTATGGGGTTTACAAACTCTTTATTTAATGTTATTAAACGCGAAAACCCCGATCATTTAGCCGTGTGTTTTGACAAAGGAGGTAGCCATGCACGTACCGAATTATTTGAAGAGTATAAAGCCAATCGCGATGAAACACCTGAGGTAATCCGTCAGTCCATTCCGGTAATAAAAGACATTCTAAAAGCATTAGAAATTCCTTGTGTAGAATTGGAAGGCCTTGAGGCCGATGATTTGATAGGTACCTTAGCTAAACAAGCCGAAAAAGAAGGCTATGAAGTGTATATGGTGACGCCTGATAAAGATTTTGGGCAGCTGGTATCTGAGAATATCTTTATGTATAAGCCGGCACGTATGGGCAATGGCATTGAAATTTGGGGCATTCCCGAAATCCAAAACCGCTTTGGTGTAGAGCGCCCGGAGCAAGTGATTGATTACCTAGGCATGATGGGCGATGCGGCCGATAATATTCCTGGATTACCGGGTGTAGGCGATAAAACCGCTAAAAAATTCATCGCCAAATACGGCAGTATGGAAGGCCTTTTGGATAATATTGAAGACTTGAAAGGCAAGATGAAAGAAAAGGTTACTGCTAATGCAGAATTGGGCCGTTTGTCCAAACAATTGGCAACTATCTTCACCGATTGTGATGTGCAGTTTGATGCCCAAGCTTATGCCTTAACTAAACCTAATCTTGAAAAAATTGTCGAAATTTTTACAGATTTAGAGTTTAGACGCCTCAGTAAACAAGTAGTCGATTTGTTTCAAGATAAAGCTGCCTCAGCAACTGTGGCCGCTCCTGCCCCACAATCAGCTCAACCTAAAGCACCTTCAGCAACTGCGCAACCGGTAGCCGGATCTGGTCAATTTTCGCTTTTTGGAGGAGCGCAAACAGAAACCACCGATTTAAATAGTTTACAAGGATTTAAAACCTTAGAAAACACCTCACATTTTTATCAACAGCTTCAGCCAGGCCTAAGTACAGAGCTCTTTGTCAAAAAATTGATGACTCAACCTGAAGTGTGTTTTGATACCGAAACCACTAGTTTAGACCCACTAGATGCAGAATTAGTTGGGATTGCTTTTTCGTGGGAAACCGGTAAAGGCTATTACCTGCCGCTCCCCGCTGATCAAACGCAAACCCAGGCTATTCTTGAGCCTTTCCGTCCGTTTTTTGAAAGCGATACTATCGTCAAAATCGGTCAAAATCTCAAATACGACATTAAGGTTTTAGCGAATTATGCCATTGCCGTTAAAGGGCCTTTATTTGACACGATGTTGGCGCACTACATCATCAATCCTGATATGCGTCACAATATGGATGTCCTGGCCGAAACTTACTTGAATTATTCACCTAAACCTATTGAAGAACTCATCGGCAAAAAGGGGAAATCGCAAAAGACAATGCGTGAAGTTCCTGTAGCTGAACAAGTAGAATACGCCGTAGAAGATGCCGATATCACTTGGCAGCTAAAACAGTATTTTACAGAAGAATTAAAAGCTGCCCATAACGAACCTTTGTTTAGAGATATCGAAACCCCTTTATTACGCGTGCTAGCGGATATGGAAACTGAAGGTATCCGCCTAGATAAAGGCTTTTTAGCGAGCTTAACACAGGCCTTAATCGATGATATTACGCGTTTAGAAACTACAATTTATCAAGAAGCAGGCGAAGAATTTAATATCGGATCCCCTAAACAGCTCGGCGAGATTTTATTCGGTAAATTAGAGTTGGTTAAAAAACCGAAAAAAACGCGTACAGGACAATTCTCAACAGCAGAAGATGTGTTGTCTGCTTTAGCGCATGAGCATCAAATTATTGCCGATGTGCTCGAATGGCGCAGCTTGTCGAAGCTCAAAAGCACCTATGTAGAAGCCTTGCCTAAACAAATTCATCCAAAAACAGGACGCGTTCATACCGAATATCTACAAACCGTTGCCGCTACAGGTCGATTGAGCTCAATCAACCCAAATCTACAAAACATTCCGGTACGTACCGAGCGCGGACGTCAGGTGCGTAAGGCCTTTGTGCCACGCGATGAAAACTACGTGTTGATGGCAGCCGATTATTCGCAAATCGAGTTGCGTATTATCGCGGCTTTAAGCGAAGAAGATCATATGATAGAAGCCTTTAAAAACGGGGAAGATATTCACGCTGCTACAGCAGCTAAGATTTTTGGAGTGGCGCCTGATCAAGTGACTCGCGCGCAACGCAGCAACGCCAAAACGGTCAATTTCGGAATCGTTTATGGGGTGTCTGCCTTTGGATTGAGTCAACAAACAGATTTGAGTAGAGCCGAATCAAAAGAACTCATCGATACTTATTACAAAACCTACCCTAAGTTACGCGATTATATTGAAGACCAAAAACAAATCGCGCGAGATCAAGGTTATGTTGAAACGGTCATGGGGCGTCGCCGCTATTTGAAGGATATCAATTCACATAATCACATGGTGCGCAGTGGTGCCGAGCGCAACGCTGTTAACGCACCCATTCAAGGCAGCGCGGCCGATATCATTAAGTTGGCCATGATCAAGATTCAAGCGCGCCTAAAAGTCGAAAAATTTAAGTCTAAAATGCTATTGCAAGTGCATGATGAATTGGTGTTTGATGTACATAAAGATGAATTAGATAAGGTACGCGAATTGGTAAAAGCCGAGATGGAAGGTGCTTACAAGCTCAGTGTGCCGCTAACAGTTGAAATAGGTATTGGTCAAAACTGGCTTGAAGCCCATTAATTGAGCTTCCAAGTCTTAAGATAACGCTGAGCAATGTCGATATGATCGTGATGTGCTGCGATAAATTTTTGCGCAGCACATCCTATTTTAGTGATGTTTTCAGGCTGCTCAATGAGCTTAACAAGCTCTTCGGTTATAGCCTCTACATCGGGAAGCGCGTTGATACAGATGCTGTTTTTAGGGAGCTTATAATGTTGCCAAAATTCTTCTTCAGCTCCTGTAAAGACTACTTTTCCCTGTGCCATGGCTTCGAGTGCGTTATAGCCTTGGTCATAGGCATAAATCATGTCTAAAATAATATGAGCCTGCTGATAACGCGCAATGTATTCACGGTAAGGTAAATTTTCAGTGATTAAAACCTCAATAGTATCTGGGTAGCGTTTTTGAAGGCGTTCTAAGGCAGTTTCAAAAAAAGAAATTCCCTTTTTATGCGCGCTTAGTCGATTGATGCCCAAAAAGATAATCACCTTCCCTCCTATTGCTGGTGGTTGCGGTAACGGCTGAGATAATACAACAGGATTAGGAATAAAATGATGGGCTATTTTTAAAGCTTTTAAGGGCAAGTGATAATCTAAATCTGAAGCGATCATGCACGAGGCTTGTGTAGATACAAAGTGGTATAGTTTTCGGTAGGCCGGACGTGTGTATTTTAAAACATAGTCGAACTTTGCTGCTGGTAAAACGCCTTTTAAATAAGGGGTTAATACCGAATAGTTTAGGCGATCTTGCAATTGATAATCGACAATAGGCGTATCGTCACCACACATCAATAAGGCTACTTTTTTATTTTGTTTAAAGAGTTTTTTCAATAAAAACAGGCTCCATTTGGGATGTGTTTCTAAAGCATCAGAATTGATGAGCTGAACAAGGTCGTGTCCTTTGAGCTGATTCAGTATAAAATAAAACCGTATCCCCTTTTCAGTAGCTTCTAAATTCCAATGAAAGAGTTTGATACAAATTTTATTCAGCCATTTAAAAATAGAATTCTCAGCAGTTAATAGAGGCTTATAACTATAATCTACCGGAAAATTTTTAAAGCGATCGCCAGTGCCGACCAAAGTCACCTGATGCCCCAAATCTTCTAACCCTATTTTGAGCGAGTTGTGCAGTTTGCTGTATTCACCAATAAGAAGAATTTTAGACATGAAAGGGCTGTTGATTTAAAGGATTTTTTACTTTAGGTCTATAAAACAAATGGATTCGATTATATTTGCTCAAAGATATTGAAAATTTGTTCTGTAAATGAAGCGGCCGCCTATTGAAATTTTAATGGCAACGCAAAAGCGTTCGTCTTTAGATTTTTTGCACGCGGTGTTTCCTGGAGGAATTCCTGATGAGGTTAGTGTTTTAGTGATTCATCAACAGGCTTCAGTTGAGCTTGCTTCTACTCATCCGCGAGTACGCATTATCAATACTACCGAAAAAGGGCTTTCACGCAGTCGAAATTTGGCGCTCAAACACGCGCGTGGTAAACTCTGCTTAATTACGGATGACGATGTTGTTTTTCAAGCGGGATTTGAGCAGCATATCCATCGAGGTTTTGAGCACTTTCCCGATAGCGTCTTAATACAGTTTTGCTATGAAACAGCGCCTCAACAATTGGCTAAAACTTATAGACAGACGCCTAAAAGAGATCTATCTTGGACCGAATTGATGAATGTGTCTTCTATTGAAATAGCGATTCGATTAGATCGAATTACGGCACTTGATGTCGAGTTTGATGAACATTTTGGATTAGGCAGCGCTTGTTTTACAATGGGTGAAGAGCAAGTTTTTTTAGCTGATTTAAAACGGAAACATGCCGAATTGAGCTTTTATCCGGCGGTGTTGACCAGGCACCCTCAGCCCTCAACAGCAGAAAAACTCAGTTTATATGAGCGTTATTACAATGCGGGAGCTTTATTTACGGCGATTTTTGAAAAAAAAGCTTGGCGGTGGGTAGGTTTGAAAATGAGTTATGAAACAAAACAAGGTAAACTAAAGTTGACTCAGTGGAAAAGTGCTTTTAAAGCGGCTCAAGCTGGAAGAAAACATTATTTAGAATTAAAACATGAGTAAATTAGAAGCTATAAAACAAATTGAAATTCCGCGTATTGAAGATACACGTGGCAACTTAGCCGTGGTTGAAAATGATTTGTTTGGTTATCCAGTAAAACGGGTGTATTATTTATATGATGTTCCCAGTTCGGCTTATCGCGGGGGACATTCACATCGCGCGCAACACGAAACTTTAGTGGCTGTTAGCGGCAGTTTTGAAGTGGTTTTAAACGACGGCAAACAAAAGCGCACAGTGCTTTTAAACAAACCCAATCAAGGCTTGTGTATCGTACCGGGAATTTGGCGCGAACTCAAAAATTTTTCGTCTGGATCTGTTTGTTTAGTGTTTGCCTCAGATGAATTTGATGAAGCGGATTATATACGCGATTATGAGGCTTTCGTTCAAACTAAAAAAGGCAGTTAAATGTTTTCGGTTGTCATCACGGTTTATAATAAAGCAGCGTTTGTGAGTAGTAGTATTCAAGAAGTGCTTAATCAAACCTGTCAAGACTTTGAACTCATCATCTTAAACGATGGATCAGAAGATGAGGGCGAAACTGAAATCTTAAAATTCAGAGACCGGCGCATTCGGTATGTTAAACAAAAAAATCAAGGCGCATCAGCAGCGCGTAATGCCGCTATTGCTCTAGCAAAATTTCCTTACATAGCTTTAAAAGATGCCGATGATAGTTGGCTGCCCAATTATTTAGAAATTCAGCAAAAAGCTATTTTAGAGTATCCTCACATTAGTGTTTTTGCGACGGCAGTCATTAAGCAAATGCAGCACAAACAGTGGAACTACCAGTATTCAGTAGATTGTTCAGCAACAGAATCTGTGGAAGTCGATTTTTTTGAAGCCAGCCAAATTACCCCCATTTTACACAGCTCATCGGCAGTGTTTCATCAATCGGTATTCCAAACAGTAGGCAATTATAACACTGCTTATGTAACTGGTGAAGATACCGACTTTTACATTCGTGTAGGCTTGAAGTTTAAGCTGGTTTTTACCAATGCTTACCTTGTCAAATACCAAGTGCACGCCAACAGTTTGTTTAGACGCGAAACGCCGCTAGATCGTAAGCCGGACTATGCTGAATATCATGAAGAAGAACAGACTAACCCTGCTTTAAAACGCTTTTTAGATCGCAAGCGTTATTCGTATTGTATTGCGGTAAAAATCGCTGCAGATCAGCAAGCATTTCAAAAAGTTTACGCCGTAATTGCTTCTGAAAACCTCACTCGTCAACAGCGATTTTGGCTGCGACAACCTAGCTGGGTTTTACGCTTTTTAAAGCCTTTAAAAGACTATTTGGAATTAAAAGGAAGTCAAATAGGGACGCTGCGTTAGGTTTAATCAATTTGATGGTTTACTCATAGGTGAATAGAAGCAGAAGAGTTTTAATTGGACTTTTTATCGCTTTTTAGTCGTTTAGCTTCGGCTTTTAGGGCTTGTTGGACACGTTTTTTAAAAAGCTTTAAGTTGTCGATAGGAATTTCCGTTTGTAGCGGTATACTTGATTCAGTCAATTTTGTTGAGCCATAGCCGCCACTAGCCATATAAAATCGATTAGGAAAATCTGGACTCACCCCTTGTTCATAATCTATGCGTTGGCCTTTGGCTCCATCGGTATGTGAAAAACCAACTTTGTTAAAGCTAATCCACTTGCCGGTGTTGGCTTCTTTGCCCCAGGCGTTATAATAATAGGCCTCGCGGCGCATCCAACCGTTTGTATAGCCATAATTTTCAATAAAGCTATAAAATCCGTCAAAATAGCGCTGTTCTTTGGGAGCTCGCCAAGAAGCTACGTATTGCCAAGGCGATTGATCTACTTTATACCAAGCCGAATAAATCATGCTATTTGTCGTACTATCTCTCAATACATTCATTAAAAACTGAACTGGTTTTCCGGTTTTCCAATCCGCGGTAGGTACATAAGATTGTCCGCCGGTGCCTTCGCCTCCAAAGTGGTTGGTGACGGTGCGCTCTGATTTATCTACTAAGGTTACATAATCACTTTTTGTAAAGCTATCGTCATTTTCAGCATCTTTGCTGTCCCAGACTGAAAACAGCACGCGTCTTTCGGTTTTAGAGTTGGTTTGAATACCCATGTAGCCACGTGTAAATCCTAAGCTCATATAATAAGTAGCCAAGGGATCTCCGCCTTTGGGAACAAGAATTTCACTGTAAATCCAATTGTAGGTTTTAGAAGTTGGCGCTGTACTGCTAAATCTTAAATGTACAGAAGGCGAAGATTGGTAATTGGTGTGCTGAACAAGACTTCCCTTTTGTAGGGGTTTAAAGTTTAAAGATTTGATTTTTATCGCCTTGTTAGGGGCTGTTATTGGGGTTAATTCATAGCGGTAATAGCCGGGATAAGGAATGTTGATACGACTTACTTTTGTGGATTCCCAAGTGCCTTTATCGAGGAGTGTCAATTGTTTTTTTAGCGGCGAAAAATCTTTGCTAGGGTCAGTTTTTGTGACAGACAATGAAAACTTTAAATCGCGTCCTTTTCTGACTTTATTTACTATTGAAAAATCATAAGTGCCGGCGGTTTGATACAGATACCACACCACAGATTTATCTTTATTTACCCAGTGAGAAACGAGTCCTTTATCTTCAGGATAGCCTACAGGAACACTTACACCGGGAAAACCTTTACTGGTAAATGGAATGACATAAGCTTTGTTGGCAGGAACCCGAAATACAGTATCCAGAGAAGAATTACCTTCTGTTTGCGCAACAGAAACTTGAGTGAATAAACTTAAACAAAACGCAAAAAATAGTATTTGAAAACGCATGTAAACTTTGTTTTACGGTGAATAACAAGGAGATGACTACATAATAAACGCTCTAGATAAAGTTTTGTTACAACATTTTTTTAACTCCGCTTCCGCCTCTGCTCCCGCGCGAATCCTTTCGCGTGGCTTTAAAACCATAATGATAGGTATAGATCAAACCACAGGATGCAATTGTGAGGTAGTGTGGTTTAACAATTTTAATTATTTGATGTAAAAATACCTCTAAGTCTTTTCTTTTTTGCATTGCCCCCCTTCGACTTAGCTCAGGGCAGCGAAAAGAAACAAAAAACGCTAGGCTGATTTTAATTCCATTGAAAACTAGCGCAAAACACTTGTCCCCCGAAGGGCAAAAAAAGAGCCTTTCTCCTCGCCATCGACGGCGTGTTTTACTGGTTTTCTACAGCAATTAAAAGTAGGCCGATTCTTTTCGATCTTTCTTTGATGAGGACGCTTGGAAGGGTTGTGAACTTGCTTAGCCTTTAGCTTGTTATCCTGGGAATTTTAGACCCTAAAAAGAAACTCATTCGGGATCTCTATCTGCTATAATAGATCGCTCATTCCCCGCTCCCACGCGAATCTTTTCGCGCGGCTATCAAATATATTAAGTCTAGGATTGACCAAATTACAGGGTGCAATTGTGCAAT
>CAYVJG010000019.1:0-48856 GCA_964451785.1 uncultured Flavobacteriaceae bacterium
GAGCATTTATAACGCAGAGATTTGTAATTTTAACAGGAAGATTGGTTCATTTTGAGTGTCACTTCCGTATTAAACTATACTTAAAACTTCAGGGCGTAAAAAAGCCCTCAATCTGCATTGAGGGCCTTAACTTTGATTGGTTAAAAAAGCTAATTCAATTAAAAATCAAAGGTATATTCAGTATCCCAGAACAATTGTGTTTCAGGAGCATCTCCACCAATATTACTGGCAGCTGCAGAATAATTAACTGAGTTTAGCTGCTGTTCATTAACCGGATAAGTATAACGCACAGGATAACCCGTATCAGCGCTTGCTGGCTGTGTTAAAAGCGGGTAATCTAAACGGCGTATAGAAAGATATGCTGCAAAGCTACGATCGTACAAGGCAATCCAAGCTTGTGTACCAATCACTTCTTTCCAATCAGGAGTAGATGTAGAGTTAGCTAAAGCTTGTGCATAATCAACTTGAGGACTAGCAATATAATCGCTAAATCCAGTTACTCCCCACTTATCAAAAGAAGCTTGAATGGCATTTTCATAATGCATTGCTGGATCAGTAACACCAGGATAACTGCGTTCTGCTGCTTCTGCTAATAAAAACTCAGCTTCAGCATAAGACAAAATAGTTCCTGGGCGGTCAGCAACCGTCATATCAACATTAGCGTGGCTATAATCATCATAAGGAGATTTTGCCCCTATACCGCCACCTACATAATCGGCAACGATTAATTGATCACCGACACTAGGTAAAGTCCCTACATAATTTACATCAATAGAGTTTGAACCTACAGCAGACACAGTTCCTACAAGTGGCGGATTATCGGTTTCATCATAGACAAACACGGTATTGCCAACTTGAGGAGTTGATACTAGAGAAGCCAGGGTGATGGTATTACCCGAAACTGCAGAAACTTCGCCTAATTCTGAATTAATATTAGGCGCAAAATAAGCTGTTCTACGTGGATCTTCAAGATTATTCATAGCAGTAGTCAAGGTAGTCGCAGCGACATAGTCATGACGTCCACTCAACACGAGCTCATTATTGACCGGGTTGTTGTTAGGTGCCGCTTTAGCATAAGCGTATGTCGCATCATCTGCAATACTTGTAAATATCCCGCCTTGAAGAGCTGCAGTAACTGTTGATTGTGATAATCCCGGATTAATATCAGCTAAAACCATTCCCATTCGGAGTCTAAGGGTATTAGCAAATTTTTTCCAACTCAACACATCGCCAGCATAAATAAGATCTTCAGCCTCACTAAATGAGTCATTACTTTCATCAAGTTGAGTGATGGCTTCATCTAAACGCGTTAAGAGCTTTTCATAAACCGTAGCGGCATCGTCATAAGCTGGTAGGGTATTTTCAATATCTAAAGCTTCGGTATAAGGAATATCCCCATAGGTTTCTACTAAATTGCTGTATGTATAAACCGTTAATACTTCAATGATAGCTAATTTATTAGCTTTTGCATCATTCGTTAAGGGATTATCAGTTGCATCGATAATTTTAGCAGCTTCCTTTAAGTTGTTAAGTACATCGCGATACATATTTGTCCAATGGTTATCAGGAATAGATCGCGTCACTTGGTCATAATTACTCTCATCTAAGTAAGTAGTTTCTTGCCAATATTGCGCCCAAAGTCGGTTGTTATTCAGGTTAACATTAGGCGTAACCAATTGATCAACCAATTCTTTTTGAGCTCCAGCAAATAAGCTTTCACCACTGACTTCAGAAGGGTCCTTTATATTTTGATTCAGATTTTCAATATTATCTGAACAAGACGTTACAAAGAGGGTAACGCACAGTATTAAAATTAATTTCTTCATCTTGATAGGCTTATTAAAATTGTAATCTCACATTAAATCCGTAACGCTTAGTGGTTGGTAATGCACCGGTAATATAACCTTGCAAATTACCAGAACTAAGTCCTGCCTCAGGGTCAGCATAAGGAAGATTTTTATGGATAATCCATAAGTTAGATCCTGTTAAACTAAATTGCACACTCGTTAAAAAGGTGTTCTCTAGCATAGCGCTTGGCAAGTTATAAGTTAAAGCTACTTGTCTTAATTTAATATAACTTGCATCGTAAACAAACTCAGAGTTTGGATAACCTTGATAACCAAATTGTCCAAACGAACTAGCATCTACACGATGTGTATTAGGACTACCGTCAGGTAAAACACCTTCGCGAATAAATCCACCACCATTAGCAATTGAATTACGTACAGGATTTCCTAGGTCATTAATGAAGGCTGAGTTAGGATATAATCCCGTGGCTTCACCGTAATATTGGTCAAGTGAAAAGACATCTCCGCCTTGTTGGATATCGATCAAAAAGCTAAATGATAGGTTTTTATAGCTCAATGAGTTAGAGATACCCATTTTCCAATCTGGATTCACATTTCCAATCACGTTATTGGAGGTAGAGGTTACTTGATATTGTCCGTATCCAGGGTCATCAGGGTCAGTCGTTCCATTAATCAACTTATTGCCGTTATCATCATAAACATAATCTGTACCCAAAATCACACCATAAGGCAAGCCTTTAGAGGCTTGAATACTTACACCGCCTTGAAAGCTTCCTAGCTGAATAGTTTCAACACCTTCAGGTAAAGCGATAACTTCATTGTCATTTTTAGACCAGTTTACATTAATATCCCATTTAAAATCTTCTGTTTTAACTGGTGTACCATGAACAGATAGCTCAACTCCTTGATTGCGAATTTCTCCGGCATTAATCAATTTACTAGAATAACCTGTTGAGGTTGGCACTGGTAAATTAACAATTTGATTGACACTATTTTCACGATAGTAAGCCACATCAAATCCTAAACGATTATTGAGGAATTCCATTTCTAAACCTGCAGCAATACTTTTAGTGCGTTCAGGTTTAAGGTTTGCATTGTTATGTGAAGTTGGCAAAGAAGTTCCTATATCATTGTTAATGGCATAGGTATCAAAAATTCGGTCAAATTGAGTACCGTTTCCAACTTCCGCATAGTTTAATCTCACTTTAGCAAAATCAACCACATCGTGATTATTGATCAATTGACTAAACACCCAACTTGCAGATACTGATGGATACCAAAACGTATTATTGTCAGCAGGCAATGTTGAAGAGTTATCACGTCTAATTGTAGCATCGAGATAAAGCATATCGTCATAACCAAATGAAGCACTGGCAAAAATACCATCAACGCCTATTTTTTCAGCGCGCTCTATTGGGCGTGGATTAGCGTTAACGCTATTTTGTAATGAATATAAATCAGGAATTAACAAACCACCAGCAGTTGATTGGAATACTTGACTAAACTCGCTACGACGAATATTAGTTCCTAACAAACCGTGAAAGTTTAAGCGATCGGTAATGTCTGTATTAAAGTTTAACATTAAATCGTAGTTAGTTTCATAAAAGGTAATATCTCTACGTAAATAACCAGAATCAACATTTCCTCGCGCTACCCCAAAGAGATCTGGAACGGAACCTACCGCACGGCGTTCTTCTTGACGTGTACTATAACTATCGGTTGAGATTCGTCCCATTACATTAAACCAATCGTTTACTTCATATTGCAATTGGATTTTACCGATAAAGCGACTACGGGTATCATTTTGATAATTTTCATAACGTTGCCAATATGGGTTATCCCAATAAATTGGCGCAGATCCATCGGCTGAACTTGCTGGGTTCCAAGTGACATTACGACCTGTGAGTTTATAGATATCTCTCAACTGTAACACATCGACATTAGTTTGCCACCATTGTCTAAATCCTGAAATTATATTGCCACTATAACCGGTTGAGTTACGTCCAACGGTATTTGTTTTAATATAATTAGCAAATCCGCTCACCGTCAACTTATCGTTAACGTCAAAGCTTCCTTTAAATCTAAAATCATTACGGTGCATACTACTATTTGGCATTAAGCCTTCTGCATCTTTTTTAGTATAACCTATGAGGTAAGAACCTGACTCTAATCCATTTGCAATTGAAATTGAATTAGTAAGGGTAACCGGTGTTTCAAAAAACTCTATAGTACCATTTTTAGCAGCAACCCAAGGCGTTTTGGTCATGTAGTTAGGTGAAGCATTATCGAATGCATCCCATTGATAAACCATTAAATTAGGGTCGAAACGCGGCCCGTATGAAGCATCGTCATTATAGTTAGACAATACGTCTTCAACACCATCGCCGTCAAAGTCAGTATTAAAGTTAAAGACATCACCGCCATAACCAGCACCGTATTGGTTTTGGTAAGTTGGCCAAGTATCTTTATCAATAAACCCAACTTCAACACCAGAGTTAACTGTCACGCCTAGGCCTTGACCTTGTTTTCCTTTTTTAGTAGTAATAATAACCACACCATTGGCTGCACGAGCACCGTATAAGGCCGTTGCAGCAGCGCCTTTTAAGACATTGACTGAAGCAATGGATTCCGGATTAATATCCGCTGCAGCATTACCGTAGTCATAAGAAGTTCCAGATGCAGTACTTTGTCCGGGTTGATTATTGGTTCTATTACTGATAGGTACTCCATCAATAACAAATAAAGCCTGGTTATTTCCTGTTAAAGATGATGTTCCACGAATAACCACATTAGTAGAACCACCAAAGTTGTTATTTCTACGAATATTTAAACCTGTCACACGACCTGAAAGTGCATTGACAAAGTTTGTAGTTTTTACGGTACTAATATCTTCACCTGACACCTCTTGAGTCGAATACCCTAGTGAACGTTTTTCACGTGAAATACCAAGGGCTGTAACCACCACTTGATCTAATATTGTCCCAGCTTTGAGCTGTACATCAATTGTAGTTTGAGTGCCAATTGTCACCGTTTGTTCTTGGAAACCTACCGCACTGAAGTGTAAAATTTGCCCTTCTGAGGCCTCAAGGGTGTAGTTTCCATCAAAATCTGTTACTGCGCCAGAGGTGGTTCCTTCAACGGTGATGTTTACACCAGGTATAGGAATGTTATTACCATCTGTCACTGTACCAGAAATCGTTTTTGTTTCTTGTGCAAATGCACATTGTATGATTAACACAAGCAAGAGTGTTAAACACGATCTGATTTTTGTTTTCATTAGACATTAAATTTGGATTAGCTTCACAAATATTAGTATAATTTTTCTATAACACAAAAAGCAAAGGTATTTTTAATTAACACCGACGTCATAAAATCAGGTTTATTCTCTGAAATATTCTTAAATTATTTTTCAGAACCTTCATTTAAACAAAACGTCAATTCACTATGCAGCAATTACTTAGATTATAAAAGAATAAAACCATAATAATTTTTAATTTTAACCTTTACAGGTATATGTTAAAATTAAAAATAATTGAATTATATCCTAAAAAATAGGCTTAAAAAACAGTAATAAGAGTAGAGGTGTAATTGATTTATGATATAATACGGAAGTGACATTCAAAATGGACCAATCTTCCTGTTAAAATTACAAATCTCTGCTTTAGAAAACAAAATACAGCCAGAGTTTTACAAATAGAAAAAGCCACCCTCATAACTAAGGGTGGCTTCAAAAAAATTAAACTGTATTTATCTGGTATTAGTAACCAGGATTTTGCACAGCTGCTGTATTTGCATCCATTTCTTTTTGTGGAATTGGCATTGCAAAACGATAATCACCTGCTGGTATCAAACCGTGATTATTTGTAGAAGTTGGTTCAATATCGCGGATATCTTGTCCAAAACGCGCGAGGTCAAAGAATCTAAATCCTTCAAATA
Source organism: uncultured Flavobacteriaceae bacterium (assembly GCA_964451785.1). GTDB lineage: Bacteria > Bacteroidota > Bacteroidia > Flavobacteriales > Flavobacteriaceae > JAJYSO01. Next base: position 5,745 of record CAYVJG010000019.1, read on the forward strand.
GCAATTCCTTACGGCGTTCTTTTTCGATATTCTCAAGAGTAGCTTGAGTATAAGCAGAAGCATTGCGGTTTTCAGGAATCATATTGAGGTAAGTTAACGCGTCACCTGCATTGCCAGTTTCAAGAAGGGCTTCAGCATGGTTTAAAACCACCTCAGCAAATCTAAATACTTTGATGTTATCAGACCCTAAAAGTGTTTCCATGTGTGGATATTTACCCATGTTGCGCACTTTACCGTTAATTGTATCAATCATGTCTGAAGAAGCGCGAACATCTCCAGCTTCAAAACCTACATCACTCACTAAGTTATCAAAACACTGAATATCACCATAAGATGTGCCTCGGTAGATATAAGCTAGACCATCAATACCTTGACTATTATCAGTAGTTTGTTGTAACTCAAAAATTGAAGCTTCGCCCGGCGTTGACATAGACCAATAGTTCACCACTTCGCTAGCAGGAGTCACTGTATATTTATTGATCAATTCACTTGAAGCTTCTAATGCGATATCGTAATCCTTAAAATAAGTAGCCACACGAGATTTTAAGGCATAAGCCGCATCAAGAGTAAAATTAATCTTACTTGAAGCGTATTGTGAGCTAGCTCCTTCTTCAAAAAATGCGATTGCTTTATTGATATCAGCATAAATTTTGGCTTTGTTTTCTTCAATAGTACCACGCGAAACATTAACATCATCTGCTTTAAATTCAGTGATGTAACTCACGCCTAAATCACCTTCAGAATAAGCTTGTCCAAACAAACGCAATAAATCAAAGTGCACCATAGCACGCACCGCATAAGCTTCGCCAAGAATATGCTTTTTATCAGCCTCATCTCCCGCTACATTTTCCCAATCACTATTAATGATAATATTTGGGTTAGCAGTAGTAGCATAAGCATATCTAAAGGTATCATCCACATCACCTGAAGTAGGCAAAAGGTTCATACGCGAAGTCACTGCAAAGCGACCACTACTTCCATTAGCATACACATTATCGGCGCGAACTTCGCCAAGGATAAGCATATTACGCCCCCAATAGCGATAATCAACCATCTGAGCATAAGAACCATCCATCAACTGACGCATCGTTTGTATATCCGTAACGTCTGTTCCCATTTCATCAGCAACTGTTGGGTCAAGCGAACAAGAAGTTGTCAGTCCTGCTATAACAATGCTGAAAGCTATTATAAAATACTTTTTCATCTTCTTAGAAATTTAAATTAAGATTAAAAGAAACCGTTTTAATTGGCGGCGTCATTAAGTTAGTGATTCCATTGGCACTAACTGAAGGATCCATCTGGAGGTCATCATCTTTAACCCAAGTCCAAAGGTTTGAACCTCGAACAGACACGCTCAAACTAGTCAATCCTAATGCTTCAATAGTTTCAGGTTTAAAGTTATACCCAATAGCAATATCACGTAAACGCATATAATCACCATCGTGTAAGAATCGAGTTGAAGCTGAAGTAGCTTGTTGAACAGCAGTATTTGACCAGTCAAAACGCGGATATGCAGCCATATCGCCCGGTTGTCTCCAAGCACCTTGGAAAGCAGCCAAACTTGTGGTCATACTATATACAGATTGTCCATCTGTAGTTTGTGTATAAGACGCCCAATCTTCAAAAACCTTATTACCTCCTGAGAAATAAAGAGTTCCTTCTAAGAATACATTTTTGTATTCAAAGTGAGTAGAGATTGACCCTGAATATGATGGCAAGGCGTTATAACCTGTATAAACACGTTCTGCTTCAGCATAGTTACTCGTAGTAGCATCTGATTCATTACGGTTAATATACCACAACGGCAATCCATTTGCCGGATCAACACCTGCCCATTCTTTCATGCGCCATTCATAGACCATATGTCCTTTTTCAACGGCACGAACTGAAGTAATGATAGATCCATTTTCTGGTAGTTTTGTTACACGGTTTCTCAAGGTTGAGAAGACACCGTTCATTGACCATTTAAAATCTGGAGTCACAACCAAATCACCACCAACTTGCAATTCGAAACCTTGATTAGTCATTTCACCAATATTACGCAATACTGTTGCATCAGTAAAGGTAGCACTTAATGGCAATGGCACATTAAACAACATGTCGGTAGTTTTGTTGTTAAAGTAACCGAATGAACCCGTTAAACGGCTATTGAACAAGCCAAATTCAACTGAAGCATCAAAACGTTTACTTTTTTCCCACTGTGCAGTAGTTCCGTAACCACTAATCACAGCTGCCGGATTCCCATTATAACGTTGGAAAGCAAGTAAGGCTTGATATTCGTTAATGCCAATTCCGGCATTACCAGTCACCCCATAACCTGCTTTAAGACGTAAGGTATTGATTGCACCCGCATCTTTCATAAAGTCTTCTTCATGCAAGTTCCAACCTAAACCAACTGAGTAAAATCCGTCGTATTGCTCGCTAAATCTTGAGTCCCCTTGATAAGAGTATGAAGCACTCAATAAATAACGTTGATCATAGTTGTAGTTTAACAAACCGACATAGCGCATTTTCATACGATCAGTAAAGGTAGATACAGCAGCAAAGTTGGCAGAAGCTGCACTTAAGTTGTTCAAAAATCCGTTAGGGAAGTTTTCGCCATAACCTTCTAATCCATTAAATTTATATTTAGCAAATGATTGAATAGCAGACACTCTAAAGTTGTGTTTTTCACCAAGTGTAAAGTTATAATCTAATGAGTTTTGAGTAGTGTAATGGAAAATTCGGTTAGAAAATTCATCATCAGCACCATTAACCGTTTGGCCATCTCCGTGGTTAGGATTTTGGTATTGTTTAAAATAGCTCAGTGTATAATCTAATCCTAAAGTTGTTTTGAAAACTAAATTATCGAGAATGTTATACGTCAAGGTCGTGTTTTGCAAAGCGTGAACAACATTATTGCGCAAGATGTTATTTTCGGTTTCATAAGCCACATTGTGCAATCCACCTGCCAAAGCTGTAAAGCTATCGCTGATGTTATAACTGCCATCAGCGTTATATGGATTTGCCCAAGGCGATCCAAAATAACGTGTTAAGTTAGGGTTAGCAAAATAAGCCCCTCCTTCAAGAGCGCCATTTTGTTCTACACTAGAGACATTAGCTGAAATAGTCAAGTTTAATTTTTTATGTAAATCTGTACTGTATTTAAAGCTACCGTTTACACGTTCAAAATCAGCGCCAATAACAGTTCCTTCTGTATTGTTATAGCCAATTGATGCATAAAAATTAGAACCTTCTTTACCTTGACTTACAGAGAAATTTAAATCGGTCATCATAGCGTCATCATTAGTGACAACATCATCCCAATTTGCACTTGGACGTCCTAGGTCTTCCCATAATTTCACATTGCCTAAATTGTTATAAGCAAAATCTGCCACATCGCCACGATTAGCAATAGTACCATTACCTAAACTTGTTCCATAGGTATTCCACAATGACTCTTCAATGATTTGCATTTTTTGATTAGCATTAATCATTTGAAGTCCATCAACTGCGGTATTTTGTATACCCGTGGTATAGCTGAAGCTATAGCGTGGTTTACCCAATTTACCTGATTTAGTAGTAATCAAGATTACACCATTCGCTCCATCAGCACCATAAGGCGCTACAGCAGCTGCGTCTTTTAAAACTGAAATACTTTCAATATTATCAGATCCAATTAAAGCCATCACATCTAAACTAGTCGCTGAGCTACTACCTGAGATGTTTCCTGAATTAATAGGCACGCCATCAACTACATAAAGTGGAGCGTTACTAGCAGTTACTGAGTTCATACCGCGTATTTGAATTTCAGGAGCCGCACCTGGAGCACCAGAAGTAGTACTGACATTTAAACCAGACACCTTTCCTTGCAAAGCTTGCATTGGATCAACATAAGGCGCTTTTTCTAGTTCTTCACCCCCAACGGTTACCACATTAGCAGTGGTTTCGTTACGGGTCATTTTACGTCCAAAAGCCGTGATTACCACTTCATCTAAAGCTTGTGAATCAGGTGACAATTGTACATTAATGGTTGTTTGTAAGCTAACTGCTTTTTCAACAGTAGCAAATCCCATATACGTAAAAACAAGCGTTGAGCCTTCACTTGCTTCAATTGTATAGTTACCATCAAAATCAGTGGTGGTTCCACTGGTTGTTCCTTTGACCATTATGGATACACCTGGTAGAGGAATTCCTCCATCATCAGTAACTGTACCCGAGATCGATTTTGTTTGTGCAAAAACGCATTGCACCATTAACACCCCTATGAGTGTTAACAAAAAACTGAGTTTTGTTCTCATGAGCCTCGAATTTTGAATTAGCAAGCGTCAATATTAGCCAAACTCATAGGACTCACTAGCAACAAAATATCTAAATAATCGTTAATGACTTTATCGTTAAAAACATTCACCCTCAACAACAGATCCCACAGATAGACAATAACAACTTGTTAGTCAATTTTTTACAAATGCATTTCCTCTAAATTCTTCTTCTAAGGCTCGTGTGATAAATAAATGAAGGCTTTAATCGAAATTTGTTAACATTTTACAGCTTTAAACAGAATTAAAAGCTTTACAAACAAGAATATTCAACAAAGGTTATGTTTTAATAATTCCATAACAAGTTTAGAGCTATTGAAATAAAAATTTACCCCTAATTGCATCTTATATTTTAACGAAAACGGAAAAAAGCAGCTTTTTAACTCCCAAAGTGACAAACTCCTTCTCGTATTTGCTTATTTACGTTTACTTAATTTTTAACATTTAAACCCCTTCAAATGAAAAAAAATAGCGCTTAAATGGCATTGAATTAAAGGCTAACTATACACGTTTTTAAACACAATCTCCTCTATTTAGAGTTTCTTAAACAAAGTCATGAGGTTCAAAATATTATTCGCGTAACAGCTTGTTATTCTTATAATAAAACCTCATCTTTATTAGAGTTACAATCAGCTTTTATTTCTAACTTTGCAAAAAAATTGACAATGCCTAAGAAGCCATATAATCACAATAAAAAAAATAACAAAAAAAACTCGGCCAGACAGCCTGGAAAACGTCTAAAGCCTAAAGAGTTGCGCCATATTGACAAGCAAGAGGCTAAGCGATCAGCTGTTGACAAACAAGTCAAAGATCCGCAAGCCGGAATGCGCCTCAACAAATACATTTCAAACAGTGGCATCTGCTCACGCCGCGATGCTGATATTTATATTTCATCTGGCAATGTAACCGTCAACGGCAAAGTGGTCACTGAAATGGGCTATAAAGTACAACTCACCGATGAGGTTAAATTTGATGGGCGTCGTATTAATCCTGAAAAGAAAGTTTATGTATTGCTCAACAAACCATCTGGGTTTTATGTTACCGGAAGTCTTGAGCGCAACAACCGCACCGTGATGGACTTAGTGGCATCAGCCTCAAAAAGCCGTTTATCACCTGTAGGAAAACTAGGCACTAGCGCCAAGGGACTCCTCTTGTTGAGTAATGATGGTACTTTGCTTAAAAAACTTTCACACTCACCTATTCACCAAATCTTTCACATTGAGTTGAACAAAGTTTTGAAAGTGGAAGATTTAGAAACTTTACGTGCAGGCATAAGCTTAAAAGATCGCCTTGTAAAGCCAAAAGCTGCTGAGTATGTTGAAAACAAAAGCAATCGCCATATCGGCATAGAAATAAGCTCTGGAATTTCTGAAGTTGTCCCTAAATTAATTACTAAGTTAGGCTATGAAATTGTAAATCTAGACCGCGTTTCATATGGCGGGCTCACTAAACTCAACTTGCCGCGTGGACAATATCGCCACCTCACCAAACAAGAAGTGATCAACTTGGGAATGTTGTAGTTCCTCAGTTCTATTAATATAAAAAAAAGCGCCAGGTGGCGCTTTTTTTTATGATCGTGGAATACGTTTTCGACGCTTTTTAGTGCCTTCGTAAATCATAAATTGTAACAAACGTGACTCAAGAGGACCGTTAAATACTTTTATTTTTTTAGAAGCGTGTAAACCTACACTCTTCATTGCTTTCTCTTCTGAAGTAATCAACCACGCATGCGTGCCCGGATAATATTGCTTTAAGGTATCGCCAATACGTTTGTAAAAGCGCAGCACATCAATAGCTAAACGCTCCCCATATGGTGGATTAAATACCATGTGTAAATGTTTGTCTGTAAACTTTTCTGTAGCAAAGAAATTGTGTCGCTCTACAGTAATAAATTCTGTCAAATTAGCATTTTCAATATTAGCCTGCGCCTTACTCACCATTTCTGCTAGCTTGTCATAGCCTACAATACGGTAATTAAATTCGCGGATTTTATTGAGTTGCGCAGCCTCTATAGTTTCGTATAAATCTACATCCCAATCTTTCCATTTCTCAAAACCAAATTCTGTTTTATTTAAATTAGGAGGAATATTACACGCTATCATTGCGGCTTCAATCAACATAGTTCCACTACCACACATGGGGTCTAGAAAATCAGAATAGCCATCCCAGCCTGACAACATGATTAATCCTGCTGCCAACACCTCGTTAATCGGCGCTTCTCCTGTAGTTTCGCGATAGCCGCGTTTGTGTAAAGAAGAGCCTGAACTATCTAAAGAAACTGTACACCAATTGTTGTGCAAACGGATGTTAATGCGCAAATCAGGATGATTAACATCCACATTAGGACGACGTCCGGTTTTAGCTTTAAACAAATCTACTACTGCATCTTTAGCTTTTAAACTCACATACTTACTGTGGGTGAATTTTTCTGAATGCACTGTTGAATCGATGGCAAATGAACCTTCTAAATCTATCAGCTCTAGCCAATTGATGGCGTATATTTTTTGATATAAATCTTCTTCGTCTCTAACTTTAAAATTAGCTATAGGTTTTAAAATGCGTAAAGCTGTACGCAAAGACAAATTCGCCTTATACATAAACCCTTTGTCGCCTACAAAACTAACGCTTCGCACACCTTCCTTAACCTCGCGGCCTCCTAATTTTCGCACCTCTCCTGCCAATATAGCTTCGAGACCAGCAAAGGTTTTAGCTACCATTTTAAAATCTTCCATAACTCTAGTTTTGAGTTTACAAAAATACAGCAAATTTTAAGAGATTTACAAACATCTATACTTTTAGCGCATTTTAAATTTTAGTGGCATTGTTGCCGTTTTATCTTATCAATTTTGATTAATTTTAAAACTTTTCTAATTATCCACTAAACTAATTTGGCGTTATGTCAAAATTGCTCTACTGCTTTGTGTTTTGTTTCTCTCTGATGACTTATGGACAAACACCTCCTTTTAAAACAACACATCTTATCCAGTATAGAGTGACTTACAGCTTAGATACCGCTAGACACGGATTTAGACAAAATGAAGAGCTTTACCTCTATTCCGGTAAGCAGTGTAGTGTATTTACCAACTATAATCGGCTTAAAGAAATTCAAAAACGAGAAGAGTTACAACAAAAACATCCTACAAAAACACTTAACATTCACTTTGATCACAACAGTACTAACCTGAGTTTCAACAAAGTTTTTTATAAAAACCTCAACACCCATTCCGTTTTAACGCTAGCTCACTTACAAGACTCTGCCTATTTTTATCCCGAGCCCCAACAATTAAAGTGGTCCATTACAGATGAAAAGCGAAATTTTTATGGCTACACCACACAAAAAGCAACCACTCATTATGCCGGACGCGATTATGTGGCTTGGTACACTACAGAAATTCCTTTTAAAGATGGCCCCTACAATTTTTGTGGATTACCCGGATTAATTGTTAAGCTTTACGATACTGATAATGACTATCACTTTAAATTTCAAAGTATTCAAAAAACGCCAGACACCCTAACTTGGACAATCAAGCAGCCCGTACAAGCCATAAGTAAAGTCGGTTTTGTCAAAAAGCAAAATCTGTATTTGCACAACAGGACAGATAATGCTTCTCTAATCTATATGCTTCAACAGCTACCACAAGTCAGCGGCAGCATTAGGAAGACAAAACAAGATACCCTTATCAACTTAACCTATAAAGGCGATTCTATCTCTGAAACTGAATTGCGGAAATTGTTTAAAATCCATACACAAAGCAATACGAATTATTTAGAACGGGTAACTCAAGACTAATCCCCAATTTAAGTTATAAACAACTAAGACGTTAAACCGTTCATCTTATTTCGCAAAAACCATTTATATTTGCATCCTATTTTTAAAGCCGAATTCCTTTAAGCTCAACATAAGTGTGACGGCATAACTACAAGTGTCTTATGAGTATACTTTTACCTTTTTTAGCTGTTGTATTAGGCTTTGCCGCTACTAAAATTCTCAAAACTGGAGCTCAAGCCACTCAATTATTACTTTCATACAGTGGTGCTTTATTGTTATCTATAACTGTTTTTGAGTTTCTCCCTGAGGTTTATCAAAACTACAGTTCAACCACAGGCCTCCTAATAATGGGCGGAATTTTGTTACAAGTTTTTCTAGAAGCTTTGTCTAAAGGAGCTGAACACGGACACTTGCATCACGATGACTGCCAAAAGTTTCCGATGTTGTTATTTATAGGACTCTGTATTCACTCTATCATGGAGGGTTTTCCCATCTCATCTAATTCACATCTTTTGCTCGGCGTAGTTATCCATAAAATCCCTGTGGCTATCATTATATCTTCCTTTTTACTCAACTCTAAAATGAGTAAACTCAAAATTGGTATATTTCTAGGTGTTTTTGCCCTAATGACTCCGCTGGGAAGCCTTTTGGATCAAACCATAGTTGACACGCCACAAGCTGAGCATTATATTGAAGCTGTTGTTATCGGTATATTCCTACATGTTTCAACAACCATCCTCTTCGAGTCTTCTAGAGATCATCGCTTCAACTGGAGCAAAACAAGTTTAATTGTTTTAGGAGTTGTTACAGCTTATTTTATATAGAAAAGGCGAACAATTTCTTGCTCGCCCTCTGTTTTTATAGGATTTGTATAATTATTTCTTAGCCCGCAACACAGGGTTGAGTTCATCGTCATTATACATTTTCATTTGCTTATAGGTTTTCATATACTTATCACCCGCCTCAATAGCAGCTAGCAGTTGATCGATTGCTGTAGATAAGTCAACGCGTTGTTCCTTAAGAATAGCTAATTTATTTTGGCAAGCCTCACGGTGGTCAGCTGAAGCGTCTTCGCGATTAGCCTCTTCAGCCATGTGATAAATCTTAAGCGCCAAAATTGACAAGCGATCTACACCCCAAGCCGGACTTTCAGTATTGATAGTAGCATCAGCCTTAGGCGTAATGGCTTTGTATTGCTCTAAAAAATAGCTATCGATATATTCAACGGTATCGGTGCGATCTTGATTTGAAGCGTCTATTTTACGTTTTAATTCTAAAGCCGATACAGGGTCGATCTCTGGATCTCTAATCAAATCTTCATAATGCCATTGCACGGTATCTATCCAACATTTGCGATAAAGTAAATGTTCTATAAGATGCGTATCGCGGTCATAAGGATTTTCAAAAGGTTGATCAACTGTATTTATTACGTGATACTTGTCTACAACGTCTATAAAAATCTTATTAGCTTTTTCAGAAAACATACATATAATATTAAAATGATAAGTTACAAAAGTACATAAATTATATACTGTATATCACACATTAACACATAGAGCATCATAAATCTCATTTTTAGTTCAATAAAGTCAACTAAACCTGTATTAAAGCCAACGTTAAGGTTTGTAATTTAGTAGAGTCTCTTAAAAAATTATACTATTTTGCAGTGCAAAACTCAAACAAATAAATTATGGCTTTCCTAAGTGATTTAATTTTCAAAACTTCTCAATTTCTAGCCTTTCAAGTGGGTGAGTTACCTAATCCGGTAGATTCACGTCCTGATCAACGCTGGGGAAATTTTGGAATTATCGACTTTTTAGGAGAGACATGGCCTTACTTTGTAGGGGTTGCGATCATCGTTTTTCTGATGATTTTCAGCAAAAGGCAAAAACGAAAACAAGATTTAAAAACCCAAAAAGAAAAAGATTTAGAACGTCAAAAACGCGACAATTAACTCTTCCCTTCTACAACGAGTACAATTTCTCCTTTTGGCGGATGCGTCGTAAAGTGTTGCTTCACTTCTTTTAGCGTTCCACGCACTGTTTCTTCGTGTAGCTTAGTCAATTCACGCGATACTGATACTAAGCGTTCTTCACCTAAATAATCAGCTAAATCACTCAGGGTTTTAACTAGTTTATAAGGGGATTCATACAAAATCATTGTCCGCACTTCTTCAGCTAAAATCTTTAAGCGTGTTTGGCGGCCTTTCTTTTTAGGTAAAAAGCCTTCAAACACAAACTTATCATTAGGTAATCCGCTATTGACCAATGCCGGCACAAAAGCCGTCGCACCTGGCAGGCATTCTACCTCAACATCTTGTTCAACGCAAGCTCTGACAATCAAAAATCCAGGGTCAGAAATAGCTGGTGTACCTGCATCTGTGATGAGCGCTGCCGTCTCTCCGGCCTCCAATCGACGCACTATCCCGTCAACAGTTTGGTGTTCATTGTGCTGATGATGGCTGTACATGGGTGTGCTTATCGAAAAATGTTTGAGCAGCTTCCCGCTATTGCGCGTATCTTCTGCTAAAATAAAATCAACTTCCTTTAAAATCCGGATTCCCCGAAGGGTCATGTCTTCTAAATTTCCAATAGGTGTAGGAACCAAATACAAATGTGCCATTATCACTGATTTTAAAAACTAATTTTCAAGGGGCAAGTTATACCAATAGAATTATCTTTTAGTCCGATTTATAATCTTTTTTGTAGGTATAATTTGTTGCCCACGGCATTATTGCAATAGAATTATTATTTAGTTCAATCTACACTATTTTTTGTGGTATGACGCAAAAGGGGACTGTTTTCACTAGAAAAAACAACCCCCTTTACAATAATTACAACTCTAAATCGATTTAGTTTTGTGGTTTTTGAGCTGTTGGTAAAGTGTCAAATCCCATATTAAACAAGGTAAATGCATAGGTATCTGCATATTCTTGAATAATCATAGAAGTTGGCTTTCCTGCGCCGTGACCAGCATTGGTTTGGATGCGAATTAACACCGGATTAGTGCCAGCTTGTTTAGCTTGCAACTCAGCTGCAAATTTAAAACTGTGTGCCGGCACTACGCGATCATCGTGATCTCCTGTAGTGATTAAGGTGGCTGGATATTCTACGCCCTTTTTGACGTTGTGCACTGGTGAATAGGCATAGAGGTACTCAAACATTTCTTTGCTGTCTTCTGAAGTGCCATAATCATAAGCCCAACCCGCTCCGGCTGTAAATTTGTGATAACGCAACATATCGAGCACACCTACTGCCGGCAAAGCGACTTTCATCAAATCAGGACGCTGTGTCATGGTAGCCCCGACGAGTAAACCGCCGTTTGACCCTCCGCGAATCGCTAAATAATCTGTTGAAGTATACTTGTTAGCAATCAAATATTCTGCTGCCGCAATAAAATCGTCAAATACATTTTGTTTGTGCATTTTAATGCCGCCTTTATGCCATTTTTGACCGTACTCTCCGCCACCGCGAATGTTTGGCACGGCATAAACGCCGCCTAACTCTAACCAAGCAGCATTAGCTACACTAAAAGACGGTGTCAAACTGATATTGAAACCACCGTATCCATAAAGCATTGTCGGGTTAGTTCCGTCTAATTTGGTTCCTTTTTTATAGGTAATCATCATCGGTACCTTAGTTCCGTCTTTTGACGTATAAAATACTTGCTTACTGATGTATTCTTCAGGATTAAAATCGATTTGAGGCTTTTGATAAACTTCTGATTTACCTGTTTCTAAATCGTATTTATAAATCGTTCCCGGTGTTACGTAATTTGTAAAATAAAAATACACATCGGTCTCTGTCTTTTTAGCTGAAAAACCACTCACTGTACCAAGGCCGGGTAATTCTACTTCACGCACCAATTTGCCATCGAGGGTGTATTGTTTAACTTGTGACAAAGCATCTTTCATATAATGCGCAAAGATGTATGTATTAGCCGTTGTGGCTTCTAATACATTTTCGGTTTCAGCAATAAAATTTTTCCAATGTTCTGGGGTTGGCGTATCTGCATCAACTGTTACTATGCGATTGTTAGGCGCATCTACATTGGTAATCATGTATAAAGTGTTCCCTTCAGTAGTCAATACCGACGTATTGTTTTCGTCGCTTTCAATAACGGTGACAATTGGACTATCAGCTTTGGTCAGATCTTTAATAAACAAATCATTACCTGAAGTTGTATTGCTGGCAGAAATCACCAAATAGTGGTTATCTTCTGTCACATATCCACCTACATAACGGTGTTTTTCAGCTTCTGTAGCGCCATAAACCACTTTATCTGTGTTCTGAGGCGTTTTTAATTGGTGGTAATAGAGTTTGTGTTGATCGGTTTTGGCCACTAAACGACTTCCTTCAGGCTTGTCATAGCTTGAATAAAAGAAGCCTTCGTCTCCCTTCCAAGACACGCCGCTAAATTTCACATTTACCAGAGTATCTTCAACAGCTTGTTTGGTTTCTACATCAATAACAATCACTTTGCGCCAATCGCTACCACCTTCTGAAATAGAGTAAGCTAGCAAAGATCCGTCATCTGAAAAACTCATACTAGCTAATGAGGTAGTCCCGTCGTCGCTAAAGGTATTAGGATTTAAAAAGACCTCTGCATCTTTTGGAGTTTGCCCTTTTTTATAGCGGTAAACAACGCTTTGATTTTGAAGTCCATCGTTTTTACTAAAGTAAAAATAATCGCCATGTTGGCGTGGCACGCCTATTTTTTCGTAATTCCATAAATCCGTCAAACGTTTTTCGAGTTTTTGACGATACGGAATTTTTTCAAGGTAAGCATAAGTCACCTTGTTTTCGGCTTTTACCCAGGCTTTAGTCTCAGCACTATTATCGTCTTCTAACCAGCGATAAGGGTCTTTGACTTGAACGCCAAAATACTCGTCAACAGTATCGACTTTCTTGGTTTCGGGATAAGTAATTTGCATGGTGTTAGCATCTTTTTTTTCGGCTTGATTAGTTTGATTTTTACAGGCTGTAAAACCAACTAAGGCCAAAAGAAATACAGGCATTTTTCTAATGGTCATAAAGGGAAAATATTAAAGGATTTGTATAAATACGGCAAAAAATTAGCCGTAAATTAAAGAGCAATTTACGGCTAATTGATTTAATAATCAAACGGCTTAGTTATTATGCAAGTTTAAACTTGTATAAGCAGCGTCTTTTTTCTTCTTAACGAGGTATTCTGCAATTTGAACAGCATTAGTTGCCGCTCCTTTGCGCAAATTGTCAGCCACAATCCACGCATTAAGTGTGTTTTCTTGCGTGAAATCTTTGCGCAAACGACCTACAAACACATCGTCTTTGCCATAAGCGTAAATTGGCATTGGATAAGTGTTGAGCTCCGGATTATCTTGTACGGTTACACCGCTAAAGTTTTTTAAAGCTTGGCGAATTTCGGTTAACTCAAATGGTTTTTCAAACTCAATATTTACCGATTCACTGTGCCCACCAACTACAGGAATACGAATAGCTGTTGCTGAAACTAATACCGATTCATCACCGAGAATCTTTTTAGTTTCTTTAGTCAATTTCATTTCTTCTTTGGTATAGCCGTTGTCTTGAAAGACATCACAGTGAGGTATGGCATTGCGATAAATAGGATAAGGATAAGCCATCGTATCTTTTTCGCCTTTTTCTTCGTTTTCTAATTGACGAACAGCTTTTACACCGCTTCCTGTAATAGACTGATAAGTAGAAACGACCACACGTTTAATTTTAAACTTATCGTGCAAAGGTTTAAGCGTCATAACCAACTGAATAGTTGAACAGTTAGGATTGGCGATAATTTTGTCATCGTCCGTTAAGGTATCGCCATTAATTTCTGGAACGATTAATTTTTTAGTAGGATCCATACGCCATGCTGAAGAGTTGTCGATTACGGTTGTACCGACTTCTGCAAATTTTGGCGCCCACTCTAAAGAGGCATCACTACCGGCTGAAAATAGCGCAAAATCGGGCTTCTTGGCTATAGCATCGGAAACGTCAACCAACTTATATTCCTTACCTTTAAACTTTAATTGCTTACCTACTGATTTTTTTGAGGCGACTAAAATTAATTCACTGATAGGGAAATTGTGCTCTTCTAAAACTTCGAGCATCACTCGGCCGACCATCCCGGTGGCCCCGATAACTGCTACTTTCATAGTATTTATGATTAAAAAATTAATAAACTGGGGTAAATATACAATCTAATTTTTTACGACAATCGCTCTATTTCAAAAAATTACACAAAAAAAAGGCTCTAAACCAATAAATTATTTGATTTAGAACCTATATCTGTACTATTTGTTTAGTTATTCAGAAATAAACCGTTCATCCATAGGCATCACATGTCCACAGTTATCACAAGTACGCAAGTCTTCACTGGCGTAAAACGCTTTAAACCGCGGCAAAAAGTCTTTTTCAATGTCATTTAGAGGAAAATAGACTTCGTGTAGCTTGTGGTTACACTCATCACAATACCACATCAAGCCATCTTTCCCTTCAAAACTCGAGCGCTTACGCTCAACAACCAAACCTATTGATCCTTCTTTTCGCACAGGTGAATGCGGCACTCCTGCCGGATTGAGATACATGTCGCCTGGCCCTAAGGTAAAAATGCGCTTTTGTCCTTCATCCTGAATATGCACTTCTATTTCACCTTCGAGCTGATAAAAGAGTTCTTCGGTTTCGTTATAGTGAAAATCTTTGCGCGCATTAGGGCCGGCTACAACCATCACGATATAATCACCGGCGTCTTTGTATAAATTTTTATTACCTACAGGCGGTTTTAAAAGGTCTCTATTATCTTCAACCCATTTTATAAGGTTGAACGGTTCTTGAACTGGCATAAGTTTGTTTTTTTAATTGCCATTAAAAATAAAGAAAAAATAACAAATTCATTGCGTTTGAACAAAAATAAAAGCCCTTGAATCTAAGTGCAGACTCAAGAGCTTTAACAATTTTATGCCGTAGTTGTATTAATCGATTTGAGAAATACGCAAAGTATTTACTTTCCCTTTTTTCTCAACCGGCATAGCGGCTAAGTTTACAATAAACTCTCCTTTTTTGACATATTTCTTTGTTTTTGCCATAGTGTTGACATCGCGTATGGTGTCATCAGTACTGACAAATTTGTCATAATAAAAAGCTTGCACGCCCCACAATAAGCTCAACTGATTCAATATGCGACGATTAGAGCTAAAGGCTAAAATATTAACCTTAGGACGCCAGGCTGAAATTTGAAATGGTGTGTAACCACTATTGGTTAGCGTACAAATGGCTGAGGCACCAATTTCATCAGCAGTTAAAGCCGCGTGATAACAAATAGATTTAGTGATGTAACGATCGGTTACAATTGTTGGTGGATCTTCAGGAACGCGAATGAGTTCAGAATCTTCAACACTCATTACAATTTGAGCCATTTTTTTAATCACATCTACAGGATATTTACCCACTGAAGTTTCACCACTGAGCATCACTGCATCAGCACCGTCCATCACTGAGTTTGCCACATCGTTAACCTCAGCACGAGTTGGTGTGAGGCTATCAATCATGGTTTCCATCATTTGTGTAGCAATAATCACAGGGATACGGGCTTGTTTAGCACGGTTCACTAAGCGTTTTTGGATGAGCGGCACTTCGTGTGCAGGAACTTCTACTCCTAAATCACCACGTGCCACCATCAGTCCATCACAGTTGCGTACAATTTCATCAATATTGGCAACGCCTTCAGGTTTTTCAATTTTGGCAACAATAGGAATTTTGTGATCGCTGTGTTTTTTAATCAAGTTTTGTAAGACTTGTAAATCTTTAGCATGACGTACAAATGATAAGGCTATCCAATCAACTTGTTGTTGGCAAGCAAAGATGGCGTCTTTAACGTCTTTTTCAGTCAAAGCCGGCAAGGAGATGCTCGTGTTAGGCAAGTTTACGCCTTTGCGTGAGCGCAATGGACCACCTTGTACCACTTTTGCAACAACTTCATCTTTTTTATTAGTGCTAACCACCTCAAAAATCAATTTTCCATCATCGAGCAAGATGCGTTCTTTTGCTTTGACATCTTTTGGAAATTGCTCATAATTCATGTATACGCGTTCAGCAGTACCTTGAAAAGCTTTTCCTGTGGCAAAAGTGATTTGATCACCTTTACTTACAACGACTTCTTCTTTCATAACCCCAACGCGAAGTTTAGGGCCTTGCAAATCGCCGAGAATACCAATATTTAAATCTAGCTTTTTAGCTGTTTCGCGAATCGTCTTAATTCGTTTTTCAACTTCTTCATGTTTGGCATGTGAAAAATTAACACGGAATACATTTACGCCGTTTTTCATCATCCCTTCAAGGGTTTTTACTGATTCTGTAGATGGACCAAGTGTGGCCACAATCTTCGTTTTTTTAATGTGCTTCATCAGTTAAAAATTAAATTGTTATAGGATTTCAATTCTTCTAGTTCAACTAGATAAAAAGTTGAAATCAATTTTATATGTTTTAGAGCTACTACTACGCGCTCTTTATCTTCTAAACCTTCTATTTTTAATAAAAAATCAGCCGATTTATACTCGGGCATAACATAGGAGTAAATAGAACTACTATCAAACAACAAGCCGTGCTTTTTGTCGTTTAAGACATCTACTTTTCCTCGATTAACCACTAGGTAATAATCGATTAAATTACGGATATCTTCATAGTGATATAGAGGATGATATGCCACATCGCCCTGCAGTTTAAAATCTAAATCTGTTTCCCGTGAGAGTTTTAAATCGAGTTGCTTATTGAGTAAATAAACCAGCCTAAACACTTCTATTGAACTGTGAATGGCAATAACTAACACGGACTCAAGTGAAGAGTCCTCTTCTAAAAATAAAGTATTTACTTTTTTTGCAGCCATAATTTACAGCCCAAAAGATCAACTAAATGTCTCTCTTACGAGGGTGTAAAGATAGCAAGGATTTTAATCTTAAAAAAAACTTTATTTTTAATTAAATATTAATTTTATCTTGAAGTGCAAAATAAGCGCGTCTAGCGGCCTTTTCTTCGGCCTTTTTCTTTGAGGTTGAGCGCGCTTTGGCAACAAGTTTTCCCGAAATACTCAACCGCGACACAAAATGTTTAACCTCTTCTTTACCGGTATCTTCGCAATCGTCAAATGAAAAATTCTTTTTCTCCTTTTGACACCATTCAATGAGATAGCTTTTATAACTGACTATTTGTTCTTCTAGCTGTGATAAGTTGATATAATCAGCAATAATTTTATTGTGAATAAATTGTTCACAAAAAGTAAATCCACGATCTTCATAAATAGCACCTACTAAAGCTTCAACCAAATTGCCATGAACATTATCTCCAAATTGTTCTTGGTGGCAATCAGCTTTCATAAATTGGATGAGGTTAAAATCTTTTCCCAGTTGATTAAGCGATTTACGACTGACAATTTTGGCGCGCATTTTAGTGAGGTAACCTTCATCAGCATCTGGCACTTCTTGAAAAAGATAAGCTGCCACAACACTACCCAACATCGCGTCTCCTAAAAACTCTAAGCGTTCATAATTTAGTGGATTTCCTTCAGCATCTGTTTCTTGCAAGGAACAATGAGTAAAGGCGCGTTGGTAAATTTCAATATCTCTAGGAGCAAAGCCTAAAATAGATTTTAGGGCGATAAAAAAATCCCCGCCTTTTGCTGGACGGGAATTTAATATGTGACGGATAAATTTCATAGAAAATTAAATCATCTAACTATTCATCCAATTTTTTAAATAACACACAAGCGTTGTGACCACCAAAACCAAATGTATTACTCATCGCCACATTAACTTCGCGTTTTTGTGCGACGTTAAGAGTTAAGTTCAATTCAGAATCGATTTTATCATCAGGTGTGTTGTAGTTTATTGTAGGCGGAACAATGCCGTGTTGCATAGCCAATACTGAAGCGATACCTTCAATAGCGCCAGCAGCACCCAACAAGTGACCAGTCATAGACTTGGTTGAGTTGATGTTGATGTGCTTAGCATGATCGCCAAAAACTTTTTTGATGGCTTTAATTTCAGCCACGTCACCTAAAGGAGTTGAAGTACCATGCGTATTAATTGCATCGACATCTTCAGGCTTCAAGCCGGCATTTTGCAAACAGTTTTTCATTACTGCAACAACGCCATCGCCTTCAGGATGTGGAGCGGTCATGTGGTGAGCGTCAGAAGACATACCACCGCCAACTACTTCAGCATAAATTTTTGCGCCACGCGCTTTAGCATGTTCATATTCTTCTAAAACCAATGCTCCAGAACCCTCGCCGAGTACAAACCCATCACGGGTAGCATCAAATGGACGAGAAGCGCCTTGTGGATCATCATTTCTAGTAGAAAGTGCATGCATAGCATTAAATCCACCCATACCAGCTTGTGTTACAGCGGCTTCGCTACCACCGGTAACAACCACATCGCTATAACCTAATCGGATTGTATTTAAGGCGTCAATAATTGCATTTGCTGATGAGGCGCAAGCTGACACTGTAGCGTAGTTAGGCCCCATAAATCCGTGTTTGATTGAGATATTACCAGGAGCAATATCCGCAATCATTTTAGGAATAAAGAAGGGGTTAAAACGTGGCGTGCCATCTCCGTGAGCGAAGTTCTTGACTTCATTTTGGAAAGTTTCTAAACCACCGATACCAGCACCCCAAATTACGCCGACACGGAATTTATCAACTTTATTCAAGTCGATACCCGAATCTGCAATAGCTTCATCAGAAGCTACAATAGCGTACTGAGTGAATCGATCGAGGCGTCTAATTTCTTTCCGACCAAAGTAGCCTTGAAAATCAAAATTCTTGATTTCGCAGGCGAATTTAGTTTTAAATTTTTCAGCATCGAAATAGGTGATTGGTGCACCGCCACTCTTGCCTTCAATAAGACCGGCCCAATATTCAGCGATATTATTACCAATAGGGGTTATGGCTCCAATACCTGTAATGACTGCCCGCTTTAACTCCATACTTAGTTCTGTTGTAAAATTAGATTTTTTTACTTTTTAGCTTCTTCGATATAAGAAACAGCTTGACCTACAGTAGCAATGTTTTCTGCTTGATCATCAGGAATTTGAATATCGAATTCTTTTTCGAATTCCATAATCAACTCAACAGTGTCCAAAGAATCAGCTCCCAAATCGTTGGTGAAGCTTGCTTCGTTTGTTACTTCGTTTTCGTCAACACCAAGCTTATCAACGATAATAGCTTTTACTTTTGATGCAATGTCTGCCATAATGTTTAATTTTTTTAATGTGTTTTTAAGGGGCAAAAATATAAAACTTTCTTTGAAAACAGGATTTAATGCAAAAAAAGTGCATCACATATCGTTGCTTCGTCCAAAAAGCTTTACTTTTCAGGACGCAATTTAGTAATAAATTAAGAATTTTGAAAGTAGAAAACGAACATCACCCAAAAAAAATAATCATTTTTGCCTCCGGAACCGGCAGTAATGCAGAAGTTATTATTAATCATTTTTCGCAAAACCCAGCGATAAACGTCTCTTATGTCTTATCAAACAACCCTAAAGCAAGGGTGTTGACCATGGCTGAAAGCAAATCTGTAAATACCTTGTGCTTTACACGTCAACAATTATACAAAAGTGATTTTGTACTTCATTTCTTACAAGAACAATCTCCCGATTTAATTGTGTTAGCCGGATTTATGTGGATGGTTCCTTTGTCAATTGTTCAGGCTTTTCCTGATAAAATCATCAATATCCACCCGGCTCTTTTGCCTAAATACGGTGGTAAAGGCATGTATGGCCACCATGTACACGAAGCTGTATTAGCCAATGGAGAGCGCGAAAGTGGCATCACCATTCACTATGTCAACGAACACTATGACAAAGGTCAAATTATCGCTCAATTTAAAACTGCGATTTCTGCTGATGATAATTTAGAACGTTTAGAAACTAAAATCCATCAGTTAGAACACGCCCATTACGCCGAGGTGATAGATCAAATTTTAGCTACTAAAAGTTAATATGGGAAAAAAGCAGAAGTATTATGTAGTTTGGAAAGGCAAGCGCCCGGGGATTTATACCTCTTGGGCCGAATGCAAGGCTGTAATCGACGGTTATCCGCAGGCGCAATACAAGTCCTTTTTAGATTACAGCGAAGCTCAAAAAGCTTATAATAGCACTTATGCCGCCTATAAAGGCAAGAAAAAAGCGCCGCGAACCGCTCAACAAAGCGCACAAATGCAGCAAGAGGTCAACTGTAATTCTATTGCTGTCGATGCCGCTTCGAGTGGCAATCCCGGCATTATGGAATATCGCGGAGTAGATACCTGTACTAAAAAAGAACTTTTTCACATTGGTCCTTTTCCGGAAGGCACCAATAATATCGGTGAATTTTTAGCTTTAGTACACGGGTTAGCTTTTTTAGACTTACACAAAAGCAATCGCCTTATTTATTCGGACTCGCGCACAGCTATGAGCTGGGTGAGGCGACAAAAATGCAATACTAAACTAAAGCGCAGTGCTAAAACCGAAAAATTATTTCAGCTTGTTGACCGTGCTGAAAAATGGCTAAAAACACATCAGCACTCTACGCCTATTGTAAAATGGGACACGGTGGCGTGGGGTGAAATTCCCGCTGACTTTGGTCGGAAATAATACTTAAAGCAAATTGGCTGTATTTAGTGAAAAATACAGCCGATTGATAAGTGATACAGAATGTACTTCTGCGTTATATATTGTCAAAATCAACAATGAGCGTAGCGGTTGTAGGATGCGCTTGACAGGTAAGCGTTAAGCCTTCTTCTACTTCTTCATCTGTTAAGATTTGGTTATTTACCATCGTCACCTGACCTTCTTTAATCTGTGCCATGCAACTGCTGCAAATTCCGCCTTGACAAGAGTAAGGGGGATCTAAACCTTCATCCATAATTGCGTCGAGCACGCGCTGACTGCGGTCCATTTCAAAAGTCGTTTCTTCTTCATCTAAAATCACCGTCACCGTAGTTTTACCCGTTGTAGCACCTTCTTCTTCATTCTTTTTCGCGTCATCTTTTGCTACAAACAACTCGTGGTGTATTTTTGAATCGTTAACTCCATTTTCTGTCAACACTTCAGATACCATATCGATCATCTGCCCGGGACCACACAAGTAAAAGGCATCAAAATCAGTAGTTTTAAATCTATTTTTCAAGACAAAATTAACCGTTCCGCGTTCAATACGTCCAAAAAAGGCGTCGTCTTCTTTAGTTCTACTGTACACAAATTCGATATAAAGACGGTCTTGATATTGTGATTGTAGTTGTAGCAACTCTTTAAAAAACATGGTTTGCGCCGGTGTTTTATTACCGTAAACCAGCACAAATTTACTATTTGGTTCAGCCTCAAGCACATCTTTTAGAATCGCCATGATAGGTGTAATTCCACTTCCGGCGGCAAAGGCAGCGTAGTTTTTCTCATTTTCAGGCGACTCCGATTTATACACAAATCGTCCTTCAGGCAAGAATACATTTAAGGTATCGCCCTCTTTGAGTTTGTTGTTTACCCAAACTGAAAACAAGCCCTTTTCAACTTCTTTAACAGCCACCTTTAACTCACCACTTTGCGGCGAGGTACAGATGGAATAAGAACGGCGAAATTTCTTACCGGCAATTTCTTTTTCTAAAGTTAAGTATTGCCCGGCAACAAACTGAAAATCACTTTTCAATTCATCAGGCACTTCAAACTCTAAACTTACAGCTTCCGGCGTTTCGCGTCTGATAGCTTTTACTCGGAGCTCGTGAAAATGTGACATACGAACTTTTTTTTTGCAAAAATACAAACTATCCTTGGCAATACCTTTATGCTTTTTAAAAATAAAAAACTTTATCAGGCTACGCTATAAATTGATTGACAAGTTTTAACTTTAGAAGTTTCTATCCTTAAAAAAGAAGGAGGTAAGATTGCCTTAAAGTGAAAATAAACGCATAACTTTCTAGAAAAATAAAATGAAAAAGAAGATTACTAAAAACTAACAGTGTTATAATAGACTTGTGAGCCTGAATGGTTTTGTCTTCCCGGATGTGTCCCTGACGCAGGAAAACCTACTGATGAATCATTAACAATGTATTAAAATGACCCCTATAAGCAAAATTTCGAAGATTTTATTATACCTAAGCTTTCTAAGTTTAGTATATTTTATCTTAATCATTTACTGGTCATACAATCCACCAGATTCAACTAGTGCCATACAATTCGTCGGTGAATTGTTGACAATCCCTATGTTATTTTTGATAACTTTCAGTTTTATTTGTAGCCTCATTTTAATAGTAAAAAAGAAGAATTTGAAGATTAATATTTTCACCCTTATATTCAACTTGGCATCAATTTCACTTTTAATTGTAGTTTCTATTAATCAATTAAATAGCTGACTTCAGCAGTCTGAAAATCCTGAGAAACACGACAAAATTTACAGCGGTTTTAATACCGTATGGACAAATCAGACTAAAAATTTAATCCTCATGACATAATAGGCTGATTAAACAAATGCTAGCTGTCTAAAAATTTAGCTTTTAAATGAGCTGTAGGCAACATGCAGCTGTTTTTTTTGCCAAACCAGCGGTAACGGTTATTTGAAATCAACATATAAATGGCATCGCGAAAAGATTGGGGCAAATGAAGAAATACGCCCATCCAGCGGTAAGCTTTTAAGTGCTTAGCAATATGTAACGCCGCCGATGACTTCATATAATAAGCGTGACCGGGCTCAATTAAGACAATAGATTTAAGTTGAGTTGTGTCAATGTGTCGCTCTGCCATCAGTTTTTGTCCGAGGTCACTTTGCAATGAGGCAAAACGAAAGCAATCTTCTGTATCGTGCTTAATAATAAACTGCACCGTTTGATCACACAGATTGCACACGCCGTCAAAGAGGATTATTTTTTTAGTTGGATCTAGATTTGCCATGACATTATTTCTTATTCGTATAGTGCCTTAATTTCCTGAGGAATACGTTTAGGGCGTTGCGTTTTAGCGTCAATCAAACACCAAATTGTTTCTGATTTAGCAATTAACGCTCTGTCTGAAAGTCGTGTAATCAACACGCGGCGTTCGCTTTTTACCCCATCAAGCGATTCTATCCAGGTTTTAAGTTCTAACACATCGCCTTCAAAAGCCGGTTTTTTATACGTAATGGAATGTTGCAAGGCCACCCAATAGTAGTTTTGCTTAATGCTTTCACTGGCACAGGTATTCCAATGGGCTTGAGAAACCTCTTGCACCCACTCTAAATACACCACATTATTGACATGCCCTAGATGATCAATAGCTGCTGGCAATACATTTTTCTCAATTACAAAAGGCTTCGTTTTCATAGACATAGATTACAAATTTACATCAAAACTAGACGAGTGCTACACGATTTTTAAAAGGTTTAGGGTTTAATTTAAATTTCAGTTAGAGCGTTCAAAAATTTATAACACTAAAACATTGAAATTACGATTATATATAATTAATTTTGATGCACATAAAATAGTTTTAACTTTAAAAAACAGACAATTATGGCTTTTGAACAAATCAAATTAGGCTACGACTACAATGCGTTAGAGCCGCATATCGATGAAAATACAATGAAAATTCACTATGGTAAACACCATGCTGGATACACTTCAAAACTCAATGCTGCTGTTGCCGGCACTGATCTTGAAAACAAAGATATCGTTGAGCTTTTACAAAATCTCGATATGTCAAATGCTGCTGTACGCAACAACGGTGGGGGTTACTACAATCACAACCTTTACTTTGAAGTAATGTCTCCAAACGGAGGAGGTCAACCAACTGGCGCTTTAGCTACAGCTATCGATGACGCTTTCGGTTCATTTGATGCCTTTAAAGATGCGTTTTCTAACGCTGCTAAAACACGTTTCGGTTCAGGATGGGCTTGGTTGTGTGCTAACAAAGGTGGTAAAGTAACGGTTTGCTCTACACCTAATCAAGACAACCCATTAATGCCAGGTGACAGCCAATGTGGTACACCTATCTTAGGAATTGATGTTTGGGAACACGCTTATTACTTAAACTACCAAAACAGACGCCCTGATTATGTTGAAGCTTTCTTTAGCGTAATCGACTGGGATATCGTATCTAAAAAATACGAAGCTGCTAAATAATTGCAGATTTAGGTAAGCAAATAAGCTTAACCTTTTAAAATTTGAATCCCCACTATTCAATAATGAGTAGTGGGGATTTTCAGTTCATTTAATGCCTGCTTATTGATTTAAAATCCATTTTAGTGGATTGAGGTAATGTATATCCTTTAACACGTAGAAATAAAGCGTTGGTCGTCTTGTATCACGAGCTACTCCTACCTCGCCTATAATTTGTCCTGTAGAAACATTGTCACCCGTATGAACGTGGATTTTTGACAGGTTGCGGTATACTGTAATGTAATTACCGTGTTGTAAAAAGACGAGTTTATTGGCACCGCGAATGACCTGTACTTTTAAAACTTTTCCTTTAAACACTGCTTTTACAGGTTCATTAGCGTTGGTCACAATACGGATACCATTGCTCTGCACCGTTACGGTGTGCGCTAACGGACTAGGATGACTTCCAAAACGCATGGTCACCTCACCGCTTTTTAGTGGCCAAGGCAACTTGCCTTTATTGGAAGCAAAACTAGCCGCTAATGCTTTAGCCTCAGGCGTCAACGCAAATTCTGTTGTGCGTTTTGATCCTTTTTTCTCATTTTCACGCGCAATAGCTTCGCGAATTAAGCGCTGTATTTCAGCATCAATACGCGCTATTTCATCTTGTTTAGCCTGAATTTTTTTACGATAGGAACTGCCCTTAGCATTAATTGTCGCTATCAGTGCTTCTTGTTCTTTTTTATCGGCTTGCAACTTTTGCTTTGTCGCCCGGTTAGCGGCTAGCAATTTTTTCTTTTCTTGACGTTGTTGATCGAGTTCCTTATTTAACTCTTGTAATTTTTGAGCGTGTGCTTTTATCTCTTCCCCTTGTTGGCGGCGATAATCTGTATACTGTTTCATATACTGCAAACGCTTATAAGCTTGCAAAAAACTATCAGATGAAAACAAAAACATCAATCGACTTTGCTTAGAACGACTTTTATAAGACTTGCGCATCATTTTAGCATAGTCCTTTTTAAGCTTTTCGAGCTCCTTGCGCAGAGTAGTAATCTTATTTTGATTCGTATTAATCTCTGAGGTCAATAAATTAGCCGCTTGGTTATTGGTTTTGATCAATTCTTCAGTAGCAGATATACGGCGTTGTAAATCATTAGCCCGTGTGATCACCGATTGTTTTTCGGCTTTATTTTCTGACAGCAACTTGTTAATCTTCGTTATTTGAGCGCGTAAAGCCTGGCGTTTTTGTTCTAGTTGATCGCGTTTACTCTGTGCCTGTGTCACCTGCAGTGCAAAGAAAAAGGTCAACCCTAATAATATGTAGCGTAAAGAGCTTTTCATTTTAATTCTATTTCGGTATAGCCTGATGGCATTTCAAATGGGAAATCCAAATCGCGATTCAACTCTAATGACCTGTAATTAATGTCGATTTTAGTTGATTTATTCCCGTGATTGACGACAATATTAATCATTTTTGGGAAAAGCTGCCCCGCTTTTTCTTGATAACTTGGATAGGCTATCGTCACGCCTTCGCGTTGAGCTGAACGCTTAATTTGTTGACCTTTGACTTTAAAGGTCGATTTGTCTATCAAAATAGAACGCTGCACCATTCCGGTCAACAATTGTGAGAGGATATATCCATTTTTGCCGTCTTTTAATTCAAAATCCTGCTTATCTACAGGACCGACGATTTGTCCGAGTAGTAGGTTTTGCACTTTTTCAAAATCTACCGGCATGCCCAGCCAATTGCTGAGTAATGCAAAATCACCATCAAACGACTGATGATTTATTTTTTCATAAAATTGAACCCGATTAGGTGTAATCATAAGCTTTGCCAAGGGAATTAACCCTGCTAACTTGGCGCTCAACCAAATTGTATCTCCCTTTTGCATACGCATGCTTACTCCTATAGATTGACTGCCTGAACCATCGTCATAACTAGCCCGCAAGTGCGCGTAAAGGGTTTCAAATTCTGGAGCTGTTTTCTCATATTGTTTAATCACCTTATTGACTGTGGCATGACGTAATCCTGTAGTTCCTGTTTTTTTGGCACCACAAGACGTCAGCAACAAACTCAATACTATTACCGAGAAATATAAATATCGTTTACTCAAATTTATTTTATTTTAGGTTAGCCGCTTTGATTTTATAATTTTCAGCTTCCTGCTCATTGCCTAATTTCAAACTACTAACAGACAAAGCCTTATAGAATCTACGCTTTAATTGCGGTTGATTAACTACAAAATCTACACCACTTAATAAACTCATTTTAGCAGCATTATATTGCCCTAAGCCATTTTGAGCAATCCCTTTTTGTAAATACAAACTAGGTTGCGCCGGAAAAATCATCAACTTTTGCTCGGCTAAATCTAATGCCTTTTGGTAGTGTTTTTCTTTATTGTAAAGCACTAAAAGCGCTTTAACCGCTTTGAGATTTCCCGGAGTTTCAGCCAAAGCTTTTTCGAGATGAGCAATGGCTTTAGCATTATTTCTACCCATATAAGCCTCGCCTAGTTGTTGGTTATTAGGATGTCCTCCACTACTCTCTTTTCCGAGCACGTTAACGAATTGATTACGGTAATTAGGATGTAACTTAACTATGTTTTGAAAATCCTTAATCGCTTGAATTTTAAGTGCATTTTCTGCTTCGGGATGGGTAATAAATGCACTTAAGGCTTCTACTGCTTGATTGTACTTTTTATCTTTTAAATAGAATTTATACTGCACCAATGCTAATTGAGCGGTTTCAGGATACAATTGAGCAAGACGTTTAGCAACACGCAATGCTGACGGCAATTGATCAGAAGTCAAATAATAATAAATGAGATTTTCATAAGCTTCATACGCCTGAGGATGCGCTTCAATTTGAACATTTAAATACTGCTCGACAGTAGCATTTTCAGCTCCTTCCTTAATAATTGCTTGCTGCCATTCATTTGGAGAGTTTCGCTTAGTTTGTGAAGCATATGAATCTAAGGCTTTTAAGGCTTGAATATAAGCGCCTTTTAATCGATAAAGATCACTTAAATCTTTGTAATAATCAGCATTTGTTTGAGCGAGTTGTTCTACAAAAGGAATAGCCGCTTGATAATTATGGGTAGCATTGTACACTTTGTAGAGTGCCAAAATCACCAACTCTTGCTGAGGTTTTTTAGACAGTGCTTTATGCAAATAAGATTCTGCCAGTTGGTAGCGATTTAAATCTAAATAATTTAATCCTATTTCATACCAAACTACAGCTTGATGTTGTTTGAGCTTTTCTGCTTTAAACAACATCGCATTAGCTTTATCATAATTTTCAATGGCACGTTGCGCCAACGCTTCAAAAAACAAATTTTGAAACTCATCGTCAACCAGTCCTAAATCCTCTTTTACCAATGTATCCTGCAAGCTAGGTAGACGCTTTTGCGCTTGCACAGAGAAACTAGTAGTCAATCCACAAAATACCCAAAGCCACAAGATGATTCGAAACTGATTTTGCATAATTTAGCCTTACAATTAATGCCTGTTTGTGCAAAAATGGGGAATAGATTACAAAAACTTACAACAAAGCTTATAAAGTTTTTAAAAGTGTGCTTATTGATTACAAGGCAGTCCTTCTAAAATTTGTTGCAGCGCACCAGAATCATCTCCACAAACTTCAATTTGTTGTTGAAGAGCCGTAGCATAAGCTTGGCAAGCCTCAGTAATAGCTGCTTGATCTCCACTGTTCTGTGCACCTTCATAAGCTTGTGCA
This sequence comes from uncultured Flavobacteriaceae bacterium, assembly GCA_964451785.1. GTDB lineage: Bacteria > Bacteroidota > Bacteroidia > Flavobacteriales > Flavobacteriaceae > JAJYSO01. Next base: position 33,637 of record CAYVJG010000019.1, read on the forward strand.
GCCGCAGCGACTTGTGTGGCAGCCTCATCGCAATCTGTTGTTACAGGAGGTAGCGTTTCGCCAGGTACATCAATTGAATCTCCTTCGCTTTCAGCATTGCCATAAGGCACACTTAAAAAAGCTCCTTGACTAAAATTGAGTGTATCACCTTCAACACCATTAACACGTGCATTAAAGTGAAACTCTCCTGAAAGGACACCATTTTCAATCGATTTTAAAAACACCTCTCCATTTCCGGTGGTATCTGTAGAATAGATTACCCCATCGACTGTTGTAAATTTAGCAATTGTAGCGGTATCTACCCCTAATTCATAATGAGCACCTTCAACAACACTAGGCAATTTTATAGTCAATTGACGTGAACCTTCTTTCCCGACAAGGCTCACTGAGCCATCTTCATTTTTATGAGCCACCGCGTCAAAAGCGTGAAAAAAACCGGCATCAGTTGTACCTTGAATAGAAGGCGTATTGAATTGCACTTCATCAGAACAACTCGCCAAAAACAGCAAAAGTAGCAAGGGATAGAGTAATTTTTTCATGAAATTTAAGTTTAAGTTGTTTTATATTAAAGATTCACAAATGTAACTTAAAAAAAATTAAAAAGTCAAGTTGATTAAAGAATTAGTAATTATCTTTGCAGCAATTATTAAGAACTGGGGTCGCGAACCCTAAAATTTAATTCATATGCCAGTAAAAATCAGATTACAACGTCACGGAAAAAAAGGAAAACCTTTTTATTGGATTGTTGCCGCTGACTCTCGCGCAAAACGCGATGGTAAGTATCTTGAAAAATTAGGTACTTATAACCCATTAACTAATCCTGCAACAGTTAATCTTGACGTTGACGGAGCCGTAAAATGGTTACAAAACGGAGCTCAACCAAGCGACACAGCTCGCAATTTGCTTTCTTCAAAAGGCGTTATGCTTAAAAATCACCTCCTTATCGGAGTGAACAAAGGCGCTTTATCTCAAGAAGATGCAGACAAAAAATTCAACGCTTGGGTTGAAGAAAAAGAAGCTAAATTAGCTGCTCGCAAAGATGCGCATAACCAATCTAAAGCTGACGCTAAAGCAAAAGCTTTAGAAGCAGAAAAAGAAGTTAATGCTAAACGTATCGCTTCACAAACTGTTGTTGAAGAAGCTCCTGCTGAAGAAGCTACTGAAGCTCAAGATACTGAAAACACTGAAGCTGAACAATAAACTTAAGTTTCCGACAAATGCAAAAAGTAGATTGTTTCTATTTGGGAACTGTTGTCGGTAAATTCAGCTTTAAAGGCGAAGTATTGATTAAACTCGATACCGATCAGCCTGAAGATTATCTCAATAAGGAATCAGTTTTTGTGGAAATCCACAACAACTTGATTCCTTTTTTTATTGAGCGCTGTAATTTACAAAAAAGCAACCTCCTGCGTGTAAAATTTGAGGAAGTCGACAGTGAAGCCGATGCCGATTTGCTCCTTAAAAAAAGTGTTTATTTACCACTTTCTCAACTTCCTGAGTTAGATGATGATCAGTTTTACTATCATGAAATCGCCGGATTTACCATCTTTGATACTGATTTTGGTAAAATAGGCACCTTAAAATATGTCGATGACAGCAATGCGCAAGCCCTTTTTGTCATTGACCACAACAACACAGAAGTTTTAGTACCGGTCAATGATGATTTTATTGCCGAAATTGACAAAATTAAACAAGAAATCACGCTCCAGCTTCCTGAAGGTTTAATCGACCTTTACCTATAATCACACTATGGCTGAACCCTTTAAATTTAAAGCTTTTCAAGTTCATCAAGACCAATGCGCCATGAAGGTAGGCACTGACGGCGTATTATTGGGAGCCTGGACCGATATAGCACATCAACCTAATTCTATTTTAGATATAGGCAGTGGCACCGGACTTATCGCCTTGATGCTAGCGCAACGCAGCCCGGCTGAGCTAATCGATGCGGTTGAATTCAACACTAATGCCTACATTCAAGCCGTAGAAAACTTTGAAGCTAGTCCTTGGGGAGATCGCTTGTTTTGCTATCACGCCGATTTTAAGGAATTTGCTCAAGAAATGGATGAACCTTATGACCTCATCGTTTCAAACCCTCCGTTTTTTGAAGCTCCAAAGGCAGATTACGCCATTGATGAAGCGCGCAAAACAGCGCGATTTACAGACCAACTCAACTTTACTGAACTCCTAAAAGGCGTCAATCAACTATTGAGTGAACACGGCCAATTTTCGGTAATTATCCCCTTTCATTTACAGGAAGATTTTGTGTCTACAGCACTAAAATTCGATTTGTATTTACAACGTCATACCCGCGTTAAAGGTCAAGAAGGAGCTAAAGTCAAACGAAGTTTATTACAGTTTGGCCACTCGCAACTGCCTGTTGACACAAATGATTTAACACTCGAAATTTCACGCCATCACTACACCCCTGAATACCGAGATTTAACCAAGGATTTCTACCTCAACTTATAATTAATACCGTATGTATAAATCAAATAGTCCAATTTCGACTTTGTCTCATTGTACGAGTAATTTATGAACCACGGTATTATACCTATAAAAAATATTATAAATCGGACTAAAAAATAATTCTAACTGGTATAAAATACCCGCCAAAAAGACGAGTATTTTTAAGTCTTCACTTAGGTTTAACCATTGACATTATTAGGATTATAACCTATATACGCTACCTCTTTTTCATTAAATTGAATGCCGTAATTGGTCAATTCTTTTAAAATTGGTTCGTAAACTTCTTTGTTTATAGGGCGGTGTACACCTGGAGTTACAATCTCGTTATTAAGAATCTTCAAGGCCGCCATAGCCACGGGATAACCTACAGTTTTAGCCATGGCTGTATACGTTTGATCTTCACCTATAAAAGCCATGGTTGAATCAATTTGCTTCATTTCTCCATGGAGTTCATACCCAAATTTATGATACATCACTATCATATCTTTGTCATCTGGTTTAAGCGTCCAACTCTCTTCTAAAATTTTCTGTAAGGCTTGCGCCGGCGTGGCCTCCTTAATGCCTATTTTTTTATCAGGATTGAACAAGTCGAGTTCTTCCAATTTTGCCCAGCGCACATCGTCTTGATCTATTTTAAGGTTGTAGCGCGTTTTGAGTTCAACAGAATCTGTAGGTGAATATGGCAAAAATGCATTGACAAAGTCTCGGTAACTCATCTCTTCGCTCCCCTGCATCACATAAGTATCATCAGTCATTCCCAATTGCACAAACATATTCCAGGCACGACTAAAGCCCACGCGGCGCAAGGTACCCCTATAAATTGTTTTGACATCCTCTAGACCATAAATCGAGCGATATTTTAAAGAATTGCGATTAGCTAAGCCTTCAAAACGCCCATAGCCGTCGATATCCAAAAATTCAGTTCGTCTAAACAGTCGGTGGTAAGGAATGTATTTATATTGGTTTTCTTGAATAAATTCGGCAGCACCTCCTTGACCAGCTACCACAACATTTCGTGGATTCCACGTAAATTTATAATGCCAGAGGTTATCATCACTTTCTGGCGCCACTAATCCACCGGTAAAGGACTCAAAAGAAACCACTTTCCCTCCCTTTTCTCTAATGTGGTCAATAACTTGCATAGCACTCATATGATCAATTCCAGGATCGACGCCAATTTCATTCATAAACACGAGGTTTTCAGCTTTTACTTTTTCATCTAGCGCCCACATTTCATCACTTACATAAGATGGCGTAACGAGGTGTTTACGGAGTTTAAGGCAGGTTTTAGCTACTTTAATATGAAATCGCGCCGGAATCATTGAAATAACCACATCAGCTGCTGCAACAGCTTTAGTTCGCGCTTCTTTATCGAAGACATCTAGACTAACAGCTGTAGTATGTGGGTGGTTTCCAGCGTATTTTTGAGCGTGCTCAAGAGAAATATCGCCAATTGTAATGTGTAGATTTTCAGAATCAGATTTAGCTTGAAGGTACGTCATCAAAGCCGAAGTAGATTTTCCGGCTCCAATAATTAAAATGTTTCGCATGTTGGTTTTGTTGTTTAAATTTGTCAGTTAAACAAATGTAATCATTATGAGCAAAGCAGAAAGTACATACCGAAAAAAATTGTTAATTTTAGGCGCCATCCTCGGCGGATTAAGTGTTGTGCTTGGCGCTTATGGCGCACATGGATTAAAACCTTTAATTTCTGCTGAAAATATTGCAGTTTTTGAAACCGGCGTACGCTTTCAGATGTATCACGGTTTGTTGGCTCTCATTGTGGGAAGTCTCGGGTTTTTAAATGTAAAAATCTACAAATCATTGTTTTTTCTATTGCTCAGTGGTGTAATCTTATTTTCAGGATCAATATATGGACTTGCAACCAACGCTCTCACTAGCTTTGACTTTACAAAGGTTGCCCTACTGACCCCTTTAGGCGGTTTATTATTAATCAGCGCTTGGGGCGTATTGATTGTTAGTTTGTTAAAAATAAAAGCGCTTTAACCTTTTGCAAATGGTTTTTATGTGTACTTTTGTTTTCTAAACCAGAATCATAAATTTATGTTTTCAGACAACAAAGCCATTAAACAGCCGTCAATGACCGGCTATGGCCTGAACACAAAAGAAGAAAATGTACACTATCAATTAACTCCTAAAGACCTACAACGCATCACTGTTGATAGCGGACAAGGTCAAGAAACTGCAAACGGCGTTTTAGCAATTGAAACCGGTGAGTTTACCGGGCGTTCTCCTAAAGATCGTTTTATTGTAAAAGATGAAGTCACTGAAAACGAAGTGTGGTGGGGAGACATCAACATCCCTTTTTCACCTGACAAATTTGACGCCTTATACGATAGAGTTATCACTTACTTAGCTGATAAAGACATCTATGTTCGTGATGCTTATGCCTGTGGTGCTGATGATTATCGTCTTAACATCAGAGCCATTAATGAATATCCATGGGGAAACATGTTTGTATATAACATGTTTTTACGCCCAACTTTCGATGAATTAGATCATTTTAAAGAAGACTGGCTTATTGTTAATGCCCCTGGATTTATGGCTAATCCTGAAGAAGACGGCACACGCCAACACAATTTTGCTGTTTTAAACTTTAAGCGAAAAATTGCCTTAATCGGCGGTACAGCGTATACCGGAGAAATTAAAAAAGGTATTTTTTCAGCTTTAAATATGATTATGCCTGTTGACCGCAATACACTAGCGATGCACTGCTCAGCTAATGTAGGCAAAGATGGCAACACTGCTATCTTCTTTGGCTTATCTGGTACTGGAAAAACTACTTTATCGGCTGATCCTGAGCGCAAGCTTATCGGTGATGACGAACACGGCTGGACACCGGATAACCGCGTATTCAACTTTGAAGGCGGCTGTTATGCTAAGGTTATCAACTTATCACAAGAAAAAGAACCGGACATCTACAACGCCATTAAACCAGGAGCTATTTTAGAAAATGTCATCTTAAAAGCAAATGGCGAAGTTGATTTTACAGACACTTCAATAACCCAAAACACTCGGGTAAGCTATCCTATTGAGCACATTGAGAATATTGCTCAACCTTCAGTAGGTAAAAATCCTAAAAACATATTCTTGTTAACCGCTGATGCTTTTGGTGTGTTGCCTCCAATCAGCAAGTTGACTCCAGGACAAGCGGCTTATCACTTTATCAGTGGATACACGGCAAAAGTAGCCGGAACTGAAGCAGGAATCAATGAACCCGTACCAAGTTTTTCGGCTTGTTTTGGTGCGCCATTTATGCCGTTACATCCAACGCGTTATGCTGAAATGCTCAGCGCCAAAATGCAAGAAGCCGGCACTAACGTATGGTTAGTCAACACTGGATGGACTGGCGGCGCTTATGGCACAGGAAAACGCATGAACCTTAAGTATACACGAGCTATGGTTTCTGCGGCTTTAAATGGCGATTTAAACACTGTAGATTATAAAACACATGCTGTCTTTGGCTTACAAATGCCGACCAGCTGTCCTAAAGTTCCAGCTGAAGTTTTAGATCCACGTGAAACTTGGGCTGACAAATCAGCTTATGACGCTAAAGCTCAGGAGCTTTCTACACATTTTAAAGAAAACTTCAAACAATTTGAAGCTTACGCTAATGATGAAATTATGGCGGCTCAACCCGCTTAATACCGTATGGACAAATTATATAGTCCAATTTCGACAGCAGTCTCATTGTACTATTAATTTGTTACCCACGGCATTATACCCATAAAAAATATTATGAATTGGTATAATTTAGAAAAATATAGCACCATAAAAAAGCCAGATCGAATGATCTGGCTTTTTTATATCTTAATTATTCTTTGACCTACAAAAGAGTGGTTTAGAAAATCCTATTTTTTATTATTTAGTTTTATATAGCGTTCTAAAGCCATCGTCATTGATGGACTTTCAGGGGTTGGGGCTTTAATATCAACTTTAAGACCATTGCGCTCTGCCGCTTTAATAGTCGAGTTTCCAAACACGGCAATACGGGTATTGTTTTGTTTAAAATCAGGGAAATTTTCAAAAAGTGATTTAATACCACTAGGACTGAAAAAGACAATCACATCATAAAACACGTCTTCTAGATGAGATAAATCACTGACTACGGTTTTGTAAAACACTGCTTGTTCCCAATCGAGCTCTAATTTTGTGAGCTGTTTAGGCACTGCTGGTTTAAGCATGTTAGAAGAAGGCAGTAAGAATTTTTCTTTTTTAAACTTCTTCAACATTGGAGACAAGTCTTTAATTGTCCGCTTGCCGACATAAATTTTGCGTTTTCTGTAAACTACATATTTTTGAAGATAATAGGCTACAGCTTCACTTGAACAAAAATACTTTAAAGAAATTGGGACTTCATAACGCATTTCTTTAGCAATTCTAAAGAAATGATCTACAGCTTTACGGCTCGTCAAAATAATAGCCGTATAGTCTGCTAAATTAATTTTTTGGCGACGCACATGTTTAGCATCGACTCCTTCTACATGAATAAACGGCACAAAATCAACTTTTACTTTTTGCTTTTGTTCGAGCTCCGCATAAGGAGAGTTTTCAACCTTAGGCTCAGGCTGAGAAACCAGAATTGTTTTCACTTTCATAGCAAACCGGATTTTTTTAACTCTAAAACGAGGTTATGCAATCGCTTTATACAAGATATAATAAGGCGCAATTTCGAAAGTGCAAAGATACAAAATAAAGTAGAACACATTCGAATAAATTTGTTTTCGTCTTTTTTTGTAATAAAAACCAAGAAAAACGAGGTTTAAGCTGACAAAAATCACAAAGAAAGACTTAAAAAATAAAATACTCCCTGACCATAAATAAGTCACTATAACAAGAAAAGGCAAAAGCAGTAATCCTAAAAAATTTTTATAGGTTAGTTTAAAAAAGATATAATCATTTAAGAATGTTTCAATATCAAAAAGCGTGGCAATAATTTTTTCAACAAGATATTTCCCAACTATAAACACTAAATAAAGCACTGCTATTTTGAGAAAAACCACATACGAATCAGAACTTACAGGGCGCAGCAAGGTATAGATATAGTACAGACCTAAAGCTACACATAAACTTTGCGCCAAAAAGAGTGTATACCCCAACTCTCCTATTAATTTAAGCGTACGTCTTCCTTCAGCAAAATATTTTTTTGACCACAGAATCCGAGTGAAATTATAAAACTCTTCGCTAAATCTAGTTTTTGCATACACCAAAAGCAAAAGCACAATCACGAAGACCAGAGTCATCCAATCTTTAGTAACAATATGACGTGGAATCGCTTCAAGCATAGCGGTTTCAAGGGTTATATTTAAGTATATAGCAATCTTATATAAGTGGGCAAAATTAAACTAATATGCAAATAATTAGCGTTCATTTTTCGATAAATCTTGAGCGTGGTCATCATTTGCCGAATCAGATTTGGGCGCGTGAATAGCTTTGTAGTACGCGGCTCTACTTAAAGGTTCGTATTCAGCAGTTTCACCGAGCATCACCAAATCATTATTAGTTGATTTTCTAAAGCTGTAATGCGCTAAATTTCCTGTGCGTGTACACACCGCATGCACTTTAGTAACATATTCAGCTGTAGCCATCAAATTAGGCATAGGCCCAAAGGGGCGGCCTTGGAAATCCATATCTAATCCTGCAACAATAACACGGATTCCTGAATTAGCCAAATCATTACAAACCCTGACAATCTCATCGTCAAAAAACTGAGCTTCATCAATACCTACCACATCACAATCAGCAGCTAACAGTGGAATATTAGCAGCGGCCGGCACAGGTGTAGAGCGTATTTGACTAGCGTCATGAGAAACTACTAATTCATCGTCATAACGCGTATCTACAGCGGGTTTAAAGATTTCTACTTTCTGTTTAGCAAATTGAGCGCGTTTGAGTCGACGGATGAGTTCTTCGGTTTTTCCCGAAAACATACTGCCACAGATAACTTCTATCCAACCAAATTGCTCGTCCTGATTTACGGTATTTTCAAGAAACATTTTGTACTTTTATGCGGTGAAACTCACCTCTGTTAAGAGGGAATAAAATTAATAAATATTCTTTTAAGCCCACTATAAACGTCAATTGTTATGAAGAAAACTTTGGAAGATGAATTAATGAGCCTTGCCCACAGAGTCTTACAACTTCGTGGTCGCGGGGATATTGATGCCCTGAAAGATGCTGCCGGAAAAATTTATGAAAAATTAGCTGTGCTCTCTTTTACTGAAAGCTATTTTGAAGGTCCTCAGCCTACAATTGGCAAATCTGACCTACTTACAGCTCTAGAAAACGCTTCTAAAACAGAAGATTCTCAAGTTGATGAAGTGGTCACTACTCCTGAAATTCCTCAACAAACAAATACGCCTTCCAATTCAGATCAGGCAATTTCTGATTCAACTGTTGCGGATGATATTAGTTCTGCTCAAGCCGCTCCTGAAACTGAAGAAAATACCGCTGAATCTGCAATCACATCTTCTGCTACCGACAGTGATAGTTTGGGTTATGCTGACAAAAGCACAGATCGTCAAGAGGAAGAAAGCAATGGGGTAACAGCCGAAGAAAATTCTGCCGTAGATTTTAGAGATTTTGCGGTCAATTATGATGATTTACCTCAATTTGAACCTTCTTCAGCAGCCACGCCTAACTCAGAAAAAAACGCTCCCGAACCTAATCACTCATTTACACCTCAGGTTGAAGAATCATCAGCAGCGGATGCCAACGTATTCGAATCTGTTTCAGAACCTGATTTATTTACAGCCTCATCATCTAACCGTCAATTGACACACAACAGTTCGACCCCGCAGAAACGCTCATTAAACGAAACATTAAACCACGGATTAAAATTTGGGTTAAACGACCGCATTGCTTTTATCAACCACTTATTTGAAGGCAATCAAGTTGATTTTGACCGCGTGGTGTCTCAATTAAACACACTGAACAATTATACAGAGGCTAAGAGTTTTATTGAAACACAGATTAAACCAGATTACAACTGGACTGAAAAAGAGGCCATTGAAGAACGTTTTTATGTGATTTTAGAAAAGCGTTTAGGCTAAGCTAACTCTTCCTTAAAAACACACCTACGCCTTAGCTTTTAAATTAAGTTAAGGCGTTTTTTACATCCACGCCTTTTGCGTTGATTCTACTTTATACAACATCCAATTCATTTCTTTCAAAACTGTTTTAGGCATAGCACGTGTTGCTATATCGCCACCTGCGGTATGGAATTTGACATTGTATAACTCGCGTTTTTTATACCAAAATGGCTGACTCAAACTCACGCCTTGCAATTTATACAATTCTACAAGCTCTTCCTCTTGCGCCCACAATCCGTGGCGATACACTAAAAAATCGTTTGAAATACAAAGCTCTACGCGCTTATAAAGTGCGTATTGATAAGGGCAATACACAGCTAAGAAGAAGATTGAAACCGGCAAAAGATAAAATAAACCATGCCAAGCACTCACATAGATATCAACGCCCCAAGCCATCAAAAGGAGTATAAAAACAAAGTTAAGCCGTCTCCACAACCACGCTTTATGAGGGTGATAAACACGTTGAGCAGAAGCAATTTCATCTGGGTATAAAAACTGTTTAATATCAGTTATAACCGCTGTATTTAACCCGGGAGTCACCAATTTACTTTTATCTAATTTATCGCCACTTCCCGCTAAAGAAAATTGAAGTTCAAACAAGTTTAATCGTCGTTGAATAGGATTTGTTTTCACGCGCAATCGCTGTAATCGCCTAGCTTGAAAAGCAACTTTGGTATTTGTTTTCAAACCCATTTCAATAGTTAAATGCGAAGCGGTTTGCCACAAGGTCAATCCATAATATTTAAGGACCACCTCCCCTATGGTCACGATCACACTAATCAGAAACACTAAAATAAATCCAATGATTGAGATTAAAACAATATCGATAAGTGTGGAGTAATAGGTATCTAAATAAGCCGTTGACTGATTTAAGTATTCTTGCAAGATTTGAGGGCCTTCATTAAAAAGTGAGGATACAAATATTGCCGTCAGCACAAAGCCTCTAAAATAGCTGCGCGTCAACCCAATTCTGCACAAATCTTTAAAGCTTAATTTATAACGCCACAGAGACTCAGTAGCTATAGTGTCTTTAGTGTCGGCTTCTGTTTTTGACGCACTATCCTCTTCTAAAATCGTTTCGGACTTGGCTTGAGTAAGCACCTCTATTAACTGTTGTGCTTTGGTTTCAGTCAGTGCTCTGATTTCAACTTCTTTCTCTCCACTTCCCGCGGTATCAATCACTACGCTATACACGCCAATCACACGCTGCAGAAGTGAACGTTTTAAATCGACTTGTTGTATTTTATGAAAGGGAATGCGTAAGTTTTGCTTTGAAAACACGCCTTCTTCAAGCACAAATTCCTCTTGAGTTGAATCGACATAAAAGACAAAACGCTTGTAGTACAACACACTATATATCAAGCCAAATACAACTAGTGCCGCTAGAGCTAAATAAGTATAACGTACAAACTCATAAGAAGGATTTGCAAAAAACATATAGGCAAAAAGTCCCCAAAATCCTCTAAAAAAAGTATAGGCCTTTTTAGAAAACACTAAAATTATGCCTGCTGCAGATTGGCGCTGCGGAACTTGGAATTGCTCAGCCTTCATAAGTTGTGGTTTTATCAGACAACAAGACACTGAGTTGCTTAGCTAATTCAGGGGTTAAACCCGGAATACTAATGTCGCTTCCCGAGCCACCAGCAGTATAAATTTGCCATGAGGCCAATCCAAAAAATTTATCGTAAAAGGATTCATTGACCGCCGAATGCTGAATGCGACTATAAGGAATCACTGTTGTTTTAATAGATAAAAATCCGCGTTTATACTGTATATCATGTTCGCGAAGTGCATAGCCGTAATGCGCTTGGCGGCACCAAATTCTGATACAATTAATCACGAATAGCACTACCAAGCCAACACCGCCATAGACAATCGGTTGACGAGGCGTCACATTGTAATACAACACCACGGCCCCAACACCCAATAGCAAAAACACCACTGACATGCGCAACAAAGATGCCCACAGCAACTTTGGCGAAACCATCTGAAAGCTAACCGCTTCAAAATCTGGCAAATCAGCTAAGGCAATTTCATCATTCTGAAAAGAAGTCTCCATAAATCAATACTTACAAGCCACCTAAAATACGAAACTACAGTGTGTTTTTAGAGTTTTTTAGATTTAAAGTTATGCAAGTCATCTGAACAAGTATAAATTTAATTCTTTTAAGCTTTAGTAAATAAGCATCTGATCAGCCCCACAATTATTTTCTACAAAAACTCATAAATTCTTCATATAATTTAGAATTATCAGATTCTAATCCGCAAAAAATCATATCTTTATCAGCAATTAAAACACCTGAAACGATGTCTTTAAAAAACTCTATTTTACTACTTGCAATTGTGCTGTTTACAGCCATTTCATGCAACAATGCGCCCAGCAAAAAACAAGCTGCTGCACAAGTTGAAACTCATCAACATCAACACGCTACTACAGAAACTAAAGCTGCGGTTGCACAAACTCAAGCCCCTCAAATTGGAGATCTTGTACCATCAAATCTAGTTTGCATGGTCAACAATCAATATATGGGTGTTGAGCAGTTAGTGGTCGACTTTGAAGGGAAAACTTACTATGGTTGCTGTGAAATGTGTCAAAAACGGATTCCCACTGAGCCTAAAGTACGTGTAGCCATCGATCCTTATTCTCAAGAAGAAGTAAACAAAGCGGAAGCTGTAATTGCTGTCACTGGTGAGCGCGGCGAAGTGTCATACTTTGCTAACAAAGAAAATTATAAAAAGTATATGGCTGCGCGTTAATAAGCCTACTTACGGTTTATCTAATGCCACATGAACAAACGGTATAGTTCAATTTTGGCAACGGACGTATTATATTATTAACTAAAGTTTTGAAGAAGGTAACAAATAAGAAGTTAGGAAATTATGTGTTTGGATATGCGACAGTATAATATTTACCTGATAATCAATCATATACTTTAATTTACAACTAATACTAACTTATACACTTCCTTTGTTGTTGAACACCCTTCGGGGTTCGGTAAGGGAGAGGTTACCTTAGCCTGCACTGCACTTCGTTTGTACAGGGTTTATCACATTAAAGACCTTCGGCCTTTTAAAACAACTTTTACCTATATCCATCAACCATGTAATGGTTGAATTTGATTAACCCCGAGTGCAACTCGGGGCACTAAGATTACCGTAGCCTACAGAACTACGAAGTAGTTCAACACTAAAAATCATAGTAGAATAACTCCGAAACTTGAGTTATAACCTGTTAGTCCGGTGTTATACTTACAAAAATAATTCTAATTGGTATAAAGTGCCCACTAAAATAGCGGGCACTTTTAATCTCCATTTTTCCAGTTACCACAACAACAAATAATGCTTTTAAATTATATCCTCATTTTAATTTGACAAGCTATGTCTTCCAAAAAATGACCAGCCCTACCAATTGAGTTATTGACAAAACACAACAACAAAAGGAGCTACCGCAGTTAAGTCTGCAAATTGCCATCAATTATAATTGTTAACGAATTTTAAAAAATGTTTTTAGGACAAAAAAGATATGATTACGAATAAAAATCGTTAATTTGCACTTTAAACCAATTGGCATTAAGCTGTTACATGATGAAAGGACCTTTATTTTACTCCAAGATATTGTTATTCGGCGAATATGGTATCATCAAAGATTCTAAGGGATTGTCTATTCCTTATAATTTTTATAATGGTGCTCTAAAGATTGAAAATGATCTCAACGAACAGCAACAAAAATCAAATGCTAATTTACATAAGTTTGCACAGTATTTAGAAGGCTTAGACTCGGCATTAATCACTGATGCACAATTTGACATTACGCGTTTTAAGGCGGATATTGCTCAGGGTTTACACTTTGACAGTAGCATTCCACAAGGTTATGGTGTAGGGAGTAGTGGTGCTTTGGTAGCAGCTGTTTACGATCAATACGCTCAAAATAAAATTACAGTTTTAGAAAATTTGACCCGTGACAAATTGTTACAACTCAAATCTATTTTTTCTGAAATGGAATCTTATTTTCATGGAAAATCATCAGGTTTAGACCCACTAAACAGCTATTTGAGCTTGCCTATACTTATCAATTCAGCTGACAATATTGAAATGACCGGCATTCCTGCTCAAGAACAAACCGGCAAAGGCGCTGTGTTTTTGTTAGACAGTGGTAGTGTTGGTGAAACAGCACCTTTAGTCAACCTCTTTTTAGAAAGTTTAAAACAAGAAGGTTTCCGCAAAATGCTCAAAGACAAGTTTGTCAAACACACTGATGCCTGCATTGACGATTTCTTAAAAGGCGATGCTAAATCGTTGTTTGGCAATATCAAAAAACTATCAAATGTTGTTTTAGACAACTTTAAACCTATGATTCCTAAGCAATTTCACACGCTTTGGAAAAAAGGAATTGACACAAATGCCTACTATCTCAAACTCTGTGGCTCAGGTGGTGGTGGTTACATTTTAGGATTTACTGAAGATTTAGAGAAAGCCCAAGCTGCTTTAAAGGATTACAAATTACAAGTGGTTTATAATTTCTAAACTGGTATGTAGATGCTATCGAGAAAAAACAAACTCTTTTTGCTCAAACTGGCGAGTTTGTTTTCTGTCGTCCGAGGCTATAATATTGCCATCATTGTACTGGCTCAATATTTAGCTTCCTTGTATATTTTTGCACCTAAAAAGCCCATACACACGGTTTTATTTGATCCTCATCTTTTTTTAATCGTTCTGGCTTCTTCTTTATCCATCGCTTCGGGCTATATCATCAATAATTTTTACGATGCTGAAAAAGATTTAATCAACCGACCACACAAAACATTGCTCGACAACTACATTGGGCAGCGCACCAAGCTATCGGTCTATTTTATCCTCAATTTTTTAGCTGTCATTCTTGTCAGCGCCGTATCTTTTAGGGCCGTCCTCTTTTTTTCTGTTTACATTTTTTTACTCTGGTTTTATTCACATAAACTCAAAAAAATTCCTTTTATCGGCAATTTTTCGGCTGCCAGCCTAGCTATACTCCCCTTCTTTGCCATTTTTGTGTATTACAAAAACTTTGACCTTATCATTTTTGTTCATGCACTTTATTTGTTTTCCCTCCTTTTGGTTCGTGAAATCATTAAAGACTTAGAAAATATCAGAGGTGATTTTACACATAATTACCGAACAATCCCTGTAGTTTATGGCGTTAAAACCACTAAAATTCTAGTGACTAGCATTCTCATTCTATCGCTTATACCGACTTACTTATTGTTATCAGACATCATAGCACTCGGTTATATGCACTATTATTTCATTTTGAGTTTTGCGCTGCTTATCATCGGATTGTTCTCCCTGTGGAAATCAAAATCTAAATTGCACTATACGCTACTCCACAATTTACTCAAACTCATCATTGTTTTGGGTGTTTTCAGTATTTTACTTATCAATGTTGATCATTTATTGCATCGCGTTTTTTAATCTTCTCGCAGTTCAACTCCTTTAGTGTTCAAAAATTTTCTACAACTTATAGTTGACTAGTCAACTATAAGTTGTAATTTTGCTCACTCAAAATCACTAATATGACTTCAACCACTTCCCTCACAGGATTATTAGCGCGCGTAACGCGTTTATACCGCATGACGCTTAATGCCACACTCACCGAAAAAGGTTTTGAT
>CAYVJG010000019.1:48956-51290 GCA_964451785.1 uncultured Flavobacteriaceae bacterium
CAATATTTGATCTCCGGTCTCAATGGCGATATGGGAGCGCGCGTGACATCCTATTTTGGATTAGATTCTTCTAAAGTCTCTTTCTTCCTGCACATCAGCGCTGTTGGGCTTGTAGCTATGTTTCCACTAGCCTACAGATTTCGCGCTTTCTTTAGACGTATTGATTTATTGCTTTGGTCATTTGGATTACAATTACTCATCGCCTTGTTATGCATCTATACGCAAAACGAAACACTCTTATTACTCAGCAGTTTGTTGATGGGAGCGCTCAAGATTGTCTGTATCCTCGATTTTTTAGCCTTGTGTATTGTTTTATTTCCAGCTATGCGGAACCGCGGTTTACTCTATGGCATTTTTTACGCTTTTTCACGTATTATGCAACAAGTTTCTACCTATATTACGCTCACGCTTGTCGAAAAATTTCATTGGCCTTCAGTGTTTGTGTTATCTGCTATAGTCGCTGTCCTATCGATTGGTATTAGTTTACTCTTTTTTCACCCTAACCGCTCACAACGCAAAGTTCCCCTTTATCAAATCGATTGGGCAAGCGTTTTACTCATCACTATTTCAGGAGTTAGCTTGTGCTATGTGCTCACTATGGGCAAGGAGCTCAATTGGTTTGCCTCAACAACTATTGTCCATCTAACTGTATTGACCAGCTTAGCAACGGGACTGTTTATTTACAGACAATCTAAAGTTAAACGTCCGTTTTGGAATTTGCGCATCTTCAAAACCTATAAACAAGTACAACTGGGGTTTGTAGTGATGTTAGTTATGTTCTTTTTTCATCAAACCTCAACGCTCTACAACATCTATTTGGATTACAATTTTAGTCATGAAGAACATTATTTAGCCCATATTACCTTTATACAAATAGGTTGTTACCTCATTGCCTTTCCTTTAGCCGGCTACTTGTATTACAAAGCTTATTCAAAACGACTCTTACTCAGTTTCGGCTTTATTTGTTATGCCTTATCACTCTTTTATTTCTGTAACAGTATTCAACATGAATTATCTTATTGGAATCTCTTTCCGCCAATAGCTCTAGGCTGTATAGCCTATGCGTTTACACTAGTGACCGCCGCGGCTTTTATGTCGACTAATATTGCGCGAAAAGACAATAAAGACCGCGCCATGGGCAGTATTTACGCCCGGTATATTTTAGGCTCCTTTATCTTCTCTTCGCTCTTTAGCAACTGGGTTTTTCGTGGCATCCAGCACCAAAAAGTATATCTTTCAAAATACATCAGCTACTTAAATCCTGCTTTCACCAATCAATTTAAGCAAATTACTGGTGCATTTAGCACCCAAACTACTGACCCGCATACAGCGCAACAACTCGCCTTACACACCATGGCGCAAAAAGTACAGCTCCAAGCCATGCTGATCACTCTACGTGACATCACTTTTACAGTTGGCCTACTCGCTCTACTCACTACACTTATTATACTCTGCATTCGCAAACTTGAAATGCACAAAATCAAAGGCAAAAACCGCTACAAAATTGTGCCTTGGTAAGCTAAGTGGAGATACAAGAGTACAACTTCTTTCACAACACTACATTTCACTCTTTTTAATAATCAAAATCAATTATTTTTTATCAAAAATAGGCCCCTATTCGCAGTTTCTGAAAGAAAAGTGACAAAGCACTGACTACGTAAACAAATTATACTTCTATAAAACAGCTAATAGAGGGCTACCATAATGTCCTCTAGTGTTTTAATCACATACAACCGAAACATCTCCAAAAAAACATCCACACTTTTTTGACTTAACACAGCTTACTTTAACGTATTTGTTATTTTTTTGTAAAAAAATGTGACTTTATAGATTTGCTTGTGTCTAAAAATAAGGACACTAGTCGCAATTACTCTTTAGTTCAAATCGTTAAGATGGGAAATGATAAATAACAAAAGCTATACTGATGAGGAGCTAGTAAGGAGAATTATAGCGACTAAAGATGAACTAATGTTTGCAGAATTATATGACCGTTATGCAAATATAATTTATAACAAAGGGCTTAATTTTACAAAATCAGAAGAGGAAGCTCAAGATACAACTCACGATATTTTTGTAAAGTTATTCTCCAAATTAACAACATTTAAAGAAAAATCTAGATTTTCAACATGGTTATACGCATTTGTTTACAACTTTTACGTAAATTATGCTGAACGTAATTTAAATAAGAGAAAGAAAATATTTATTCATAATCAGGCTTATATCGAATAAGCAACAGTAGAAGTAACTGACGAAGAAGTCATGAGTATGAAAGCTGATAAACTTGCTGTGGCCCTAAACAAATTAAATGCAGAAGACAAAGCTATATTATTGATG
>CAYVJG010000020.1:0-46750 GCA_964451785.1 uncultured Flavobacteriaceae bacterium
CTCAGTGCCCCGAGTTGCACTCGGGGTTAATCGTATTCAACCATTACATGGTTGGTTGTAGATATAAACAGAAGTACTCTTTAAAAGGCGGAGGCCTTTAATGTGAAAAACCCTGTATAGGCGGAGTGCAGCATGGGGTAAGTTATACCAATTAGAATTATGTTTAGTCCCATATATATTATTTTTTGTTGGTCTAATACCGTGGGACATAAATTATTAGCACAATGAGACAAAGTTGAAATGAGGCTATTTAATTTATCCATACGGTATTAGACCTAACCCTACTGAACCCCAAAGGCTGTTCAACACCAAGGGGAATGTACAAGTCATTATTAGTTGTAAATTGAGATATGTGATTGATTACCAAATAAATAGTATAATATCACATGTCCAAATATATAATCCCCTAACTTCTCATTTGTTATCTTCTCCGAAACTTGAGTTAATAATCACTCGTTTTGTTTGAAGTACTTTATTTGGTTAAATATTTTTTTGAAATTTATTCAGCCAGCAGACTATTGATGACACTTTTAAATTCTGATTTAAATTCATCGTAATATTTTCCGGTAGCTGGGCCATTAAATCCGGAATGGACTTTACGTACATAACCAGATTTGTCGATAAATATTAAGGACGGGAAAATGTGGATGTCAACCGGAAGGCCTGGGAAGACCTTTTGGGTGAGTTCGCGATCATTAGCCGCAACACCTGAAAACACCACGGGATAGTTGATGTCAAATCTGTTGAGGAAACTGCTGACGGCCTTTTTAGAGGCATCGTAGTCGGCAGTACGTTCAAAATCAATAGCGATAAATTCGACACCACGTTGGTGGTTTTCGTTGTAGTATTTGGTGAGATAAACGGTTTCATCTAAACAATTAGGACACCAAGACCCTAATAATTGTAGAACGACAACTTTGCCTTGATATTTAGGGCCAGAGAGACTAACCATCTTGTCGGTGCGCATATCTTTGAGGTTTAAATCAAACTTTACGCTTCCCGGATCAAACCTATTAGCGGCATAAGCCTTAGGTAGTTCATCGTATTCTTTTTTTACGGCTTGCCAGTCTTTTACAGGGCTATTAATGGAGAATAATTTACCTTGAGAAAGGGTTGAATCATTTCGTGCAATGGCTGTAAAACGCAGGGCATGGCCACCGTCAAACCCGGTGAGTTTAAGCGTATCGCCACTGACGACGCCTTGCAAATAGCGAAAATCGCCTGCCGGAGTTAAGAAGGTACCCGTAATTTGACTGCCCTTTTGCTTAAAGAGTCCGATGGCTTTAAAACTAAATTCGCCATTGGGGAAAACCGTTTCCCAAGTACCACTGAGGTTATGTGTAGGTGGAGTATAAGCTTTGAGGCGCGTGCTATCGTTGTGTGTGGCGTAAAACGGCATCGTCTCAGTTCTGTCGCTGTACACTTTAGTCCACGAACCTTTGAGGTTGCCGTCAGGAGTGATTTTAGCCTTAAAAGAGGAGTCAAAAAACGGCATTTGAATGAATACCGAATCCCCTTTTATCGTGATGCTGTCAACGCGCATGCGATCCTCAGCGTTTTGTACGTAAACTGTTTTTTGACCGGCACTATCGGTAACTTTAAAGTTGAACACAACACTGTGATGATCACTGCGGGTCAACTCGCCACGCCAGTTACCGTTTTGTAGTTCAGGTGTTGGCTTTGGATTACTGCAGGCCACAAGACTTAAGCTAAAGGCGATTAATCCGATTTTCTTTAGATAAGATTTAGACATAATGATGCATGGTGATAAGGTGAAAAATCAACTCATTAATAATTGTGACAAATGTACAAAAATGAAAATATGTATATATAATAATCTAAAAAATGAGTTTATTATTTAGATTTATATCATAAAAAAGACTGATTTTAGATGTGAATTACTAATGCTGTATAGGTGGATTATTATACCTCGATATTTATTGTTGAACTACTTCGTAGTTCTGTAGGATGCGGTCATCTCAGAGCCCCGAGTTGCACTCGGGGTTAATTATATTCAACCATTACATGGTTGGCTGTCAATATAAACAGGAGTACTTTTTAAAATTGAAAAGCAGCTAATTCATGTTGAGCTGTTTTAAATTCAGCAAGGACTTCTTCTACAATTTGAGCAGCTGGTTTAATGTCGTCAATAAGTCCTCCAATTTGGCCGATTTGTAATTCACCTTCGTCTAAATCACCTTCAAACATTCCGCGTTTTGAACGGGCTCTGCCGAGGAGTGTTTCTAAATCTGCTTTGCTGCCATTTTGGGTGTAGAGTTGCATAAGATCATCAAAAAACTTGTTTTTGAGTAAACGTGTGGGAACAATTTCTTTGAGGGTGAGTAAGGTAGAATTGTCGCTAGCAGCTTTGATGAGGTTTTTAAAATTTTGATGCGAAGAAGCTTCTGGAGTCATCACAAATCGCGTTCCCATTTGAACGGCATCAGCCCCTAAGGCCATAGCGGCAAGCATGCTGCGCCCTGTAGCAATACCCCCGGCAGCAATGAGCGGAATTGCGATTTTTGCTTTAACCATCGGAATTAGGGTCATTGTAGTCGTCTCTTCACGACCGTTGTGCCCTCCGGCTTCAAATCCTTCGGCAACGACAGCATCTACACCGGCAGCTTGTGATTTAAGGGCGAATTTGACGCTACTCACTAAATGTACTACGGTGATGCCATTTTCTTTTAAGAATGACGTCCAGGTTTTGGGATTGCCGGCAGAGGTAAAAACGATTTTAACGCCTTCATCGACGATAATCTGCATAATTTCTTCAATGTCAGGATAGAGAAGAGGAACATTGACAGCAAAAGGTTTGTCAGTAGCGGCCTGACATTTTTGAATGTGTTCACGTAAAATTTCGGGATACATGGATCCGGCACCTAAAATACCTAATCCTCCGGCATTACTGACGGCGCTGGCGAGTTTCCAGCCACTGGCCCAAATCATACCGGCTTGAATGAGTGGGTATTTAATGTTGAATAGATTGGTGATACGATTAATTTTGGTCATAGTTTTAGTTTCTATGCCAAATATAAAGTATTGCGCTGCGAATACGATATTAAAGCAGCGCAATACTTTAGAATAATTTAATTGCGAAGTGATTTGTAGCTGTTTTCAAAAGTGAAATCACTCAGAATCTATCTGGGCTAGGCGATAACCCCAGAACCTAATAATTCATCTTGTTCATTATACCAAGCTACAAATTGACCTTCAGTAATTGATTTTTGAGGGCGATCAAACAGCACAAATAAACCCTTTTCAGTTTGGAAGATCTCTGCTTTTTCTAGTGGTTGACGATAACGAATACGTGCCATAACACGTAGTGATTCACCTTCTTTGAGTTGTAAATCCTCACGAATCCAATGTATTTCATCAGGAGCCACACGTAAAGCTTTTCTAAATAATCCGGGGTGATTGCCGCCTTGACCGGTGTAAATCACATTGTCATTGACATCAGTAGCAATAACAAAAAGCGGTAAAGGTGTGCCGCCTACAGCTAAGCCTTTGCGTTGACCTACAGTAAAATAGTGGGCGCCTTGATGCTGTCCTACTACTTTGCCTTGGTCTTTGTGATACACAAACTTTTGGGCGTAGAACACCAATTCTTCTAATTTGTTAGAAAAATTAGGAATTTCACGTTGATAGATAGCATCGTTGGCTTCAATTTCAACAATATTTCCAGCTTTGGGTTTGAGTTTTTGTTGTAAAAACTCGGGTAAGCGTACTTTGCCGATAAAACACAAACCTTGAGAATCTTTTTTGTCAGCGGTAATCAATCCCTGTTCCGCAGCAATACGACGGACTTCACTTTTTTGAAGGTCGCCTATGGGAAACAGTGATTTAGTCAATTGCTCTTGTGAGACTTGGCACAAAAAGTAAGATTGATCTTTATTGTTGTCTTTTCCGGCTAATAACTGATAAATGGTTTTGCCGTCTTTTTCAACAGTTGCTCTTCGGCAGTAGTGTCCTGTAGCGACATAATCAGCGCCGAGGCGCATAGCCACTTTCATGAAAACATCAAATTTAATTTCGCGATTACAAAGCACATCAGGATTTGGGGTGCGTCCACGTTCGTATTCATCAAACATATAATCGACAATACGCTCCTTGTATTCTTCGCTTAAATCTATGGTTTGGAAGGGAATGTTGAGCTTGTTAGCCACTAACATAGCATCATTACTATCTTCGAGCCAAGGGCATTCTTCACTGATAGTGACACTGTCATCGTGCCAGTTTTTCATGAATAAGCCGATGACTTCATAGCCTTCTTGTTGTAATAAATAGGCGGCTACACTTGAATCAACACCACCACTGAGTCCGACAACTACACGTTTTTTATTCAAAATAATTCCTTTCTGCCTTTCAGGCTGTAAGTGTTGCTAAAATAGAATTTAATCTCTTGAGATATAGCAACTTGTTAATGTATTTTTGAACGGGCAAAGTTACAAAAACTTACTTATCTTTTGTGTAAATTGCCTTGCGTGTTTTGGTGTCTAACGGGTAAGTAGCTGTGCTGTCGAGTTTTCCTTCTTTGTAGAACTTCCATTTTCCGTCACGTAGGCCATTTTTGTAGTTTCCTTCAGATGATTTGCGACCTTTGTAATCATAGACGATGCTATAGCCTTGCAAGGTATCATTGCTGTAATGGTATTGTTGGCGGAGTTGCCCGGTTTCGTCATAAATTAATTTGTCACCTTGTAATAAGCCATGGTCATAAGTTTTCTTTTCGGCAATTTTTCCATTGGAAAAATAGACTTTTTTTGGGCCATTGAGTTTGCCTTTGTGATAAGTTTCAATCATCATCACTTGTTTGTCGGGTTTTTCAAAGTAATATTTCCAAAGACCTGCGCGTTGTTTGTGAAGGAGGTAACCTTCAGAAACAACAAACCCATCAGAGTTGTAATACCGCATTAAAACCGAATCTTTGTTCGGAAAATAAATGCGGGTAGCTGCAGGTTGAGTCCCGCTATTTTTTTTGTAAAATTTAAAAGTTCCTACTTCTTTACCGTGCTCAAATTGCCCTTGATACCGCAGCTGATCAGAGTTGGGGTATTGTTTTTGCCATTGGCCATTTCGCTGTCCCTGAGCATCGAATTGATTGATAGATTTATCTTGACTAAATCCTTGAAAACACAGTAAAATAAAAACTGTAGTTAAGACGTTTTTAAGAAGTAAACCCATATATATTTTTTTATCTTTACGCTTCGAGTATGTATGAAAAACACGTGAAAATGCAGAATATTTTAATTAAGTACAAGTTTTTTATCTTGTTATTGTGTTTAATAGGATTTGTGAGCTGTGAAAGTGATGATAACAGTCAACTTATTTCAGGCACAAATTCAATTGTTGATTACTTAAAAGCACAGCCTAATTTTTCACTGTTTTCAAAAGCAGTACAACGCGTAGGTTTAGAAGGAACGCTTGATGGTAATGCGGGAACATACACTGTTTTGGTACCTGATGACGAGGCGATGCAGGCTTATTTACAAACTCACCAATACAATTCAGTGGAAGCTGTGCCCATGACTAAATTAACGCGTTTGGTCAATTATCATATTTTAGAGGTATTGACGCCTGAGTCTAATTTTGTTACGGGCTATTTGACAACCTTGGCGCGCTTGCCAATTAATGATTCTGTCAATGTAAATTTGAGTTTATATGTCAATGCCGAGGATAGTTTGACATTTAATGACATAGCACATATAGTTGATGCGGACATTGCCGTTGATAATGGAGTCTTGCACGAAATAAATCACACTTTGGCCTTGCCGACTTTACAGACATTTATGGCGGCTGATGATAATCTGAAACCTTATTATGAATTGTTGACAGCGCCTGAAGTACAAACGGATTTTGATAGTATTTTAGCCGATACAACGCGTCATTATACCTTTTTGACACCTAATGCTTTGGCGGTAGAGGCTTTTGAATCAGGAGAAGGAAGTCAACTTTCTCCAGAGGAACGCGAGGCTATATACCATTATCAATGGCTGGATACGATGTATACTTCTAAGATGATTAAGACAGGTTATATGGCTACGCATGCTCATGAAACTTATAGCGGAAATGACCAAGCCTTGAGTTTATATGTCAATACTGAAACAGGCGTGCTCTTAAATGGGAAAGCAGGAATTGCGGTAGCTGACTTGATGACCATTAATGGAAATATTCAAGTTATCGATAGTGTATTGACCTTGCCGACGCTAGCTACTTTTGTTAAGGCTGATACAGAGTTTGACGTGTTTGCAACTCAGTTGGTGCGTGATGATCAGCAGGGAAATGCTTATATGAGTATTTTGAATGCTTCAACCGCAACTACAAATTCAGAAGCACCTTTGACAGTTTTTGCGCCGACAAATATTGCTTTTGATGATGTGATAAGCGAGCTGTATCCTGAGCAAGTGATGGAGCCTGATAGTATTCCGGCAGCCGAAATGAGTGTGATTTTGAATTTACATATTATTCCACAACAGAGTTTACGTAGCGAAGCGTTTACTAATCAGAATTTACAAACTTTAGGAGGTACGGTGGTTTTGGATGCTAATGAGAAGACCTTGACCGATCCGGCTCAGCGAAAAGCCCCAATTAGTGTGCGTGATGCTCAGGCTACAAATGGTGTTTTGCAAGCTGTAGAACGCGTATTATTGCCGAATTAAAGATAATTTATACAAGCTAAAAGGCTGTTTCAAAAATGATGAAACAGCCTTTTATAATTTAATGAGGTTCTTTTTTTAGAGCAAGCCTAATTCAAGGCGACCTTCTTCACTGATCAGTTCTTGTGACCAAGGTGGGTCAAAGGTTAATTCGAGTTCCACTTCGTTGATACCTTCAACGGTGCGTACACGTTCTTTAACTTCCTCAGGTAAGCTTTCCGCTACAGGACAGTTAGGAGTGGTTAAGGTCATCAATACTTTTACATCGCGTGTTTCTTCATTGACCATCACGTCATAGATGAGTCCTAATTCGTAAATATCTATAGGGATTTCGGGGTCATAGCAGGTTTTTAATACCTTAACGATACGTTCCCCTAATTGATTGATATCTAATTCTTCAGCCATAATTTAAGGTTTTAATGCATTTGTGATTGGTAAGCAATTGCGTAGAGTTGAATTTGCTTAATCATACTCACCAAGCCGTTGGCACGTGTTGGCGATAGGTGTTCTTTTAATCCAATTTGATCGATAAACCCAGTGTCGGCTTGAGCGATAGCTTGTGGTGTTTGGTTAGAATAAACGCGAATTAAAATGGCGATGATTCCCTTAGTGATAATCGCATCACTATCGGCTGTAAACACAACTTTATCATCTTTTAAATCGGCGTGAACCCAAACTTTACTTTGGCAGCCGTTGATGAGGTGTTCATCGGTTTTGTATTGCGCATCGATTAGAGGAAGAGATTTCCCTAATTCAATCATGTATTCGTAACGTTGCATCCAATCTTCAAACATATCGAATTCATCGATAATTTCTTCTTGGATTTCTTTTATGGTACTCAAAATAATAATTTCTAAATTGGTTTTATTATTCCTTAATACGTTTGGCAGTGATTAACGAGCCGCCAGCAGCGTTTTGCAAAATTAAATCAGTGCCGGTATAAACGTAAGTTTTGACGTTTTGCAGGGTTTTTAAATACAAGCCTTCTAGTTCCATTTTTCCCTCGCAGTAAGCTTTTGTAGCGCGAGCGTAGTCAAAATCAATGGAATCGTTCTCTAGAGTAAATTCAGCGCCATAGTTGTTGCAGCCTGTATTGCCTGAGATGCGGTGTTCTTCAACATTGAGGCGTAAGCTAAGGTGTTTGTCAGCTACATTTTTACCTTCGATAGATAGTACTGAAAAATTGCCGCTTTCTAGAGGTTTCACTTGAGATTGATTTTGTTGACTGCTTTTACACGAAAATAGTGAGAAAACAAGTAATAAACTTAAGAATTGTAGTTTCATGAGAGCATGGTTTTAGCGCGTTTTACGGCTTCGATAAACTTGTCAATTTCGGCTTTGGTATTGTAGAAAGCCAATGAAGCTCGAGCAGTTCCCGGAATTTGGTAATAATCCATAATCGGTTGAGCACAGTGATGCCCTGTGCGAACAGCAATGCCAAGTTTGTCAATGATAGAGCCTATATCGTATGGGTGTAAGCCTTCAATATTAAATGAAATTACAGCGGTTTTATGCGCCGTAGTTCCATAAATTTTTACACCGTCAATTTTTAAGAGTTCAGCAGTTGCATAGTGCAAGAGTTCCTCTTCATAAGCCGCAATTTTATCGAGACCTATGGCATTGAGGTAGTCAATAGCTTTAGCAAAAGCAATGGCGCCACAAATGTTAGGTGTTCCCGCTTCAAATTTGTGCGGCAAAGGTGCGTAAGTGGTTTTTTCAAAGGTGACTTGATCAATCATTTCACCGCCGCCTTGGTAAGGAGGCAGTTTGTCAAGCCATTCTTTTTTGCCATAAAGCACACCAATTCCTGTAGGCCCACACATTTTGTGACCAGAAGCCACGTAAAAATCGACATCGAGTTCTTGCACATCTGTTTTGAGGTGTGGAGCGCCTTGAGCGCCATCAATTAAAACAGCAGCATCGTGCTGATGAGCAAAAGCTATGATTTCTTTGATAGGGTTGATGGTGCCGAGCGCATTAGAAACTTGATTGACAAAAACTAATTTAGTTTTTTCTGTAAACAAGTTTTTGTAAGCTTCTAAATCTAGCGCCCCTTCAGGAGTCATCGGAATAACTTTGAGTTTGGCCCCTGTACGTTCACACAAAAATTGCCAAGGCACGATGTTTGAGTGGTGCTCTATAGTAGAAACAATCACTTCGTCACCAGCTTTTAAGAGGCTGGAAAATCCATTGGCTACAAGGTTGATACCATGAGTTGTTCCAGCGGTAAAGATGATTTCTTCGTGTTTTGAGGCATTAAAATGTCGACGTAAAGTTTCGCGAGCTGCTTCAAACAAATCTGTAGCTTCTTGTGACAGGGCATGTACTCCGCGGTGAATATTAGCGTTGTACTGGTTGTAATACTCAACTATGCACGCTACTACTTGCTTAGGCGTTTGTGAAGTGGCGGCATTATCAAAGTAAACCAAATCTTGCCCATTGACTTTGCGAGAAAGAATAGGGAAGTCTTCACGAATTTTTTCGACATCTAAAATAGCACTCATAACATCATTAATCATCTAAATCAATATTAACGCCTAGTTTTAGGGCGATTAGTTTGTTGATGCGTTGTTTTAATTCAGGAATTTTGACACTGTCTAAAACTTTTCCTGAGAAGGCAAACATCATCAAGGCACGGGCTTCTTTTTCAGGAATACCCCGCTGTTTTAAGTAAAATAAGGCTTCTTTGTCCATTTGTCCAATGGTACAACCGTGGCTACATTTTACATCATCAGCATAAATCTCGAGTTGCGGTTTAGCATGAGCTGTTGCGCGATCACTGAGCAAGAGGTTGTCACTTTTTTGATAACCATCAGTTTTTTGAGCAATGTCATCCACTAAAATATAGCCGTCAAATACCCCGTGTGATTGGTCGTCAAAAACGCCTTTGTAGTCTTGATGGCTTTCACAATTGGGCTGCATGTGATGCACAAAAGTATTGTGATCGACGTGTTGTTTATCTTCAAGAATAGTTACTCCTTTGAGTGTACTGTTGATATATTCACCTTGTTGTGCTGCACGGACGTTGTTGCGGGTTAATTTTCCGCCAAAAGAAAAGGTGTGAACAAAGGTTTCACTGTTGCCTTTTTGAGTTAAATAGGTGTTGTCAATAAGCGATGCGGTGTGGCGATCGTTTTGAATTTTATAATAGTCAACAACAGCATATTTGTCTGCAGCAATTTCAGTGAGTGTATTGGTCAACACCGGGTTGTCAGTCAAGCTTTGGTGGCGCTCAATAACCTTAAGATGTGCATTTTCTTCAGCCACAACAAGGTTGTGGGGTTGTGTAAACAAAGCCGCTTCACTTCCGGTAGAGAGGTAGAGGAGTTGAACTGTTTTTTCAGCAGTTTGATTAGCTTTGAGGTAGATAAAACTTCCTTCTTGTGTAAAGGCGTTGTTTAATGCGGATAAGCTGTCATTTTGCGGTGCAATTTGGCCTAAGTGTTGTTTGATAACAGGGCTGTAGACTTCGTTTTGCAAAGCTTCAGATAACGCGCAAACTACAAATTTTCCTTCAGAAGGAGAGGATAATTGCGGTTGATAAACGCCATCCACAAAAATCAAGTTATACGCATTGAGGCCTTCGACTAAAAATTCGTTGTAATCTTCAGAAGAGATATTGGCTTGTGCTTGTGCTGTTAAGCTGTAATCGTGATTGAGTACAGGTTTGAGCGATGTATATTTCCACGCTTCTTCTTTTTTTGTAGGGAAGCCTTTTTCAGCGAAAGTTTTGAGTGCGCTTTGACGTCTTGTTTTTAAGGCATCGTCGGCAAGGCTTTCTTGAAAAGCTGGGTGTGAAGCGATTAATTTTTCTTTAAGATCCATAATCTAAATTCTCTGTTAAAACATTAGCGATTAAAGGCGTGTAGCCATTCAGGAAAGTTGGTTAAGCTTGTTGTTGTAGCTCTTTTTTTAACCAGTCATATCCTTCAGCTTCTAGTTTTAAAGCCAAGTTTTTGTCGCCTGTTTTGACGATTTTTCCATCGAGTAGGATGTGTACAAAATCAGGAACAATATAATCAAGCAAGCGTTGGTAGTGTGTAATCACTAAGCAAGCGTTGTCATCGCGGTGTAATTTGTTTACACCGTCAGCAACGGTTTTTAGGGCATCGATATCAAGACCAGAATCTGTTTCATCAAGAATAGCTAATTTCGGGTCGAGCATAGCCATTTGGAAGATTTCGTTGCGCTTTTTCTCGCCACCAGAGAAGCCTTCGTTAAGTGAGCGCGATAAGAATTTGCGGTCGATGTTGAGTAATTCTGCATTTTTGCGCAACAACTGTAGCATGTCTTTACCAGACATTTCAGGCTCACCTTTAGCTTTTCGCGATTGGTTAATAGCGGTACGCATAAAGTTGGTTACAGAAACGCCGGGGATTTCAACAGGATATTGAAAAGATAAGAAAATACCTTTGTGAGCGCGTTCATCAGCTTCGAGTTCAAGAATGTCTTCACCTTCCATAATGATTTCACCTTCAGTAACTTCATAGTCTTCTTTTCCAGCTATAACGGAAGCTAAAGTACTTTTTCCGGCACCGTTTGGCCCCATGATAGCGTGAATTTCACCTGGATTTATTTCTAAGTTGATGCCTTTCAAGATCTCATTTCCTTCAACGTTGGCATGCAAATTCTTTATCTTTAACATAGCTAAATTTTCTTTTGATCGCTATTGATGCGAATAGCTGAGTTTGTATTTTGTTTTGGTTTAGATATTTTGATGATTTTGGTAATTTTTACCACTTCATCCCAGCCGTTTTTTACAGGATTTGG
Source organism: uncultured Flavobacteriaceae bacterium (assembly GCA_964451785.1). Lineage (GTDB taxonomy): Bacteria > Bacteroidota > Bacteroidia > Flavobacteriales > Flavobacteriaceae > JAJYSO01. The sequence continues at coordinate 11,427 of CAYVJG010000020.1, forward strand.
GCTGATTTTACCTTTGATGACTACAGGGACCATTTCGTATTTACCTTGCTTAAAAGTGTCGACTTTTTGCGCTAACGTTTTAGCCATAGAATCGAGTACAACGCCGTAGATAAAATCATCACCGTTAATCACCGCGGCTTTTGGCGTGTAAATAAATTCACCAATTAACACGGTAGAGCCATCATTGTCAATTTGTGTTGATTGCTCTTGCTGTGATTGTACAGGCTGTTTCTGTTCTTTTTTATCACTTTTACAGGCGACAAATAAGCAGCTTAGTAAGCAAATAGCGAATAGTTTTCTTTTCATCAGTTGAGTTTTTTTCCTATTGGAGGTGGTTGATAATTAACCAACAGAACCTTCGAGCGAAATTTCTAGTAGCTTTTGAGCTTCTATGGCAAACTCCATCGGCAGTTTGTTTAAGACTTCTTTTCCGAAGCCATTAACGATAAGCGCAATAGCTTTTTCGGTGTCTATACCGCGTTGGTTGCAATAGAAAATTTGGTCTTCACCAATTTTACTAGTCGTTGCCTCGTGTTCTACTTGGCCGGTTTTATTTTTGACCTCAATATACGGAAAAGTATGCGCTCCACACTCATTTCCCATTAATAATGAATCACATTGTGAAAAGTTACGTGCATTTTCTGCGCGTTTACCCATGCTCACAAGCCCGCGATAACTGTTTTGAGAATGTCCTGCAGAAATACCTTTAGAAATAATAGTACTCTTAGTGTTTTTACCTAAGTGCATCATTTTTGTTCCGGTATCGGCTTGTTGATAATTGTTGGTGACGGCAATAGAGTAAAATTCACCTACTGAGTTATCTCCTTTGAGGATACAGCTAGGATATTTCCACGTTACCGCACTACCTGTTTCAACTTGTGTCCAGCTAATTTTAGCGCCTTTTTCGCAAATTCCACGTTTGGTAACTAAGTTGAGTACACCGCCATTTCCTTCTTTATCACCTGGATACCAGTTTTGCACGGTTGAATATTTGATTTCAGCACCGTCAAGGGCAATGAGTTCAACTACTGCGGCGTGCAATTGATTTTCTTTACGACTAGGAGCTGTACAGCCTTCTAGATAACTGACATAGCTGTCTTGGTCAGCAATGAGTAATGTGCGTTCAAATTGACCTGTGCCGCCTTTGTTGATACGGAAATAGGTAGATAATTCCATAGGGCATTTTACGCCTTTAGGGATGTAACAAAATGAACCATCACTGAATACTGCTGAATTTAGAGCAGCAAAGAAGTTGTCGGTTTGAGGGACAACGGTTCCCAAATATTTTTTAACGAGTTCAGGGTGTTCTTTGATTGCTTCAGAAATAGAGCAAAAAATAATACCTTTTTCTGCTAGGGTCTTTTTAAAGGTGGTGGCTACTGAGGTTGAATCCATAACCACATCAACAGCAACGCCAGCGAGTGCTTTCTGCTCGTCAAGAGAGATGCCGAGTTTACTAAATGTATCTAATAACTCAGGGTCAACTTCGTCTAGACTTTCGTATTTTGGTTTTTTGTTGGGAGAAGAATAGTAAGAAATCCCTTGAAAATCGGGTTCGTCCATTTTAAGGTGAGCCCATTTCGGTTGAGTCATCTCTTTCCAGATACGAAAAGACTCTAATCTCCATTCTGTCATCCATTCTGGTTCTTCCTTTTTCTTGGAGATCAGTCGAATGACATCTTCATTTAGACCTGGAGGAATGGTGTCAGATTCTATATCGGTATAAAACCCATATTCGTATTCTTTGGTTTCCAATTCCTTTTTAAGATCATCTTCAGTATATTTCATAGTCTTTTTTCTAAGGTGTGAAAATGAAAAAATTAATTCGCCTCTAACGACTTAATTCTGTGTTGCAAAGATAAGACTATAAGACCGTAAAACCATGTAATTTAGAAATATTCTAATTAAGTGTTTTTATAGTACTATGTGTTTGTCTTATAGTGTGTTATAAGCTTGCAGAAAGGTTATTTAGACTGAATAAAAACCACTGTATAGAAGTGCTTAAATTTCAGACTACTACAAGCGTCAATTTTATAAAATCTCAAGCTTCACTGTGGGCTATTTATAGATTAGTTTGTCTTAAAATTTAGTTTATCAGTATTATTTAGATAAAAAAACCTGACTTTACTTGCGTAAAATCAGGTAAAAGTGGAGAATATCGGATTCGAACCGATGACCTCCACGCTGCCAGCGTGGCGCTCTAGCCAACTGAGCTAATCCCCCATAGTTAAGGTGAAGCAAAAATAAACATAAAAATGTATCTACAAAATATTTTTTTTAATCCGCTAATTATTTTTGTTGCTTAAGAGGTGGTCAAGGCTATTTTTCCTGTAACATGACCGTTTTCGAGTTCTTGATGAGCGGCTTTAATTTCGGTGAGCGGGTAGGTTTTACTGACAAATGGTTTCATGGCTCCTTGTTTATAGAGCGAGGTAATGGCTTGGAGGTCCTCAGGGTTCGTCGTCATGATAAAGCGAACGCCTTTGCGGCCCTTAGCTTCGGCTTTTTCAACCACATCGCCATTATTTACTGAAGGAATGCTGATAATGCAGCCTCCAGGTTTGAGTGCAGAGAGTGATCTGTCAATGTATTCCCCACCAATCATATCAAAAACGACATCCATATCTTGAGCAATTTCTTCAAAATTTTGAGTTTTGTAATCTATACAATGATCTGCGCCGAGTTGTTTGAGGAAATCCTGTTTTTTTGCCGAGGCGGTAGCCCAGACTTCAGCACCAAAGTGCTTGGCGAGTTGTACCGCTAGGTGACCTACACCTCCTGAGGCGGCGTGAATCAATATTTTTTTACCGGGCTTTAAATCGGCGTGATGCGCTAGAGCTTGATAGGCTGTTAGGCCGACAATGGCACCGGCTGCAGCTTCGGCAAAATTCAAATTGCCGGGAATAGGTTGAACCATTTCGGGGGTAGTGCAGCTATATTCAGCGTAAGTTTTACCAAATTTGGGAAAGCCTAACACACCGTAAACGGCATCTCCTTTTTTGTAGGTGGTGATATTTTTGCCAACTTCTTCAACTATACCGGCGGCATCCCAGCCTAAAATGCTGGGTTTGTCGTTTAAAAGGAATTCACTAAAGACATTTCCTTTTCTGGTTTTAACTTCAATAGGGTTAATACTAAAGGCTTTTATATGTATTAAAATTTGGTCGTCAGAGCATGCAGGACGGTTGACATCTTGAAGTTCAAGTTGAGAGACATCGCCGACTCCGTTTAGGATTACAGCTTTCATAAGTTTTATTTTCGGGCTAAAATAAGAAAAGCGCAGCAGATTAAAGCGCTGTTGTTTAGCGGGTGTGTGAGTAATTATTTTTTTAAAAAGGTGATTGTTTTGTCAACGACTTCTTGGAGTTCAGTAGGCAAGTCTGGTTTGTCCCAAGGTTGTTTGCTGCCAAAGGTGTGTCCGCCAGAGTCAATAGGTGTTAACTGGCTGCGTCTGGCCCATTTGTGCAGGTGTTTTGCTTCGTCAAAATTTAGGGTTTGGTCATCGCGTGCATGCACAATCAAAATGGAATGTTGTAAATGGCGAATTACTTTTTTGAGATTAAAACGATCAGCCTGGGCAATGAAGTCTTCGTAAAATTGGTATTTAACGGGCATTTCTTGTTGAGTGCGGCTGTTTGTAATATAACGTACGCCTTTATTTTTCCATTCTTCAAGAGGTTCTCCTTTTGGAAGGCGCGCTGCATAATCACTCACACCAGCCCAGGTTATAACTTTTGAAATGTGTTTGTTTTCGTTAGCTTTAATTAGCACAATTCCTCCACCGCGACTGTGTCCTATGAGGTGTACTTTAGAAACATTAGCTTCATTGACAAATTCTTTGGTGGTTAAAATCCAGTCGATTACCGTTTCTAAATCGTCGAGTTGAATAGATAAATTATCTTCAGAGAAGGCTTTTAAATCCGGGAAATCTATAGGTTGTTCAGGTGTGCCGCCATTGTGAGAAAAGTTGAATTTTATAAAGAAGAAATCCTTTTCGGCAAAAGATTCGGCTACTAAATTCCAAGCGCCCCAATCTTTATAGCCTTTAAAACCATGACAAAAAATGACAATGGGTTTAGGAATATGGGAGGGAGAAAAGCACACGTCGACAAGAATAGATTTGTCGGTTTTGCCTTTAAGGGAGTAAGTTTTTCTTTTCAGCATGTCAAACTTCTTTTTCTATAAATGGAACGTCGGGGTTGAAAATTTCACAAATGAGCGTTTTGAGCTTATCGTGGAATAAATCTAATAAATTTTGATCAATTTCAGAAGATTTTTTGGTTTTATTGTCTTCATCTTTTTCTACAAGAGTAAAGGGCATAAAACCGGCTTTTAAATTTTTAAAAGAAATGATTCCGGCTTCAACATGTTTGTAATTTTTGCTGTGTTGTAGCATAGAGGCATATGTGAGCACTTGAAAGGCTTTGCTAAATTTGTAATCTGCAATAAGTTCATCCCAATCTTTTAGATTGAGGTGTTTGGTTTCCACTTTTCCTGTTTTGTAATCGACTATGCGAATAAGGCCGTCTAGGCAGTCAACGCGGTCAACACGCCCCCTTATAGCAACCGGGAAATCTAATTCTGGAAGCTCTATAGGGCGGTGTAAAGCATCGCTTTCAATATGTAGTATTTCGAGTTTATGTTTTTGAAGTAGTTTTAATTCAGATTTTAGAAAGTTAGCTACATAGCGCTTAGCCACCTCAAAAGTAATCAGGTTTTTGCCTGTTGTTATAGGAGCCGATTTGCCATAGGTTTTGTGAAACTGCGTTAGGACTTCTGCTGCAATTTTAGGTTCCATTTTTTTGACATCGGCACTGGTGAGCGCTCGTCCTTCAAAAGGTTTGTAAAAGTTTTCGAGCGTATCGTGTACAATGGTTCCTAAGGTATTCGCGGCAATAGTTTCTTCGACTTCCTCTTCGTCTCTGATGCCTAAAACATATTGTTTGTAAAAGTCTAGGGGGTTTCTAATATAGCTTGTAAGCGCTGAAGGAGAGAAGCCTTTAGCAGCTTGTTTTTTTAGGATATCTAATACTTTTTCTGTTTTTGTGATTACTGGCGCATCAATAGATATTGTTTTGGTGTTGGGTTGAATAAAAATACTTTTAAGTTGGTGTTGTGGTAAATTGTCAACTTGAATTTGCGTAATAAAACGGCTTGGCTCACCATTGCTGCTCTCATCAGAATCGTATAAGAGGTAAACGTTTTTAGCGCGTTGAAGCAATCGGTAAAAGTGATAAGCGTAAATGGCGTCTTTTTCTTTATAGGTCGGCAAGCCATACATTTTTTTGAGGTCGTATGGGATAAATGAATTTGCTGATTTTCCGCCGGGCAAAACTCCTTCATTGACGCTAGTTAAGATAACTGTATCATAATCGAGCACGCGTGTTTCGAGCATTCCCATAATCTGTAATCCCTGATGAGGAGAGCCACTAAAATCTATAGTTTCTGTTTTTAAAGTATCTTGATAAATGCGTCCAAGGGCTTGTATGGATTGAATGGGGTTGTTATCGGTTAATAGATTTTTTATTTTTTTGAACAACCGATTAAAATGAAAAATGTATTCAGTTTCGATAGCATACTCAGACTGATTTTGTGGGCGTAAAATTTCGGTTAGCTCAATCATAGCGGTTGTAAATCGATGAATATCACTAGTGTAATCAGTGAGGCATAGCTTTAATAGGGGGCGTGATTGATCAGCAGCGAGTTTTAAGATTTGCTCAGCGGTTAAGAAAACGAGGTTTTTAGAGATGATGTGTTCTTGTAAGTGTTCATCAGTATTGTCAATAATCAATCTTATGCTGGGGTGATTGATAAGTTCAAGCACATTTTTGTAATAAATCCGAGATAGATCTTCAGATTGAATTTTAAAGATTAATTCGAATAAAGAGGCTAGGGGAGTTTGTGCGAGCGGTAATCCCATAGTAACATTAGCCTTAGTTACATTGGACGGTAAGGAGTTGAGAAGTGGTAGCAAAAGGCCTTCGTCATTTAAAACGACGGCGGTATTGTTAAGGTCAACTGTTTCTAAGAGGCGACCTACATATTTTATTTGACCGATATTTTTGGGCAGACCGATGCAGGTTATGTTTTTGGGTTGGGTGTAATGCTTTTGGAGCCAATTAAAATCGGCTTTGCTTTGTGAGTAATAGGGCCATTTGTGGAAGTGTTGACGTAAGAATAATCCGGCATCGTGTTGAGGGTCACTAAAAAAATAGTGGTCTATATCCCAAAACACTTCTCCTCGTTTGGCTTCTAATATTTTTTGAATAATAATTTGTTCAGAAGCGTTAAGCGCATTAAAACCAGCAAAAGTTATTTGCTTATCCGTGCGGCTGAGATAAGTAGATATTTCAGCTGCAGCTCGTCTATACATCAAGCCTTGATAAGCTTCTTTTTGCGCTAAAATGGAGTGAACAAAATGGGTGTGATACTCCGGCAAACGTTTCCAAAATTTCAGGTAGTTTTTAACCATTTCGGTTTGCGGTTGCGCTATAGACCAATGTTCTATGGTTTGAACATCACCGAGGTAGTTGTAGAATTTTTCTGTAGTGATGTTGTAGCGGTCAATTTCATTGAAATCGTAAATCAATGTTTGTGCCCATCCATAGAAGGTGTCAAAGTCTTCTTGATCAACCTTATCTGTCAGTGTTATATAGGTTTGATAAAATTTAAACAGGCTACGGGTGTTATCAAGCAACTTAAGCTGAGTGATTTCAGCAATAAATTCTTCAATACTCCACACTTCAGGCGTAAAGCCGTTGTAACGTAATTTGGTTTTAAATAAGTACTTAAAAAAGCTCCCTGCACGTTTGCTCGGCAGAACAATGATGGTGTTGGCCCATTGGCTATCAGGGCGCAAGGCGAATTGGTTAAGGACGTCGTCTAAGAATGTTTGCATAGCTGTAAAAATAAAAAAACGCCTCATTCTTGAGGCGTTTTAGTATAGATTTAAACACTACTAGAATAGATTATTTAATTTTATCTTCTAGTTGTTGGCGATCTTTTTGTAACAAAATCTCAACGCGACGATTTTCTTCACGACCAGCTTTTGTTTTGTTAGACGCAATTGGGTTAGCAGGGCCGTAACCTTTAGCTGTTAAACGATCAGCTGCGATACCTTCTTGATTAACTAAGAAGTTGCGAACAGATTGTGCGCGTTTTTCAGATAATTTTACGTTGAATGCCTTACTACCGGTGATGTCAGTAAATCCGGCTAAATGGAATTTAGCAGTTGGATATTTTTTCATCACTTTAGCGATTTCTTTCAAAGCTTGGTTAGAAGTAGCAGTGATTTTGGCACTACTAATTTCAAAATTGACACTTTTGGAAAACGTATTTAATTTTTCAACTACTTTTTGAGTAGGGATATCAGGACAACCATTGTTAGCCACTGTTCCAGCTACGTCAGGGCAGTTATCATCTTTATCTGCTACGCCATCACCGTCTTTGTCTGCCCACGGGCAACCGTTGTTTTCTGCAGGGCCTGCTTCTTCAGGGCAATTGTCATCTTTATCTGCAATGCCATCTCCATCTGTGTCAGGACAGCCGTTGAGGGCTTCAGATCCAGCTTCAGTAGGGCATTGATCAAGGTTGTCAGAAATGCCGTCGCCATCAGAATCAGGGCAACCATTAAATTCGGCTAAGCCAGCTTTGTTAGGACAGTCATCTTCTTTGTCAGGAATGCCATCGCCATCAGAGTCAGGACAGCCGTTAAACTCAGCTAATCCCGGAACATCAGGACAGTTGTCATTTTTGTCATAGACGCCATCGCCGTCAGAATCTTTTCCGCCAAAAGCGAATTTGATTCCGGCAAAGTGTTGGAAATGCTTATATCCTGCATCAGCATCATCTAAAGTGTGGTGGTAAGAGGTGGCTACCGTTAGAGCGATTTGATCACTTAACCAAAAATTGATACCAAACTCACCATTACCCGTAAAAGCAGAGTTACCATCTACCCAAGCCGAGCCGACTCCGATTCCTAAAAAGGGATCAAACCAACCGCCTTCATCACCGTAAATGAGGTGACCAAAGCTGTAATCAGCTCCGAGGTTAAGAGCGTAGTATGATAAATCATTGGCATGGTCATCACCGTACTTTTTAATTTTATTTAGTGATCCATCTACTTTTACTGAAAATCCACTGCCAATATAGCGGGCTACAGATAGCTTAGAAATTGAAGGAATGATATTCCAGTGTTCATCAGTTTTGAAGAATTGACTAAACATATCTCCTTGAGGAGCGGCCTCGCCAACAGGGTAAAAATCTACCGCATTGACGCCAACACCAATAGCCCAAGGGTTATTGGCATTTTGCGCATTTGAAAATGAAAAGCTCAGGATAAATCCTAGGGCTAATGCAAGTTTACAAAGATGTTTCATGTTAAGGTTTTTTAGTGTTAACAAATACAAATTTAGCATTGGATTGCTTCTGTGCAACTAAATTTACTAAAGTTTAAGTGTTTTTACTAAAAATTACTTAATTATATTCAATTCTTTACCAACTTTTGTGAAGGCAGCAATAGCTTTATCGAGATGCTCACGGGTGTGGGCTGCTGATAATTGAACGCGGATACGGGCTTTGCCTTTAGGAACAACCGGATAAAAGAATCCAATCACATAAATACTTTCTTTAAGTAGGGCATCTGCCATATCTTGAGACAATTTAGCATCGTGTAACATAACCGGAACAATAGCTGCATCGCCATCGATGATTTCAAGGCCAGCTGCTTTGATGCCTTTTTTGAAATAAGCCGTATTTTCTTCGAGTTTGTCACGTAAACTAGTGTCTTTTTCAAGCATTTCAAATACTTTTAAAGAAGCGCCTACGATACTTGGTGCTAATGAGTTAGAAAATAAATAAGGGCGAGAACGTTGACGTAAAATTTCGATAATTTCTTTTTTAGCAGTCGTGTATCCACCCATAGCACCACCGAGGGCTTTACCCAAGGTGCCGGTAATGATGTCAACACGGCCCATCACATTTTTAGCCTCAAGAGTTCCGCGACCTGTAGCGCCGATAAATCCGGCAGCGTGGCATTCGTCAACCATCACTAAAGCGTCATACTTGTCAGCTAGATCACAAATCTTATCAAGCGGAGCCACTAATCCGTCCATAGAGAACACCCCGTCAGTAGCGATAATTTTAAATCGAGCGCCATCAGCTGTAGCGGCTTTGAGCTTTTCTTCAAGATCTGCCATGTTTCCATTTTCGTAGCGGTAACGAGCAGCTTTACACAAACGCACCCCGTCAATAATAGAAGCGTGGTTTAAAGAATCAGAAATAATAGCGTCCTCTTTAGTTAATAGGGGTTCAAATATACCTCCATTAGCATCAAAGGCAGCGGCGTAAAGAATAGTGTCTTCAGTGCCGTAGAAGTCAGCAATTTTTTGCTCTAGTGATTTGTGGATGTCTTGCGTACCACAGATAAAACGCACACTACTCATGCCATATCCATGTGTATCCATAGCGTCTTTGGCGGCTTGAATAACTTCAGGATTGTCACTTAATCCGAGATAGTTGTTAGCACAAAAATTGATAACGGTTTCACCGGTGCTAATCTTGATTTCGGCACCTTGAGCAGAGGTGATGATACGTTCTGCTTTGTAAAGTCCTTCGCTTTTGATAGCTGAGAGCTCGTCTTGTAGCTGAGATTCGATTTTTTTACTGTACATATACTTTAGCTTAAAAATTAACAGTCAAATGATTATCTAATGTCGCCAAAGATAAGAGCGACAATTATTTTGGTTTCAAAAATAGAATATTTTCTATGCAATGGCCTTTATTTTTGGCTGATCTTCAAGATAGACTAAAAGTTTGTCAGTGACTTGATAGCCAAAGGCTGTAATAGCCTGGGCGTATAAATTTATTTGCGTAACGTGACTTTTTTTAGGCTTTCCGGTTTTATAATCAATGATGACGGCTTGTTTATCATTAAGACACAGGCGATCTAAACGCTTAAACTCGCCTTTATAAATAATTTCTTTTTCAGTAAACACTTGGTAATCGGCACTGAAATAGGTCTCTAATTGCGGATCTGTTACAAGAGTAGTAAGCTGTTTATGGTAAGATTCGAGTTCGTTTTTTAAGAGTAAGCCTTTATGTTCAGCCTCGAGTAAAACAGGTTTAATATCTTCAGCTTTTTCGATATCCTTTAAAAGTTCGTGAAGAATATTACCTTGTGTGATAGCAAGTTCTTGTTCAGATCCCCAAAGTTGACCTGAGCGTGTCACAAGATTGAGTGAATGGCTCTCAGGGGCCGTAGAAAGAAGGTACTTAGTGGTGATAAAGTTGTCGTCATTTTGCGAATCTACATAGTCTTTTGGCGCTTTAATCTCTCCAAAGGCATAAGCTAATTCAGCCTCTTGCCATAGGTTTTTTTCTTTGAGAAAGTTGATTAATAATCCGGCATAAGAACTTGTGTTGACCTCTCCTTTTGAATTGACATCATACTTAGACAGAATGTATAGTTGCTGTTCTGCACGGGTTAAGGCGACATAAAAAAGATTGGCCGTATCTAATTGTTTATGAATTAGTAATTGATTGTAAACTTGTGCTGCTTTTTCACTGTAAGCCGATAAATCCTTTTTTGCACTGAGATAGGTTAATGGAATCTGACTATTGTATTCAGAAATGTCTACCCAAAGACGATCCATTTTAGTATCATCAATTTTTTCGGAGGCATAAGGATAAATTACGATAGGAAATTCTAGTCCTTTAGATTTGTGAATGGTCATAATCTGCACCGCATTACTGCCTTCGGGAGCAATGATGCTCAACTTGTCTTTTTTGCGATTCCACAGTTCTATAAATCCAGCTATTCCCCCCGAGTAACTTTGGGTGTAGTCATAAGTAAAATCTAGAAAAAATTGTACATAAGCGTCGGCTTCATCTTGTAATTTAAAGCTTCGCAGGCAATATTCTACAGCGTCATATAGCGGTAAACGTTTAAGCTTTTGTAAACTAAACTGGATGTCAAAGGATTTAAAACTATCGAAAAAATCTTGATGTTCAAGCTCGAGTCGAGTTGAAATAAAATCAAAGCTGTTGCAATCTGGTTGAAGTCGCTGGTGTAAAATATTTAATAAGATGAATTTTAAAGATTTGTTAGTTGTGTTTAATGAAATCTCTAAAATGGTAGCTATAAACTGAACAACAATAGAATTATTGATCAGTAAGGTTTCAGAAGAAACAATAGGAATGTTGTGTTCAGTGAGGTAATTAGCAATGGCTATTCCTTGCTTTTTCTTGCGTACTAAAATGCAGATATCTTTATATAGCGGATAGTTGTCAGGATATTCTTCTTGTAAATGTTCAATGACTTGCACCACTTTTTCAGGATACAATTCATTTTCTTCAGCTTCGTTTTTAGCTTCTATAAATTCGATATGCACATAGCCACCATCAGACTGTTTAGGGTTTTGTGCAGCTCCGTTAAATAGTTCGCGGTAAGGCTGATGTGTTAATGTTTGCGCTACATATTGATAAAACGCATTGTTAAAAGTGACAATTTCAGCCTTACTACGGTAGTTGTCAGGTAAAGTTTCAATGTATTTGTCTGTTCTGAAAGGATTTTCAGTAGTGCACAAATCTATAAATTGCTCGGCTCTACCTCCTCGCCATCTGTAAATAGATTGTTTAGCATCGCCAACAAGAGTTACTTTACCCTGAGGATGAGTTAGACTTTCTGAAAGTAAAGGGAGTAAGTTTTGCCATTGTAAAACGGAAGTATCTTGAAACTCGTCAATGTAATAGGTATCATAACGCTCACCGAGACGTTCATAAATAAAAGGAGCAGGTTGACCGGCAATACTTTTACTAATTTTCCGATTAAATTCGGAGATGAGTAAGATGTTGCGCTCTTTTTTCAAGGCTTGCAATTCTTTGTCAATGGCTGTAATCAGCGAAAGTGCCGGAGTAGATTTGATGATATCTTTAAAAAATAGGGTTTGCCCAATGGAGTCTTCAAATTGCTTGACCCAAACTGCTATTTGAGGTTGCAAGCTGTCCATAAGTGATTTTTTATCAGCGTTTTGTCCTTTATTGTACATGCTGATCGAATCAATATTTTTGATCCAAGTAGCAGTGCCAATTTTTAATTTAGTGCTGGGTTGTTCAGCTTTTTTAAAATACTTAGGAATGTAACTGCGTGTAAAATCAGTATCGACTAATCCCTTTGATGTTATAAGTTCAAAAAATTGATTGGCAATATGGATGCGCTTTTCTGCTAAGTCTTTTAGTTGCTGACTTATATTTTTGATAAAATCTGAAAAATCAGAGAGGTTGAGATGGCTTAACTTTTTGAGATATTCATAATTGTCTTCGTTGGTTAAGAGCTGAGCAGAACTGTATAAATCAGTTGTGATATCCCAACTCTTATCGTCGTCAATTTTAGCGATGGCAAAAGCAATAAGCGCTTTGGTGAGGTGCTTGTCTGTGCCCACTTTGGCAATGAGTCGATCGACAGCTTCTTCGAGTATAGATTTAGTATCTAACTCGATTTCGAAATTCATAGGAATGTTGAGGTCTTTGGCAAAGGTGCGTAGCAAGCGTTGCGTAAACCCATCAATAGTCGAAATGTCAAAGCCGGCGTAGTTGTGCAAAATAGTTTTTAAAATGTGCTTGGATTTAGCTTGAATCTTTTCAGGAGGAAGGCCGGTGAGCTCTTGAACAGCTTCAAATAAAGGGCGGTGTTTTTTAGGAATTTCAGCTAAGGCAAATCCACCTAAGCTATCGATAATTCGTGATTTCATTTCAGCTACCGCTTTATTGGTAAAAGTTATGGCTAAAATTTTACGATATGCTTTTTCATCATCGTCGGTTAGTAAGGCAGCAATGTAATTACGCGCAACGGTAAATGTTTTTCCGGATCCCGCAGATGCATTGTAGATGGTAAATGGAGCAGTGTGTAGAAGAGAAGCCATAAAGACAGAAGATGAAAATCAGATTTAATTTCAAAGATATTGAATATTCAGTGAGATTACAGAATCTAAAAGCTGATTTTTCTGTTTGTGGGGCTTGAATCCGCCAAACAAAAAAAAAACTGGGCTCTAAGCCCAGTTTTTAAATTAAGTTGAATTGGATTTAAGCTGTTTTTGTCAACACCTGCGTGCGGTAATACTCAATCAATCCATCTATAGGGCGGCGTACAACTTTACCCAATTTTAGGTGGTAAGGCATGAGTACGTCTGTAATAATTTCTTTTGAGAAATGAGCAATTGAGCCTACAAAGTGAACAGGTACATTTTGCGCTTCAGGGAAGCACAGTACACGGCACTTTACAAATTCAGCCATTCCATCGGCTAAGAGTTTGTAAAAATAACCTTCGAGATTTTGATCACTAGAGGTGAAAATAAATTCAGCGAAATGCGCTAAATACGTGTTGGGGTTTTCCTCTTTGTAGATATTTCGTTTAATTTCGTCAGCATTTAAATCAAACTGTTGTTCAAATTTTTTAGCTAACTTTTTAGGCATGCGTTTATAGTAATAGTCGCGAATAAGACGCTTACCAAAATAGTTACCACTACCTTCATCCATCAAGATATAACCCAGTGAACTAACTGTTGAATGGACCTCTTTGCCATCAAAATAGCAAGAGTTAGAGCCCGTACCTAAAATACAAACGATTCCTGGCTCAGTGGTAACTGCTAGTGTGGCAGCCATCATATCTTCTTGGACGGTTACAACTGCATTAGGAAACATTTCTTCGATGATACGTTGTAATTTCCCTGATGGAATGTCTGTACCACAACCGGCTCCATAAAAATCAACTCGAGTTACATCGAGCTTAACTTCTGTTAAGTCTTTACTTTCGGTGAGACGTTGTATTAAAACGTCATAATCAAAAACAGCAGGGTTTAGCCCTTTTGTACGAGTTTTGAGGCGTTGTTCTCCATTGTCATCTAGTAATATCCAATCACATTTGGTCGATCCTCCGTCGGCAATTAAAAGCATATTAGTTTGTTATTGTTTTCTGAGATGTTATAAGCACTTTATGCTTAAGATCTCAAGTTATAGTAAATAAAACTTTATCATTTGTTAAGTTTCTCTTCAAAAAAGGTAACAAATACTAAATTTTATTTTTAATAATGTTTTGGTCGTCAAAAGTAAATGAAATATTTTGAAATTGCTATTAATTTTTTTAGTAATACTTAGAAAGCAAAAATAGCTCTAAAGCTCTAGTTATTACTGTACTTTTCTCTAGGAAAAACATAAAAAGCTACGTTTTATTTTATGTAAATAGCAATTTCAATTACAAATAAATTACTATTCACGCACAAGAATCATGTATTCCCACGGGTCTAATTGTAGCTGTTGCCCTTTTTTCAACTCAACAGGCTGTCCTTGCATATACCGTTTAAAATTCCCTTCTGCCGAAACAGCGGTTTCTAGGGGTTGAGAGGTGATATTGGCAATAAAAACAATGCTGTGGCCGGCTTTAGCACGTTCAAAACTGATGAGCTTTTGGGGAGTGGTATTGTCGATAAAAGCAAAACTAGCCGGTTGTTTCCCACTGGCCAATGCCGAATTTTCTCTTTTGAGTTGCCCGAGTTTTTGATAAACATCATAAAACTGACCGATGTGGTGCGGAATCGTATCTTTCATAAAAAAGGCAAGTCGCTTGTTTAAATCGTATTCCTGACCGGAGTAAATCAGCGGCATGCCCGGAAGCATGTAACTCAGAGCTGTAAAAGTTTCGGCAGCATCGCCTAGGCGTTCTGTGACTGTGCCAGCCCAAGAGTTTTCATCGTGATTAGAGGTGAAGTTCATTAGGATATCATCTTCGGCATAAATAGAATCTATTTTCTGTTGAAGCGCTATCCAATCTAGGCCATTTTTTTTGCCTTGTGCCAGGGCATTGCTCATGTGAAAATTTTTCCATCCGTAGCCCATGTCAAACAAGTTATCTTCTAAAATATCAGTAGCATCAGATTCAGCCAACATAAAAATCGGTTTGATGGTACGGAGTTTGGGAATGGCTGTTTCCCAGAAATCTGTAGGCACCATCGATGCCATATCACAGCGAAAGCCATCAATATTTTGCTCGCTAACCCAATAGCTCATAGCTGCAATCATTTTTTGACGCATCTCTTGGTTGTCGTAATTTAGGTCGGCCACATCTGTCCATCCCATACTTTTTCCGGTGGCATCATTTAAAGGATCTGTGATTTCTCCTGCAGCGTTGTGGGTGTAGTATTCGGGGTGTTTTGTAATCCACTTATGGTCCCAACCCGTATGGTTTGGCACCCAGTCTAAAATCACATAAATTCCATTTTTGTGAGCCGTTTTTACAAGCTTTTTGAAATCTTGTAGGCTTCCAAATTCAGGATTGACGGCCGTAAAGTCTGACACGGCATAATAGCTGCCAAGCACCTTAGAACGCTGAACGGAATCTTTGATGGTCGAAGCGAATTTTCCGTCTGGACCTTTGCGTTTTAGTTTAGAAATCGGATAAATGGGCATCACCCAAAGTATATCGACCCCGAGTTCTTTGAGGTGAGGAATATCTTTGGTAAAAGCCGCAAAACTTCCCTCTGGCGAATACTGGCGGATATTGGCCTCATAAATGACGGCTTGCGCAATAATTGAATCGGATAGCGGTGGCAATACAAGGCTGTCTTGCGGTTTATCTGGACTGATATTGGCGGTTTTCGTCTTGTTTTTACAAGCTACCACAGCACTAATCAAAAGACAGTATAGGAGTATTTTTTTCATCTGAACAGGAACTCTTATTTAGTTAATTCTATAATCATAGGTGTTTTGCCGTCAATTGTCAATTCATCTTTAAGTTGAATTGTTTTTCCGGAGATGATGTCATGCCCTTTTGTAGCCTTATCCAATCCTTCTGCATAATGATTGAGCGGTAGAGTTTGAGCTTCAGCATTGTTATTCAGAATCACCATGACACGCTGGTCTTCATCATATCTAAAATAGACATACACATTGTTCTGCGGCAGGTATTGCAAAAGTTTACCGTTGTGAATAACATCGGCTGTTTCTCGCCAGTTGAGTAGTTTTTTGGTGAAATTAAAAAACGTATTCTGCAGCTCTGTTCGGCCTTTAGCAGTAAAAGCGTTGTTGTCATCACCGGCCCAACCTCCGGGGAAATCACGACGAATATCGCCATCGCCTTTAGCTTTTTCGCCACGCATTCCTATTTCGTTGCCATAATAAAGCTGTGGAATCCCGCGTGTGGTCAAAACCAGACTCAACCCGAGGCGGTAAGTGTCAAAATCTTGATCGTAAATTTCATTAAAGCGATTGGTGTCGTGGTTATCCATAAACACCAATAGATTTTGAGGATTGGGATAAAGAAAATCGTTTACAAAATTGTTGTAGGCGCGAATCATTCCTGTATTCCAGCTTGCTTTTTCATGAAACATAACGCCAATAGCATCGTGAAGTGTAAAATCCATTACCGATGGCAGATGGCTGTTATAGCTTTGTATGGCCCCAATTTTACTGTCCTTTTGCCAATACGCAATTTGTGCTTGATCGTGCATCCATATTTCACCAACAATATTGAAGTTAGGGTATTCGTTCATCACAGCTTTGGTCCATTTAGCAATGCCTTCTTTGTCGTTGTAGCTGTAGGTATCTACGCGAAATCCGTCAAGATCAGCATATTCAATCCACCAAATGGCATTTTGGATGAGGTAATTGAGCACCAGCGGATTGCTTTGGTTTAAATCGGGCATAGTTTTAACAAACCACCCATCTACGCAATACTTAAAATCGCGTTTTGACCCATGTGGATCGTATTGTGTTTCCATACGGTAGTTAGACTGCGCATAGCCGGGGAATTGGTGAATCCAATCATAAGTAGGCAAATCTTGAAAAATCCAGCCTTCGCGTCCCCAGTGGTTGGTCACATAATCCATGATGAGTTTCATGTCGCGTTTGTGTAGCTCATCGGCGAGTTTGCGGTACAGTTTGTTGGTGCCAAACCGCGGATCGATTTGGTAAACATCGCTTTGCGCATAGGTGTGATAAGAATAAGTCGAATCGTTATCAGCCAGCAGAGGTGTACTCCAAATGGCGGTGATGCCCAAATCTTTGAGGTAATCTAAATGGTCAATAATTCCTTGAATATCGCCCCCGTGACGTCCGCCTTCTAACTGACGATTTACGCCTTCGGTCATGCCTTTTACCTTGTCGTTTTTAGGATTTCCATTGGCAAAACGATCGGGCATGAGGAGGTAAATGACATCGCTGCTGTCAAAACCTTCGCGCAGAGCGGAATTTTTCTGACGTTCTTTCAAGGTGTAGGTCTGTGAAAAAGCGATCTTTCCTTCCTTTAAAAACTCAAAATGTAGTTTCCCTGGGTTTAGATGTTTGGTTTCTATGGAAACAAAAACATAATTCGGGTTTTCGGTACGAATAATACCGGTAATCGGCACTTCTTCACGGATTTGCACCTGATAATCGGCAAGCTGATTGCCGTAAAAGAGAATCTGAATTTCAGAGCGTTCCATGCCGGCCCACCAAAAAGGCGGCTGAATTTTTTTGACTTGGGCAAAGGTATTTCCCAACGTAAAAAGGGCGAAGGCTATAATAAATAGTCTTTTCATAGTTTTTTAGGTTATTTTAGTTCAATAAGGCTAATAGCAAACCCACCGCCCGGGGCAGAGGTTAAGGTCAATTTGGAGCGACTTGTCACTGTTTTTTCCGTGATTTTGTACGCTTGCGGATTGGTTTTGTAGTTGGCATCTTTGGCGTCGGCATAAATCGTTGCACGGTATTTTTTGCCTTTGTCTAAGAAATCCAGTTTTAGCGTAGTTGTGCGTTTGTGATAGCCGTTTACATTGCCTACAAACCAGTTGTTGCTGTTTTTATCTTTGCGCGCTACAGTGATGTATTGGCCAGGTTCTGCTTCTAAATATTTTGAATCTTGCCAAGCCACCGGAACGTCTTTTATGAATTGAAAAGCATCCGGGAAACGTTGGTAGTTTTCAATTAAATCTGCGGCCATTTGAAGAGGGCTGTACATGGTAAGGTATAAGCCCAGTTGGTTGGCAATCGTAGCATTGACATGCGAATGGTTGTTCGGGTTGAGTTTGCTTACATCCATCTCAAAAATACCGGGTGTATAATCCATCGGGCCTCCTTTAAGGCGGGTAAAAGGCAAGATGGTCACCAAATTAGGTTTAGATCCGCCAAAGGCTTGGTATTCGGTTCCTCTAGCTGATTCTTGTGCCAGTAAGTTGGGCCAGGTTCTAGACAAACCGGTCATATGTACCGCCTCGTGTGCATTCACCATAATCTGGTATTTGGCCGCTTTTTTTACCGCATACAAATAATGGTTGACCATAAACTGGCTGTAGTGGTAATATCCCTTGGGAATAATATCGCCTACATAACCACTTTTTACCGCGGCATAGCCGTTGGCAGCCATAAATTGGTAAGCTGTATCGAGTTGACGTTCGTAGTTTCTTACCGAACTAGAGGTTTCGTGGTGCATAATAATTTTCACGTCTTTACTTTTAGCATACTGGTGAAGGCCATCTACATCAAAATCGGGGTAAGGGGTTACAAAATCGAACACCTTGCGTTTATGGTGTCCAAACCAGTCTTCCCAACCTTCGTTCCAACCTTCAACCAACACAGCATCAAATCCATTTTTGGCCGCAAAATCTATATAGTCTTTTACGTGTTTGTTGTTGGCGCCGTGTCTGCCGTTGGGGGTAGCCTTGTTGTAATCGGTAAGGCCTAGTTTTACAGCTTTAAAATCATCGGTGTAGGACCAGGTGCTTTTCCCGGTAATCATTTCCCACCAAACGCCAACGTATTTTATGGGTTTAATCCAATCGGTGTTTTCGATTTTTGAAGGTTCGTTGAGGTTGTAAATTAGTTTTGAGGCCAGAATATCGCGTGCATCATCACTGATGATTAAAGTTCGCCAAGGAGTATTAAAAGGCGCTAAGAGAAAAGCTTTATCGCCATAAGCATTGGGCGTTAAATGAGTTTTAAAGGCAAAGGTGGTGTCGTTTAATTCTAAATTCATAGCCGGGTAATTAATGAGTGCGGCTTCGTGAATATTAATATACACATCTTCGTCGGTTTTGAGTAACAAAGGCGTTTGTACACCGGTTTTTGAAAAAGAAGTTTGCGAAGCATTAGCCGTATAGGCTTTGTCAAACAACCCGCGAATTTCAGAGAGTTTAGAAATGGTGTAATCGTATTCTTGCGTATCGTAATCACCCGGAATCCAAAAAGCTTTGTAATCGCCGGTTAGAGCAAATTGCGTTTTCTCATTTTCAACCACAAAATAAGTCAGGTTGTCTTGTTGCGGAAACTCGTACCGAAATCCCAATCCGTCATTAAATAATCGAAACCGAATAAGGAGTTGACGGTTGGTAGCAGGCTGATTTAAGGTAACCGCCATTTCTTTGTAATGATTGCGAATGCTTGAAACTTCGCCCCAAACCGGTGTCCAATTTTCATCAAAAGAAGCACGCTGTACATCGGGTTCTTTAAACCCTGAATAGAAATTAGTAAATAGAGTTGCCTTTTTTTGATCTATTTTGGTCATTTTAGAAAAGGCTAATTCAGTGGTTTTGCGTTCAAATTTGAATCCGAGTTTGCTGGGTTTTACGATGAGTTCTCCCTTATAGGAAAGCTGATACGTAGGCTCTCCTTTTGCAGAAAGTGAAAAAGAAAGTTCAAAATTTCCGTCGGGAGAAGTTAAGGTCTGCCCAGAGGTGGAGCCTATCCACAGTAAGGCAAAGCATAAGCTAAAGCATAGATTTTTCATAATAATTAGACTTAAGGGATTTATATTTCCACAGGCGTAGGAACAATTTTTTGTGGTTCTCCATTGATAAAAATCGTCAATTCTTTGGTTCCTTCTAAGGTGAAACGAGTAGAATCTTGAGTCACATCTACTTTAATGGTTTGTCCTCTAAAATTGACTTTAAAAGAATACGCTCGCCAAGCTTTAGGAATTTTAGGATTAAAAGACAAATGACCTTCCTTCATGCGCATTCCGCCAAAACCTTGTACAATACTCATCCAGGTGCCGGCCATACTGGTGATGTGGCAGCCTTCTTTCACTTCCTTGTTGTAATCGTCAAGGTCTAAACGCGAAGTGCGTAAATAAAAGGCATAGGCCTGGTCCATACGATCGAGCAAAGCGGCTTGAATGGCGTGTACACAAGGCGATAAGGAAGATTCGTGTACAGTAAAAGGTTCGTAAAAATCAAAGTGGCGCTCGAGCTCATTTCGGCTAAATTGGTCTTCAAAAAAGAAAAATCCTTGCAAGACATCGGCTTGTTTGATGTAAGGCGAACGCAGAATGCGGTCCCAGCTCCAATGTTGATTGATAGGGCGCTGAACTTGGTCTAAATCGGCTGCTTTGATCAGTTCTTTATCGAGAAATCCATCTTGTTGTAAATACACTTGGTGTTCTTCGGAATAAGGAAAATACATGTTTTGAGCAACGGCTGTCCATTTTTCTAATTCTTCAGGAGTGAGTTTGGTTTTTTTGAGGATACGTTGGTAATCATCAGGGTGATTTTCCTTGATTTTTTCGATGTTTTCTTTTGTGTAATTGATGCACCACTGTGCCAAGTAGTTGGTGTAAAAATTATTGTTCACATTGTTTTCATATTCATTAGGACCGGTGACACCGAGAATGACGTATTTATTTTTAGCGGTAGAGAAAGTGGCGCGTTGTTGCCAAAATCGAGCAATGCCGATTAAAACTTCCAGTCCTTTTTCCGAAATATAACTTTCGTCACCGGTGTAGCGGGTGTAGTTATAAATGGCATAAGCTATAGCGCCATTGCGGTGAATTTCTTCAAAAGTAATTTCCCATTCATTGTGGCATTCTTCACCGTTCATGGTTACCATTGGGTAAAGTGCTGCTCCGTTGGTGAAGCCGAGTTTTTCAGCATTTTCAATGGCTTTGTCGAGCTGATTATAACGGTAAGTCAGCAGGTTGCGTGCCACTTCTTGTGGTTTGGTGGCCATGTAAAAAGGAATGCAATAAGCTTCAGTATCCCAATAGGTACTTCCGCCGTATTTTTCGCCCGTAAATCCTTTCGGACCGATATTTAATCGCGCATCTTTACCGAGGTAAGTTTGGTTGAGCTGAAAGATATTAAAACGAATGCCTTGCTGGGCCTTGACATCGCCTTCAATGCTGATGTCTGCCATTTTCCAAACCGCTCCCCAGGCTTGAGCTTGGGCTTCGCTAAGTGTTGCAAAACTAGTCCGTGCCAACCGATCCAAGAGACTTGTGGAGGCTTCGCGAAGAGCAGTGCTCGGGTGGTGCATATCGGTTACATATCCGCCGCGTTTTTCAAGGGTAATAGTTTCATTTTTACACACTTTGAGCGGTTTGTAGGTAAAGGTGATTTTGCTATCCGTTTGTGCTGTTTCAAAAGCTGCATCTTGGCGTTTATTGCCGATAAACAAGGCGTTCTGCATATAGGTGCAGATATTGAATTCTGTTTTTAAGGTTTTAGAAGTTATGAAAGCACGCTGATTTGTGGGGTCTGAATCAATACTTAAAGTTTCCCAAAACTGATCATCCCAATTGGTATCTTGGTTGGTGATTCCACCGTCAAGATAAGGCGAAAATTCGATGGAAGCATCACCGTGCAACGGAGTGATTTCATAATTGATTGCGCCGAGTTCGTCGTGCACCAGACTTAAAAAGCGTGTGGCTTTTACCTTAACAACGGCGTTATTGGGCAAAGTAGCTTCAAAAGAGCGCGTATAAATACCAGATTGCATATCTAATTTGCGCTCAAAATGAGCTATTTTTTTACAGGTATGCAAGTCTAGCGTTTCCCCGTCGATTTTGATATCAATGCCAATCCAGCTGGGAGCGTTGAGTACTTTGGCAAAATATTCGGGGTAGCCATTTTTCCACCAACCCACTTTGGTTTTGTCGGGATAATACACTCCGCCAATGTAGCTGCCTTGAAAAGTGTTTCCGGTGTAGGTTTCTTCAAAATTGGCACGCTGCCCCATGGCTTCATTCCCTAAGCTAAAAAGACTTTCTGAAGCTTCGACACGTTCGGCATTAAATCCTTCTTCTATAATCGACCATGCATCGGCCTTGATATAATCTTGATTCATCTTTTTTCTATTTCGTAAT
The DNA here is from genome assembly GCA_964451785.1 of uncultured Flavobacteriaceae bacterium. Classification (GTDB taxonomy): domain Bacteria; phylum Bacteroidota; class Bacteroidia; order Flavobacteriales; family Flavobacteriaceae; genus JAJYSO01. The sequence continues at coordinate 33,529 of CAYVJG010000020.1, forward strand.
GAGTTTTTGTAAAAATTCGGTAGTGATTTCAGTAAAATCAGTGAAGTTATAATCGGCTTCGTGTAGCACTTCGGCATTCCCGATTCCGATACTGGTCATTTCGGCTGCCTTGGCGGCTTGAATGCCAGCTACAGCATCTTCAAACACGATGCAATTTTTTGGAGCAACGCCCAGTTTTTTGGCACCAATTAAAAACACTTCGGGGTCGGGTTTGGCTTTGGTGACATCAGTGCCGTCAACAATGCTGTTGAAGGCTGGCGTAAGACCTAATTTTTCTAGTATAAACCGTGCGTTTTTACTAGCTGAGCCTACTGCTAAAGGGATATTGTGAGCAGCAAAAAATGAAAGCGTTTGAGAAACGCCAGGTAAGATATCTGCTTTTGTGAGTTGACTTATATAAGTGAGGTAATCGGCATTTTTTTTATGCATCAATTGCTCAAATTCAGACTCAGAGAGCTCAATATTCCCCCAATTCAATATTTTTTGAAGTGAATCTACACGACTCACGCCTTTGAGTTGTTCATTTTGAGGGTGATCAAACTCGATATTGAGGGTATTAGCTATTTTTTTCCACGCTTTAAAATGAAAGCGAGCAGTGTTGACAAGTACACCATCTAAATCGAATATAATTGCTTTTGTGGGTTGCATAGTCTGTAATTTAAATTATGAAGTTTTAACTCTAAGGGTGAGAATGCCTGCTAAAATCATAGCGATTCCGCCGATGATTAGCGCATAAATAGGCTGGTCGTTGAAAAAGTGGTGCACTAAAAAGCCGAGTATAGTTGCGGCGACTATTTGTGGGATGACGATAAAAAAGTTGAATACGCCCATAAAATAGCCCATTTTAGCTGCGGGTAAGCTACCTGATAAAATGGCATAAGGAATGGACAAAATACTTGCCCAGGCAACACCAACGCCAACCATGGTCCATAATAGTCCTGTTTTTGTCGTTACAAAATAAATGGCAATCATACCTATTCCGCCAAGCGTCAGGGCAATCAGGTGGGTAATTTTGTCATTAAATTTTCGCGATAGAACAGGTAGTAAAAAAGCAACAGCAGCTCCAACACCGTTATAAACGGCAAACATGACGGTGACCCAGTCGGCAGCGTCGTTATAAGCTTCAGTAGTAGTGTCAGAAACGCCAAAAACATGGCCTGTAACGGCTGCGGTGGTGTAAATCCATAAGCTGAATAGGGCAAACCAAGTTAAAAATTGCACCCAGGCCAATTGTTTCATGGTCTGTGGCATAGTTAGCATATCTGTGAGAATAGTTGTAAATCCATTCTGGATATGTTTGCGCCTTAATAGCGCGGTAATGCAGAATAATACTCCGGTAGCTGCCAGTCCTAAAAACAGGATGTAAAGCTCAGCTTTCCAGCCTTCAAAATGGATAAAATAAGATACTAATAAGCCGGCAATAATCATACTGATGCCAGCTGTTAATTGTTTTTTAGTGGAAACGGTATCCGTGTCAGCTTGTAGAGTCGTTGCCTTACTGCGGTTAGCGAGTTCTATGGCTTCGAGTTCTTCGGGAGAATACTCTTTAGTTTTAAAAACCGTCCAAACTACAGCGGAAATAAAAGCGACTCCGCCGATGTAAAATGACCAAGTTACTGAATCGGGAATTTCACCAGCAGGCGCTGTATTGGACAAATTAAATACATTTGTAAGCAGATAAGGTAGCAATGATCCCACAACGGCTCCAAGTCCAATAAAGAAACTTTGCATGGTAAACCCAAGTGTGCGTTGATCATCACGTAAATTATCACCGACAAAAGCGCGAAATGGTTCCATAGAAATATTAATGGAGGCGTCCATTATCCATAAAGTGCCTGCCGCCACCCATAAAGTAGGGGAGTTTGGCATTATAAATAAGGCAATTGACGACAAAATGGCTCCGATGAGAAAATAAGGGCGTCGACGGCCTAATCTGGTCCAAGTACGGTCAGAAAAATAACCTATAAGCGGTTGTACAATTAAGCCCGTAACGGGAGCGGCAATCCACAGAATAGGGATGTCTGAAACATTGGCACCCAGTGTTTCAAAAATTCGCGAAGTATTAGCGTTTTGTAAGGCAAATCCAAATTGGATGCCTAGGAAACCGAAACTCATGTTCCAGATTTCCCAAAAACTTAATTTTCGTTTTTGCATATCGTGTTGCGTAATTAGCAGTGCGATAAGTGCAAAGACTTATCTCAACTTTATTAAAGTGAAGTGAAGATATAAGTTGAGATGTGGTAAATCTAAATCAAATTATTGATAAAAATCAAATTATTTTAAGTTTTAACAGAATTGCGAATGGTTAGGGTGGTGTCAATGACAACCGTTTTTGAAGGAATTTTAGGGAGGTCTTTTGCCTGACTTTCAATCTGATCAATGAGCAAATTAGCTGCAATTTGGCCCATTTTTTCACCGTGTTGATTAACTGTAGTGAGTCCGGGAATAAAATTTTTTGATATATCGCCATCCGTAAACCCAATTACAGAGACATCTTCAGGGATTTTTCGGCCTTGTTTCTGTAGAATTTTTATGGCGTTAACGGCATATTTTTCGTTGACCGCAAAAATACCATCTATAGCCTTGTTTGTACTTAAAAATTTGGTGATTTGCTGAGAGAGGTCTTTATGGTCATCAATTTTTAAGATATACTTTTTATTTACAGGAATCCCATTGTGCTTTAAAGCAGCTATATAGCCTAGGGTACGTAGTTTTCCCACACTGATATAATCTTTAGTCGAGATGATGGCAATGCGTTTACCGGCGTTGTTAATAAGGTGTTGAACGGCTTTTTGTGCGGCAATGATGTCGTCTATGATTACCTTGTCACAATTGATCTCATTGATGATGCGGTCAAACATTATCAGAGGGGTTTCTTGTTGAATTAGTTTTTGTAGGTGACTGTAATTTTGCTTGAGTTGCGTTTCTTTGGCCACAGATAAAATGAAGCCGTCAGTTTTGCCACTTCCCAACAAATCGAAATTTAAAACCTCTTTTTCTAATAAATTATTAGACAAGCAAATGATAAGGTTATAGCCGCGTTGATTAGCAATATACTCAATGCCTTTGACAACTTTAGTAAAGAAGTGATGTGTGATTTCAGGAATAATTACCCCGATGGTTTTGGTTTGTTTGTTTTTTAAGCTCAGCGCAATATTATTAGGTCTGTAATTGTAATAATTGGCAAAAGCTTGAATGCGTTCTTTCGTTTCCTTTCCTATTTCAGGGCTATCTTTTAGCGCTTTTGATACCGTTGATATAGATACATCTAGTTCCTTAGCTATTGATTTTAAGGTGATTTGGCGCTTCATAAGTAAAACTTCATCGGTTGGTAACTCAAAAATAACTTCAAATAACGAGGAAATGTGTTAAAATTACGAAACTTATCAACACGAAAACGTTGTAGTAAACTTAAGGTTGTGAGGTGTGGTTATGATTTGTTTAACTTTACACACTGAAGAGAAGATATAAGTTACTTTTTATTAACATTAAACCAACTTAAACCTTATGAAAACGTTATATATAAGCATCCTGTTGAGCTGTATGCTTATGCCCTCGATGCTCTTTGCGCAAGAGCAGGTGCAAGGAACCGTAACTGATTATAATGGGCTCCCTTTACCTGGAGTCAATATTATGATTAAGAACTCTACTGTAGGAACGGTAACAAACTTTGATGGACAATATACTTTACAGAATATTGAGCCTCAAGATACTATTGTTTACACGTCTATAGGATTTAAAAAAGAAGAAGTTGTATATGCAGGACAATTACAAATAGATGTACAGCTGCAAAAAAGTGTAGCGGCACTTGATCAGGTGGTCATTATAGGCTATGGTTCGGCTAATAAAGCCGAGGCTACGGGAGCCTATAGTCAAGTGAGTACAAAAGAGTTTAATAAAGGAGCGATTGTCTCACCTACAGAGTTGATATCTGGAAAAGTAGCAGGTGTTCGCATTACTTCTAGTGGTGGCGGAGTAGGAGGAGAAGGTCAATCTATTCGCATTCGTGGAGGCTCTTCTTTATCAGCTAATAATTCACCTTTAATTGTTGTTGATGGCATGCCGTTAGATCAGCGAGGTACGCAAGGAGTGCGTAATCAATTAAGTGCTATTAATCCTGAGAATATTAAAGAATTTACAATACTCAAAGATGCTGCGGCAACTGCTATTTATGGCTCTAGAGCGTCAAATGGCGTTGTGATAATTACCACTAAAAACGGAAGTAGAAACCAAGATTGGAAAGTGAATATAGATGCTAAGCTTGGGGTGTCAACAGTTGCGGATTATGTTGATGTTTTAAATGCAGATCAATTTAGAACCCTATTGGCTGATCAGCAGGGTGTTGATCTTGCGTTATTGGGTAATGCAAATACAGATTGGCAAAAGAAAATCTATCAAACTGGAATAAAACACATTGAAAATGTGACGGTAAGTAAAGGGTTTAATGATTTTTATTTTCGATTTAATTACAACCACACCTCTGAAAAAGGCGTGTTGAAAGAAGATGCCTACGAGCGCAATGGCATTGACTTATCGATGACACAATTTTTGCTTGACAATAATTTGAAATTAGATTTGAATGTCAAAGGAAATATAGACGTTAACCATTTTGCTGATCAAGGTGCTATTGGCGCAGCAATTGAGTTTGATCCTACGCAAAATGTATACGACGATTCATTGCCTTTTGGTGGCTTTTTTGAATTCCATCGCACAAATGACCAGGGGCAGATTGTTCCGCAAACCGAAGCGACTTTAAATCCTTTGGCTCTACTGAAACTCAATCACAATAAGGCTACTAATAAACGTGTGATTTCAAACTTTAAAGCTGAATATAGATTCCCGTTCTTACCAGAATTAAAGGCTACAGTTAATGCCGGTTTAGATTATTCAGAGTTAGAAGGCTTACAAACGCGACCTGTTTACGCGGCGGCAAACTTGCAAGATATTCCTTATATGAATGATTATTCAGGTTTTAATCGCAATCAACTGCTCGATGTGTATTTTAATTATAACAAAACATTTGATAAGTTGAAAGTTGATGTGACGGCAGGACATTCATACCAAGAGTTTTTTATCTTGAGTAATCGTGTTTATACCGATTCAAATGACACTTTAGCCGATCCTACATCGCGCAATCGCAATTCACTAGAATCGTATTTTGCTCGTGCCAGTTTTTCATTTGATAATAAATATTTACTTTCAGCCAGTTATCGCTATGATGGCTCTTCGCGATTTGCTGATAAATGGAGTTCTTTTCCATCGGTTTCAGTGGGTTGGAATTTAAAAGAAGAAGATTTCTTAAAAACTTCTGATGTACTTAGTGCATTAAAAATCAGAGCAGGTTATGGGGTAACCGGAAATAATGCCATAGGGCGTAATTACGGTTATTTTGGCATCTATACCCAAGGACAAATTCGCGCGCAATATCCTTTTGGAGACAGCTATTATCACACCTTGCGGCCAGAGGCTTACGATGCTAATTTAAAATGGGAAGAATTGTCAACCTATAACGCTGGGGTAGATTTCGGTTTCTTGAATAATCGCTTAAATGGTTCGGTTGATGTGTATTATCGCGAGACTAGTGACTTATTAGCAGAAGTTCCTGTTCCTGCAGGGGCCAATCTTTCAGATCGCATCATCACTAATGTAGGGCAAACCGTGAGTAAAGGTGTTGAAATAGGCTTAAATGGATTGGTGATAGACACCGATAAATTTACTTGGGATTTGAGCTATAATATTTCATTTCAAGATTTAGAAATCACTAAATTGTCGCTCGGTGAAAATCCAAATTTCTTTATCCCTAAAGGCGGTATTAGCGGCGGTGTAGGGAACACCATTCAAATTTGGAAAAAAGGCTATGATCCTTCTACATTCTTTGTGTTTGAACAGGACTATGACGATGCCGGAAAACCAATTGAAGGCGCGTATGTAGATCAAAATAATGACGGTCAAATTACGGAAGCCGATAAACGCCCTTACAAAAAGGCAACTCCAGATTATTTTATGGGATTGACCAGTAATATGTCTTATAAAAATTTCAATTTGAGTTTTACTTTGAGAGGAAGCTTTAACAATTATGTCTACAATAATACAGCCTCTAGTAATGGATTTATTAATTCAGGAATAATTAATCCTTCACCCTATTACTCAAATTTGAATCCTAGTGTTTTAAAGACCAATTTTGTGTCTAGTCAGATGTTTTCAGACTACTATGTTGAAAAAGCAAATTTTGTCAAGTTAGACAATGTGTCGCTTTCTTACCTCTTTCCTGGAGATAAGTTTAATATCCGCGCTTCATTTACCGCAACCAATGTGTTTACCATTTCAGATTACAGTGGTGTAGATCCAGAAGTTGATAGTGGTATTGATAATAACCTTTATCCGCGTACACGTAGTTATGTGCTCGGGCTTAATGTTTCATTCTAAAAAATGACGATTATGAAATTTACAATCAAAAATATATTAGTTGTGTTGTTTAGTGTAGTGCTCTTAAGCTCGTGCAGTGATAGCCTAGACTTACAACCCGAAGATTCACGACAAACAGCTGATAAAGTGTTTGAAGAACCGGGAGCCTATGAATCGTTTTTAGCCAAACTTTATGCAGGTTTTGCGCTTAGCGGTCAACAAGGACCTGCTGGTGCTCCAGATTTACAAGGGCTAGATGAAGGATTCTCTCAATATATCCGCTTGCTTTTTGAAGTGCAAGAACTCACTACTGACGAAGCGATTATTGGATGGGATGACGGTTCAGTTCGCGATTTACACGCGCAAGTTTGGACTTCGGGAAACGAATATACACGCACCATGTACTCGCGAATTATGTATCAAGTGTCTTTGACAAATGAATTTTTAAGACAAACAACTACAGATAAGTTAGAGGCACGTGCTGTTGAGGAATCATTAAAAACAGACATTCAAGAATTTCGCTATGAAGCTAGATTTATCCGCGCTCTAGCTTATTATCACGGGCTTGATATATTTGGAAACATGCCGTTTGTTACTGAAGAAGATCCCATTGGTGCTTTTATGCCAGAACAGATAAGCAGAGCTGATTTGTTTAACTTTGTAGAAAGTGAATTGCTCGCTATAGAAAGTAAAATTGTTGCGCCTCGACAAAATGAATACGGTCGTGCTGATCAAGGAGCGGTATGGTTTTTATTGGCTAAGTTGTATTTAAACGCAGAGGTGTATACCGGTCAAGCCCGTTATGATGATGCCGTTGTTTATCTCGATAAACTTATCAATACAGGTGGCTACAGTCTTGTTGATGATTATCAAAAATTATTTTTAGCTGATAATGATCGCAATGGTGCCCAGAATGAAATCATTTTCCCTATTCGTTCTAATGGCATGTATTCACAAACCTATGGATCAACTTCATTTATTATTCACGCTGCGATAGGAGGTAGTATGAATCCGTCTGATTATGGCGTTAATAGCGGTTGGGCCGGATTTAGAACAACGCCTAGTTTTGTCGATATTTTTCCAAATGGCGAATTGACACAAGATCAACGTGCCATGTTTCATACAAATGGTCAATCTAAAGAAATCCATAATGTGTCTAGCTTTACAGACGGCTACGCTATAGGAAAATATAAAAACGTAGATGTTAACGGTAATCCCGGATCAGATCCAACAGGGAATTTTGTCGATACAGATTTTCCTTTATTCCGCTTGGCGGATGCTTATTTAATGTATGCAGAAGCTACGCTACGCGGCGGTGGTGGAAATACTAACCTAGCTGTTGATTTAGTAAATCAATTGCGAGAGCGCGCTTATGGAGATGCCAGCCATAATATAACCGCTAGTGCTTTAACTTTACCTTTTATTTTAGATGAACGCGGACGCGAACTCTATTGGGAAGCTAAACGCCGTACAGATTTGATTCGATTTGAACAGTTTTCTACAAATGGTATTTGGGAGTTTAAAGGAGGTGTTCCTGCAGGCACAACCACCGAAGCTTTTAGAAATATAATGCCTATTCCGGCAACAGATCTCAGTATTAATACAAACTTAAACCAAAATCCAGGCTATTAATTTTAGTCTCTGAAAATTGTGTTTCGTAATGTAATACCAATTAGAATTATTTTTTAGTCCGATTTATAATATCTTTTGTAGGTATAATACCGTGGACCATAAATTACTAGTACAATGAGACAAAGTCGAAATTGGACTATTTAATTTATCTATACGGTATAAATCATTGATGCAGATTTATCAATTTAATAAAAACCCATTGCCTGTGCAGTGGGTTTTATTGTTATCTCATGTTTATTTAGAAGATAAGCTAAGGCCTATTTTTGTCATTAAAGTCTTTATGAACCAAAATCCAACTGTTGTGCCCAAAGTAGTTCCAATCTACTTGCGCCATATCGGTATTAGGGCTGATGAGCAGCTGTGAGCGATGGCCATTAATGCTGACCCATGGCGTGACATAAATCGCGATGTCTTGTCCTTTTTGGGCGTATTCTCTTTTTAAGCGCTGACAAAATTGCCAAATCATGTCGGGTTTTGTGGCGACGGCGCGTATTTGTTTTGGGGTGAGGTATTTGCTTTGCTTAACTAGACTAGTATCTCCGGTAGTTTTATTGACAATTTTAAAGGTGTTGTGCCCTGATCGACTGCGCAACATCATGCGCCAGCTCAAGCGATGTCCCTCTTCTGTCCACAACACATCGCCTTTGATAAACCAGTGTCTAATCGGTAAAAAAAGTTGAACGATAAACCACAGACTTAAAAAAACAACTATAAGCGATTTCTGATTAGAAGGCGTTTTAGGCAAGTAAGCTTCAGCTTGAGGTTTGACTTTAAAGAAGATTCGTTTAATACTTTGTGGCGGAAAATAGAAGATAAATAAACCTAAAGCGAGGTAGGGGAAGATGCCTATTTGAAAGACAATACTGTTGAATAAATGAAAGAAAATAGCTGCTATAAAAGTGACTTTTCGCGTTGGTTTCCACAGGAGTAATGGCGAGATAAGCAAGTCAAATAGAATGCCAAAATAAGTAAGGGTGTGTATGGCCCACGTATGTTGCAACCAAGAACCAATAATGGGTAAGTCGGCTTTTGATTGGAGTAAAATTTCGGCCATTCTGCCATCTAGCCAATCTGGATATAATTTAGCTAAGGCCGCAAAGGTGTAAACGATAGTCATTTGGACAATAAACCACAAACGCACCCAATGCGGCATTGTGAGTTGACGTAAGTTAGGGTTTTGCTTTGCATCTATTGAAAAATAGCGATTTGCAGGAGCGATACACATGAAAATACTGAGCAGAAGTAGTAAATAGTAGTGATTGTTATAACTTTCTTTAATCATCAAGTAGCTATAAGCCCACAATACAGTAAATAAGCTCATACTCAATTTATAGCGGTAGCCAACGGCAATGGCAATTCCTAAAAGCCCCATGAAGCCATAAAAAACATACATCAACACACTCGGCAAAGGCTGGATAAAGTCAAATCCTATAAACGAAAAGGTAAACTCCGGAGTGATGAGGTATTTTTGCACATATCCCGTTAAAATCGAGCCCCAGGCTTGTGCGGCAATAAGTAGTCCAAAAATGATACGAAAAACAATTAGCGCACTGTTATCAATGCGTTTAAAGAGCCAATTGTTAATCATGATTACATTGATTTGTAGGTTTTTATAAAGGATTTTGAAAAATCTTCATCGGCTTTCATCGCTTCAATTAACGCTTTGGTGTTAGCAAAATTTTCTTCACTACGAATGCGTTTGAGTAACTCAATTTTTAATTTTTTGCCGTATAAAGACTGGTTGAGGTCAAAGAAATGGGTTTCAATAGTTTGTTCTTTACCGCCTACAGTAGGGTTGGTGCCAATGTTCATCATCCCATAATATTCGCGGTTGTCAATGTTGGCTTTGACCACATACACGCCACCACGCGGAATGAGTTTGTAGGTTTCTTTAATATGTAAATTAGCGGTGGGATACCCTAATTTTTGACCGAGTTGTCGACCTTTAACAACGGTTCCGGTTAGCATAAAAGGGGCGCCGAGATAGCGATTAGCTTTTTCTAAATCGCCTACATTTAAAGCTTTTCTAATTTTAGTTGAACTGACGCTTACATCTTCAATATCTTGTTCAGGAATTTCTTCAACTTCAAATTGATAATCCTCTCCAAAGCGACGTAAATCATTGATGTCGGCCGTTCTATTGCGCCCAAAATGATGATCATAACCAATGATAACGCGATTGGCTTTGAGTTGCTTAACCAAGATATCTTCAGCGTATTCCTGAGCTTTTAAGCGTGAAAATTCTTTGGTAAATGGATAGACGATAAGGTTGTCTATTCCTGTATTCTTTAAAATTTCAATACGTTCATCAATGGTATTGATGAGTTTTAAGCCCACGTCTTGTTGCAATACCATTCGCGGATGTGGAAAAAAGGTTAATACAGTTGACTCTAGATGGTGCTGCTGAGCTGATTTTACCAGGCGTTCAATAATTTTGCGGTGGCCAATGTGAACCCCATCAAAGGTGCCAATAGTGATGGCTGTGGGTTGTTTGAGGTTCAGGTCTGTTTTATCTTGACTAAAATACATTGAAAAATCTAAAGTTGATCTGTTGTAAAAGTGCTCCTTTCCTTTGCTTACAAATTTAAAGTAAGTTATGAGTTTTCTGCTTAAAAATATAAATTTTTAAAGATAGCCATAAAGACAGGTTAACGCAATTTACTTTCCATTAAAGCTATTCATCGTAATATTGAGCCCGGCTAAGCCAAAAGATTTGATTAAGGCAATTGATTTTTCGAGACGTTCAGGCATTAATTTTTCCTCTTCATCACTCCATTGACCGAGTACAAAATCGATTTGTTTCCCTTTTGAATAACTATTGCCAATGCCAAATCTAAAACGACTGTAAGCCGAGGTTTGCAATTTTTGTTCAATATCCTTAAGCCCGTTGTGCCCGCCAGCGCTACCACGACTTTTAAGACGAATGGAGCCATAGTCGAGATTGAGGTCATCTACAATAACCAATAAGTTTTCTACAGGAATATTTTCTTTATCTAACCAATAGCGAACGGCCTTCCCACTGAGGTTCATAAAAGTGGTAGGTTTGAGTAGAATAAATGTTCTTCCTTTGTGTTTATAAACCGCGCGATCAGCATATTTTACAGCTTCAAAAGAAAGATTTTCTTCTTTGGCGAGTTGGTCAATAATTTTAAATCCAATATTGTGACGTGTGTTGTCATATTTAGGACCAATATTACCTAAGCCGACAATGAGAAATTTTTTCATAATAGATACTTCTCTAAAGAAATTACAAGATACAAAACTAAAAAAGCATCCGCCAATAGGGGATGCTTTTAGTAGAAAAATTAAGGTTTTCTTAGTTTTCAGCAGGAGCTTCAGCAGCTTCTTCACCTTCACCTTCACCTTCTTCATCAGCAGCGACAACAAGGTTACGAGGCGCAATAACTAAACATACAGCTTCGTCATCGTCGTGTAAGATTTCGTAATCATCATTAGTGATTTCAGAAATGTGAAGTTTGTCACCTATCCCGAGATTAGTAATGTCAACCTCAATAAAGTCAGGCATTTTGCTTACTAAACCACGGATGTCCATACGACGCATGTTGAATTGTAATACACCACCAGTTTTAGTACCTTTTGCTACACCGGTAGTGTGAACAGGAAGGGTCATAGTGATAGGACTTTCATCATTGAATTGATAGAAATCCATGTGTAAAATAGCGTCAGTTACCGGGTGAAATTGAATGTCTTGAAGGACAGCATTAACTTCAGTACCATCAATATTTAATTTGACAGTATGAACGTCAGGAGTGTACACCAAACCATTAAAATCTTTTTCTAATGCTGAAAAGTGAATGACTTTTTCGCTTCCTCCGTATAATACGCAAGGTACCATTTCAGCATTACGTAAGGCGCGAGTTGATTTTTTGCCTACGCTTTCTCTTTTAGATCCTTTGATCGCAATTGACTTCATTTCTTAATAATTAAAAGTTATAAAAAATAATTCTTCAGTTTATGACTCCTTGAAGAAGGGAGTGTTACATTAAAAAGTGTGAGCTGATAGATTCATGTTCGTGAACACGATGCATCACATCAGCAAATAATTGGGCGCAAGATACAACTTTAATTTTATCTGATTCTTGTTTTAATGGAATAGAATCGGTGATGATAAGTTGCTCTAACTTAGAGTTTTCAATACGCTCGTAGGCCTGCCCTGATAATACGGCATGTGTACAGATGGCACGTACACTTTTAGCGCCGCGTTCTATCATTAAATCAGCAGCTTTGGTCAAGGTGCCGGCAGTGTCAACCATATCATCTGCAATGATAACATTCTTGCCTTCAACATTACCGATGAGTTCCATATGCGAAATCACATTGGCTTTGGCACGTTGTTTATAGCAAATAACAACATCACTACTCAAGGCTTTTGAATAGGCATAAGCGCGTTTTGAACCACCCATGTCAGGAGAGGCGATGGTTAAGTTATCTAAATTTAATGCTTTTAAGTGTGGTAAAAAGATGGTTGATGCATATAAATGATCAACCGGAGTCTCAAAGAAACCTTGAATCTGATCGGCGTGAAGATCCATGGTGATTACACGTGTAGCTCCTGCTGTTTCGATCATCTTAGCAATGAGTTTTGCAGCAATAGGTACGCGTGGTTTATCTTTACGGTCTTGACGAGCCCATCCAAAATAAGGAATTACGGCATTGATATGAGTGGCTGATGCGCGTTTTGCGGCATCTAACATCAATAACATTTGCATGATATTATCGGTATTAGGAAAGGTAGAACCGATAATAAAAACACGCGACCCCCGAACGGATTCTTCAAACGAAGGTTGAAATTCACCGTCGCTAAAGGTTGAAATGATGACGTTTCCCATTTCTATTCCGTAGGCTTTAGCAATGTTTTTTGCTAATTCTTCGCTTTGTGTACAAGCAAAAATCTTTACATTAGACTGATCTGTAGGCATTTTGAACTAGGCTTTAAAAGCTATTAAAATTACATTTCAATTTGAGTTTGCAAATTTAGAAATTTATTTTCATCATGATTAAATTTTTTATCTTTATTTTGTTGTGATTTAAAAATATTGTTTATTTTTGCCTCGCAATAATTACTGCTCGAGTGGCGGAATTGGTAGACGCGCTGGATTCAAAATCCAGTTCTTTCGGGAGTGTGGGTTCGATTCCCACCTCGAGTACAAGAAACGCAATTGGT